>JBEBWA010000005.1:0-129109 GCA_040392465.1 Flavobacterium suncheonense
TAGCGAGTGGTGAAACAGTAATACTGGAAGTCGTTTCGCCTGTATTCCACAGATAATCAATCCCTCCACTAGCCGTAAGGGTAGTACTATCTCCATAACAAATAACAACATCCTCGCCTGCTGCTGCCAAAGGAAGTGGATTAACTGTTACAGTTACCGTAGCTGTGTTTTCACAGCCATTAGCATCCGTAACTAAAACTTCATAAGTAGTAGTAGCGAGTGGTGAAACAGTAATACTGGAAGTCGTTTCGCCTGTATTCCACAGATAGTCAATCCCTCCACTAGCCGTAAGGGTAGTACTATCTCCATAACAAATGGTCAAATCCTGTGTTAAATCAATATCTACTGAATTTACCGTTACAGTTACCGTAGCTGTATTCTGACATCCATTAGTATCCGTAACTAAAACTTCATAAGTAGTAGTCACCAAAGGAGAAACTGTAATACTTGAAGTTGTGGTAACATTCGGTAAGGCTGGAATACTTGAGGATACTTGGCCGGTATCCCATAAATACTGTATTCCTCCACTAGCTGTAAGAGTAACGCTCTCTCCAATACAAATAGCTACATCTTCGCCTGCATCTGCCAAAGGAGGCGGATTAACTGTTACAGTAACGGTGGCTGTATCCTCACAGCCATTTATATCGGTAACTAAAACTTCGTAAGTAGTAGTAGCGAGTGGTGAAACGGTAATGCTTGAAGTAGTAGCACCCGTATTCCACAGATAATCAATTCCCCCACTAGCCGTAAGGGTAGTACTCTCTCCATAACAAATGGTCAAATCCTGTGTTAAATCAACATCTACTGAACTTACTGTTACAGTTACTGTATCTATATTCTCACAACCATTAGCATCGGAAATTAAAACCTCATAAGTAGTTGTCACCAAAGGAGAAACAGTAATACTTGAAGTCGTTTCGCCTGTACTCCACAAATAATCTACTGTTCCCGCACCACTCCCAGTAGCTGTAAGAACAGTACTCTCTCCAACACAAAGAATCACATCCGAACCAGCATCGATTATCGGCAATGGATTTACAGTTACCGTAACTGTATCTGTATCCTCACAACCATCCTCTGTTGTTACCGTAAGTTCATAAACAGTTGTGAGGTTAGGAGAAACCGTAATTGTTGGTGTTGTTTCTCCAGTGCTCCACAAGTAACTAACTCCTGGGCTAGCTGTAGCTGTTAATTCCACACTCTCTCCTAAACAAATAACCGAATCACTTGCTAAACTTACAGAGGGAGATGGAAGTACTGTAATATCAATATTAGTTGATGAAATACACGGATCGACACCAAGTGTATAATTTATTGTATGAATTCCCACTCCTGCTATCGACGGATCAAATACTCCCGAAGAGGAAACTCCTGGTCCCGACCACACTCCACCCAAATGTGATATCTCCAATTGAGAGGGACTATCATTAAAGCAAATATATCCTGGATCTGTAATTGTTACATCAGGAACCCCACTTTGCGCACCAATAGCATGCAACGATAAAGTAAAATTGTTTGATGGAGCTCCACCCGACACATTTCCGTCACTCCAGTTCTCAACAACAATCATAATTACGTCTCCTGCAGCAACATTAGGAGCTGGAACTGAACTATTGCAAGGAAAAGATGCTCCAAACTGAACACATCCATTAGCAAAATCTGCATAATTACAACCTAATTGATTGGAAGGATCGAGAATTGAAGCACAAGGAGACATTCCTTCAGGAATATTGAAAATAGCAACATCCAAAAAACCTGTATTTACATCTCCATTAATAAGTAAATTAAGAGGTCCGCCTTGGGTGATATATAAAGTAATGTAAGCAGTTGAATTCCCAATCCAATCTAAACATGTTCCGACAGGAGTTCCAGGCGTACTAAAAATAAAGGGACCTGCTGTTCCTGATTGACAAATTGATGCTTGAACATTACATTGAGCCGACAATTTTACATTGAATAATATTCCGGACAAGAATAAAAGAAACAATACGTATTTTTTTTTCATCAGAATTTCCATATTAAATTATTCTAAAAACTAAAGTGGTTCTACTCGACAAACCTGAACAAAAACCTTTTGTGACCACGAAAAGAATAACAATAAAAAGACTGAAGCAAAATCATTTCCTAAAAAAAGACGAGTTATCAAAACTTGTCTTTTTTGTTAAATTTTGTTTTTAACTAATGTAAACTTAACCTCATTCATTTTATTATTTTTCCCCAAGTACAATAACATGTTTGTGTTAAGGATGCAATTTGTACTCACAAAACTAAATACTAAAAATCAGTGGTTCGGGTGTTTGAAATACCCTTTTAGTTAAAAAAACAATACATATAAACACAATTAACAAAATAATTTTAAAAAAAAACAACAAAATAGACAAAACACTATATAATTAATTAAGTATTGGCAATCAAACAATTACAAATGGAATTATCTTCCTAATATCATAACAAATAAATTGTCACGACTACAAAATAAGTGTCAAAATATTTTTTTAGTCTAAACTAAATTTATAATTTCGTACAACTAATTAATTTCACTAACTCAACTAATGAAAAATACCCTATTTATAATATTCCTATTATTATCGGCTCCCCTAACAGCCCAAACCGGTCATATTAAAGGGAATATCAATACAACAGACGGAACACTAGAAAATGTAACCATCTCCCTAATCGGAAATAGTATCTCTACTAAAACTGACTCTAACGGCTATTATTCATTGACAGATATCCCTGTTGGAAATCATAAAATTTCTATTTCATTTATAGGATATAGAACTATTACAGAAACCATAACTATTGTAGAAAATAAAACTTTAGAAAGAAATTTCGAACTACAAGAGGATTTGTTAAGCATTGAAGAAGTTGTAATTACTGGAACCCGAAGTGAAGTACCACAATATCGCTCTCCTGTTATTGTCAGTAGAATTAGCAGCAAATCATTTGAAACAACTCAATCTTTGAGTCTTTCGGAAGGATTGAATTTTAGTCCAGGATTGCGATTAGAGACTAATTGTCAGAATTGCGGTTTTACACAAGTAAGAATGAATGGACTTGAAGGCCCTTACTCTCAAATACTAATAAATAGCCGTCCGATATTTTCTGCTCTTGTGGGAGTTTACGGGCTCGATATGATTCCCTCTTCAATGATTGACCGGGTAGAGGTTATCCGAGGTGGAGGTTCAGCTCTTTATGGAGGTAGTGCTATTGCCGGGACTATCAACATCATTACTAAAGACCCTATCGAAAACAGCTTCGAAATCGGAACAAATTATTCGTTTATTGATTATGATTCTCCCGACAGAACTTTAAGCCTAAACGGAAGTATTGTAAGCAAAGACCTTGAAAAAGGAATGAGTTTTTATGCTTATAACCGCGACAGAAAACCCTTTGACGCTAACCAAGATGGTTTTTCGGAAATGACAAAATTAAAAAACACTACTTTCGGATTTGATGCCTTTTGGAATACCTCCGAGCTGAGTAAAATCAAACTGAATATATTTAATATTAGTGAATTTAGAAGAGGAGGCAATAACCTTCACCTACCAGCCCATCAAACCGACATAACCGAACAATTAGATCATAAGATTCTAGGCGGAGGATTGTCTTTCGAAAAATACTCATCAGATTTTAAACATAAATTCTCGGCTTATACTTCTGCACAAACCGCTAAACGGGAAAGCTATTACGGAGGAGGAGGCAGAGTGCTTCAGGAAGGCGAAGTGCTAACTCCTGAAGATATTTTAGCCATCAATGCCTACGGAAATTCGAGCGATTTATCTCTAGTCGGAGGGTTGCAATATTCGTACGAATTCAATGATAAATTCCTTTTACTTTCAGGGTCAGAATATCAAATGAATAATGTAGAAGACAGTATGCCTGGATACAATCGTTTAATTGACCAAAAGGTGGGTACCCTCGGAGTGTATTCTCAGCTAGAAATCAAACCTACCGAAAAAATGACTTTCTTGGTAGGAGCAAGATATGACAATGTAAACATTAAAGGCACATACGATTTGGACATCGAATCATTTGAAGACAAGAAAAGTATCAATGTCTTTGTTCCGAGATTAACGGCAATGTATTCGATTACGGATTACTTAAAAGCACGCGCTTCTTTCTCCCAAGGATACAGGGCTCCACAAGCCTTTGACGAAGACCTACATATTGAAACAGTAGGAGGTTCTGCAAAATTTACGCGATTAGACCCCAACCTGAAAACTGAGCGCTCTAATAGCTTCAATGCTTCTTTGAACTACACTAAACCAATCGGAAATATCCAAACCAATATCGTTTTAGAAGGATTTCACACTAAACTCAACGACGCTTTTATCACTTCAAACCCTACGGAACTCCCGAGTGGAATTGCCATTGCAACCAAAAGAAATGGTTCTGGAGCCAGTGTAACTGGACTTAATCTTGAATCGAGTTTTGCGGTTTCAAAGAAGATAAACTTCCAATTGGGAGCCACATTACAGAGTGCAAAATATACCGATGACGAAGTTATTTGGGAATCGGAAGATCAGCAAGAAATCATTACTACAAAAGACATGCTCCGAACACCTGAATTATACGGATACTACACATTTAACTATAATCCAACTAAAGAACTTACTCTTTCGCTATCAGGTGTCTATACCGGAAAAATGGAAGTATCTCATCTTGTTGATCCAGATACAGAACGCACTATCATCAGAAGAGCAAAAGATTTTATTGAAAACAACATCAAAGTCGCTTATGATTTTGACATCAAAGACAATTGTATCCAAGTTTATACAGGGATTCAAAACATGTTTAATGCTTATCAAAAAGATTTTGACAGAGGAGCCTTGAGAGATGCTAATTATATTTATGGACCTACTCGCCCTCAAACCTTTTTTATAGGAATAAAATACAGTCTAAACTAAAACCATTGGTCATGACAAATTCGGAGGAAAACTATCTAAAAATCATCTACCACCTTTCGTTATTTTCTAACTCAGGGATAAGCACAAATGCCATTGCAAATGCGATGGACAGCAAGCCGTCTTCTGTTACTGATATGATTCAAAAATTAGCCGACAAAGATTTGGTTCTCTATAAAAAATACCAAGGTGTTCAGCTTACTGAAAAAGGAAGAAAAGAAGCCATTTATATCGTCAGAAAACATCGTTTATGGGAGGTTTTCTTAGTAAGCAAACTTGGGTTCAAATGGGATGAAGTACACGATATTGCCGAACAATTAGAACATATAAATTCTGAAAAACTCATCGATAATCTCGATAAATTTTTGGAATTCCCAGTCCAGGACCCACACGGAGACCCTATACCAAACAAGGAAGGGAATTTACCAAAAATAAAAAGACAATTGCTTTCTGAGGCATCACTTCATACAAAACTTACCTTTGTAGGAGTAAACGATAGTTCTACATCATTTTTACAATATTTAGACAAACAAAATATCTCGTTGGGCTCAATGATTGAAATATTGGATAAAGAGGAGTTTGACAACTCCATGAAAATATTGGTAAATGGTCAAGAAATAATCATTTCTAATAGGGTTTCAAATAACATCTTCATTAAATAACAAAAAAACACAAGCTTAAGGCTTGTGTTTTTTTGTTAAATCTATGTTGTTCTGACCAATCTTACTTCCTAATTGTTTGCTTTCTATCAGGTCCTACCGAAATAATTTTAACAGGAACCTCCAATTCACTTTCAATAAAAGAAACATAATCTTTTAGTTCTTGCGGGAGCTGGTCATAAGAAGTCATTTGGGTTAAATCGGTATTCCATCCTTTTTTCTCCACATAAATTGGCTCCACATTTTCAGGCTCAATATTATATGGGAAGTGATTAATAACTTCTCCTTTGTATTTATAAGCGGTACATACTTTAAGAGTTTCAAAACCTGAAAGCACATCTCCTTTCATCATATACAATTCTGTCACCCCATTTACTTGAACAGCATATTTTAAGGCAACCAAATCAAGCCATCCACAACGTCTTGCACGTCCTGTTACAGAACCAAATTCGTTTCCGACCTTTGCCATCGTAGTTCCAATTTCGTCAAAAAGTTCGGTCGGAAAGGGCCCACTTCCTACCCGTGTGGTGTAAGCTTTAAAAATTCCAAAAACTTGCTGTACGCGATTGGGAGCAATTCCAAGCCCAGTACAAGCTCCAGCTGCAGTTGTATTTGAAGAAGTAACAAAAGGATAAGTACCAAAATCAACATCTAACAAAGAACCTTGAGCTCCTTCGCATAAAATTGATTTCCCTTCTTTCATAGCCTTATTCAGATAGTCTTCGCTATCAATAAAAGTGAATTTTTTCAGTTCTTCTATAGATGCAAAAAACTCATCTTCCATTTCTTTTAGATTATATTGCAAATCCACATCATAAAAAGCAATCATTGCCTCATGCTTATCTGCTAAGGTGCGGTATCTTTCCTTAAAATCTAAAAGCTCTACATCTCCTACTCGCAATCCGTTTCTACCCGTTTTATCCATATAGGTTGGCCCAATACCTTTTAGAGTAGAACCAATTTTAGCCTTTCCTTTTGAAGCCTCAGAAGCTGCGTCCAAAAGTCTATGAGTAGGTAAAATCAAATGGGTTTTTCTAGAAATAAGTAATCTTGAATGAATCTCAATATCAAACTTTTCTAAGCCCTCTATCTCCTTTATAAAAACTACAGGGTCCATCACTACTCCGTTTC
This sequence comes from Flavobacterium suncheonense, assembly GCA_040392465.1. Taxonomy (GTDB): domain Bacteria; phylum Bacteroidota; class Bacteroidia; order Flavobacteriales; family Flavobacteriaceae; genus Flavobacterium; species Flavobacterium suncheonense_A. The sequence continues at coordinate 6,698 of JBEBWA010000005.1, forward strand.
CGATAATATTGATAGATTTTTTATGAAAAATTCCAGAAGGGATTGTTCTTAAAACGTGTTTGATTCCGTCAAATTCGAGAGTGTGCCCTGCATTAGGCCCGCCTTGAAAACGAGCAATAATATCGTATTTTGAAGTGAGAACATCAACAATTTTTCCTTTGCCTTCGTCTCCCCACTGCAATCCGAGTAGTAAATCTACTGTCATTGTGTTGTATAAGTTTTAGTGTTAGTTGTTGTTTGCTGAATCTGTTTTTTTTGTTCCATAGAAATAAAGAGAATGACTATGCACATCAACGCCAAAAAGGTCTTCGATAGTTTGTTTTATAGTCTGAATTCTAGGGTCACAAAATTCGATTACTTCTCCAGTATTAGTAATAATAATATGATCGTGTTGTTTGTCGAAATACGATTTTTCATAATGTGCTTGATTCTGTCCAAACTGATGTTTACGAACCAAACCACACTCCAACAGAAGCTCAATCGTGTTATAAAGTGTAGCACGACTCACTCGATAATTTTTATTTTTCATCTTAATATAAAGCGACTCTATATCAAAATGATCGTGACTATCATAGATTTCCTGCAAGATAGCATACCGTTCAGGAGTCTTTCTATGTCCTTTATTTTCAAGATATTCCGTAAAAACTGTTTTTACAATTTCCTGATTTTTTTCGTTTGAAGTGCTTATCTGTGTCATATCCCTGCAAAGGTACTTTTTTTAGTTTAATTCTACAATAATGAATTATTTACACCTTTTCTTTTTGAAAAATTAAATCCAGACCATTATTTATCAAATGCATAACCTCTGGACGTTTTTGCTTTACTTTTTCGAGATGATTGAGCACTTTATTTACAAAATCAGTATTATTTTCTTGATGTGCTAGTTCTGCTATTTCGACCGAAAGCAACCAATCATTAGGGTGATTTGCCGAAACTGCTCCAAAGGCTTCTTTAAGAGTAACCGAAGCAGGTTTTCCTTCTCTAATATTTCTGACCCCAGCATATAATCTTTCTAATTCTTCTCTCTCTGGAGTCATTTTCGCTTTAATAGTTTTAGAGGACGGAATGTGAGTAATCATATCAAAACTATCTACATCTGCAGGTCCTGAAAAACCTGAAACAATTTCTTTTCCGACTGCCATATCATAAGTTCCCCATTCAGGTCTAAACAGAATTTCATCTCCGTGAGTAACTGTACAATTTTTGAAACTAATCAAGATAATTTTACCTTGAAGATTTCTCGAACCTGTAATAATTTCTCCTTTAACCGTAATATCTCCTTCAAATTCAAGAGTTACGTTTTTCCCTTCATAAATATCATAAGCTATCAAATCTCTAGGGCTCATGTCTTCAATAGCTAGATTGATTCCTTTAAGAGTTCCTATTGGGCTACCAAAACCTTCTGAATGATACTCTATTGAATGTCCAACTATTTCTTTTTCTCTATAAGCTAAAGCCGTTGATCCGGTAGTTTGAATATAAACTGGATTTCCTTTGTGTTTGATAGCATTACTAAATACTCCAGATATTTGTAAACCTGTACTCAACTCGAGAGTTCCGAGCGCCTTAGAATTTATAAGTTTTTTGACAGCGCTATACCCTCCTGTTCGCAAGGCCATTTTATTTGCAAACTCTTCTAATACCATACTTAAATGAGCAAAATCTGGAGTGACAAAAAGTTGAGGTTGAGGCTTGGTAATATCAAAGTTTTGTTCAGCAGCTTCAATAGTATAAGGGAGCTTTTTTACGTTGTCTGTCATACACCATGCGCTTTCGCCAATAGAAGACAGTAATCCTGCTCCATAAATTTTCGGGTTTTCAACACTTCCTATAAGTCCGTACTCTACAGTCCACCAATGTAGGTTTCTGATTTTTGCCATTTCAGACAAATCTCCCATATTGTTTTGTAATTCTTCGACTGCTTTTTCCGCCTTGTCGATTTCTTCTTGAGGAGTTCCTTCTGCCTCTTTTAAAATGGAAAGCAAACGAATGGCTTCATACATTTCATAATCTTTAGCAGACGAAATTGCCTTACAGCCAATTTCTCCGAAACGCCTTAAGTATTCTGCGTATTCAGGATTAGCAATAATCGGAGCATGTCCTGCCCCTTCGTGAATGATATCTGGGGCGGGGGTATATTCTATATGTTCTAACTGACGAATATCAGAGGCGATTACTAATACGTTATATGCCTGAAATTCCATAAAGGCATTAGGGGGAATAAATCCGTCAACAGCTACTGCAGCCCATCCGATTTCTTTTAGAATGCGATTCATCCCATACATACTCGGGATAGACTCTATCGAAATCCCTGTTTTGCGAAGTCCTTCTAAATAAGACTCATGAGCTACTCTACCTAAATAGTCGACATTCTTACGCATTACATATCTCCATACCGCCTGATTTATAGGAGTATAATCTTCATAATCCTGCGGTTTTATAAATTGTTTAAGATGTTTGGGTAACCTATCTATCAGATAATTGCTTTCGTATCCTGTTTCCATAACATTTCGATTAAAAGATATGTCGGTAAAGATACATTTTTTTTAGCAATCCTTCGTTGCTTTACTACTCCAATTATTCGACTAATTAAGTGTAAACACACGAACTCGCAACGCTATTAACTACTATGATTATTTTCTTGGATGAAACTTATTCATTACATCAGACAGGTGTTTTCGATCCAAATGCATATAGACTTCGGTTGTCGTAATTGATTCGTGCCCTAGCATTAATTGAATGGAGCGCAAATCTGCTCCATTTTCGAGCAAATGTGTAGCAAATGAATGTCGAAAAGTGTGAGGAGAAATAGTCTTGTTAAGCTCAATTTTATTAGCTAATTCTTTGATAATCGTAAAAATCATAGCTCTAGTAAGCTGTCTGCCTCGACGATTCAGAAAAAGTGTATCTTCAAATCCTTTTTGTGGAATAAATTTAAATCTACATTCTTTTCTATATAATTCGATATGCTTTTGAGTGCTTTCGCCTATCGGAACAAACCGTTGTTTGTTTCCTTTTCCGGTAATTTTTATAAAACCTTCCTCAAAAAACAAATCCGATATTTTAAGTGTTATGAGCTCCGAAACACGAAGTCCACAACTATAAAGTGTTTCCAATATAGCTTTATTTCGGTGCACCAATAATCGGTTTTCTTCTGTATCTGAATCAAATTGTATAGCACTGATCAGCCTATCAATATCCTGAACCGATAATACATCCGGAAGTTTCCTCCCTATCTTGGGTGTTTCGATTAGCTCCAACGGATTGGTTTTGCGGTAATCTTCAAAAATTAAGTAATTAAAAAAACTCTTTAATCCTGAAATAATCCTAGATTGCGAACGAGGATTTACCTCTTTGGAGACTTCGTATATAAAGTGTTGTATTTGTTCTTCCGAAATATTTAATGGAGAAACCTCAATAGAATTATCTCTTAAAAAACCACAAAGTCTCTGAATATCAAAAGTATAATTCTCTATAGAGTTTTTTGACAATCCTCTTTCTATTTTCAAATAACTCGTATAATCTTTGATATATCGTTCCCAGTTTTTCATTGGTCAGTGTCAGAAGTTAGTTATCAGGAATTTTATATCAAGTAGTTAAAATTAGTAAATCAACTATACTTTATTCTTTAATAGAGGAACAAATCTAAAGGTTCCAAATTCATGTTTTTCGAATTGTGTTTCGTTTTTACGGATAAGCATTGTCATAATCTGCTCGTCATCTCCTAGCGGTATAACGAGCTTCCCTCCTATTTTTAATTGTGCCATTAACGCATTCGGAATTATTTTTGCTCCCGCTGTTACCAAGATGGAATCAAATGGAGCTTCATCTGGAAGACCTTTATAACCATCTCCAAAAATGAGTTTTTTGGGACGAATCCCAATTTTGGGTAAAAATACAGAAGTCTTCTTAAACAATTCGTTTTGTCTTTCAATACTATAAACTTTGGCTCCTGTTAAATACAAAACAGCGGTTTGGTATCCTGAGCCTGTTCCTATTTCCAGAATCTTATCTCCTTTTTTCACCTCGAGAAGTTGAGTCTGAAAAGCCACAGTATAAGGTTGCGAAATCGTTTGTCCTGCACCTATCGGAAAAGCTTTGTCTTGATAAGCAAAATCCTCAAACCCTGAATCTAAAAATAAGTGTCGTGGGATTTTTTTTATTGCTTCCAATACATTAATATCCGTAATTCCTTTTTCCTGCAAAACTTTAACCAACTGATTTCTAAGTCCTTTATGTTTTTGAGTATCGTTCAAGGCATTATTTTTTTAAAAGTATAAAGTTAATAATTTTTCGTATCTCTGCAAGGACAAAAAGCCAACCAGATAGCTCAAAAAATAACCAAAATCGTTATTTAACGAGGTATTAACACCCTAATAATTTAGGTATCAATACTTTTGTCTTAAGTAATTTGACTATGAATACGCCTTTCTCATACACATTATTATCAATTTTAGGATTGGGATTTATATTATGTTCTTGCTCTGATCCTAAGTCAGAGGATTATTCTGCTTACTTCGGAGGCGAAATTATCAATCCTAAAGATCAGTGGATCTTATTTTATCAAGGAGAGCAACTACTAGACAGTATCCATCTCGATCAAAACAATCGTTTTTTTGTAAAATTTGATTCTCTTTCTACGGGTTTATATAGCTTTAAACACGATATTGAATATCAATATGTTTATTTTGATAAAAACGATAGCCTAATGATTCGGATCAATACATATGATTTTGACGAATCGCTGGTTTTTTGTGGGATTGGAGATGAAAAAAACAATTTTCTGATTGAGATGTACCTCAGAAACCAAAAGGACAGAAATGCCATGTTTCCATCTTTTGACTTAGAAGAAAAGAACTTTATTCGAAAAGCAGATTCCTCTTATCAAGAAATTTTAAAATTCTATACTTCAAAAAAAGAAGATATTCAGTGGGGCCAAGATTTTGATGTAATAGCTAAAGCTTGCGTAGAATATCCTTATTACACCAAAAAAGAATTTTATCCTATTGCTCATAGAAGGAGAATGATGAAAGAAGTAGACCAAATACTCTCTTCAGAATTTTATAATCACCGCAAAAAAGTAAATTTCAACAGCGATCAATTAGTTGATTTCTGGCCTTACGTACAATATATAAACACCACTATCGACAACCTTGCCAATAAAGAAAATCTCGGCTTTTTGTCCGATGCTAAAACCACACTTAAAAAGATTGAAATTATAGATACCCTTACCCAAAACCAATCCTTAAAAAACAGAATTGCCAATAATATTGCTTTTCGTTACTTAATTGAAAAAGAAGAAAACGCTAAAGACCATATCTTTTTAGAAAAATACTATGAAATCTCTACCGATTCCGAAAAGAAAGATAAAATAAAACGCCTTGTTGAATCCATTCATAATCTTTCTAACACAGGGCATCTACCGATTGTTAGTTTAAAGGATTTCGAAGATAATACGATCTCCAGCAATGATTTATTCGACAAAAAAACAATCTTATACTTTTGGTCCGTAAAAAATGAAAATCACTTTTTTGCCGTTCATAAAAAACTTCAAAACATTATTGATAAACATCCTCATATTGATGTAGTCGCGGTCAATCTCGATCAAGATAACCAACACTGGAAAACCTTTTTAAAGAAAAACAAACCTGTACTGAATTCAAAAATCAGACATTACCAAGCTACAAATCTTGAAGATATAACAGAAAAATGGGTTATTACCCGACAAACTAGAGCCTCGATTATTGACCAAGATGCTAAAATTATCAAAGGTTTTGTAAATATCTTTGATTCTACTTTTGACAAACAGTTATAATTCTATCTATCTTTGTTCTTTTATATAATCTATCCTTATAAAATGAGCAAATTGAGAATTGTATTTATGGGAACTCCTGATTTTGCTACAGGAATCCTTTCATCTATATTAGAAAAAAATTATGAAGTGGTCGGAGTCGTTACAGCTCCTGACAAACCAGCAGGTAGAGGGCAAAAGCTATCTATATCTTCCGTAAAACAGTTCGCTCTAGAAAAAGGACTAAAAATTTTACAACCTTTAAACTTAAAAGACCAAACTTTTTTAGACGAATTAAAAGCATTAAATGCCAATCTTCAGGTGGTTGTTGCTTTTCGTATGCTACCAAAACAGGTGTGGCAAATGCCTGAATTAGGAACTTTTAATCTCCACGCCTCATTGCTTCCGGATTACAGAGGAGCTGCTCCTATAAACTGGGCTATAATAAATGGAGAAACCAAAACAGGAGTCACCACCTTTTTTATAGACGAAAAAATCGACACAGGGGCTATGATTTTAAATGACTCTGTCGAAATAGACGAAAATGAAAACGCGGGGAGTCTCCACGATAAATTAATGAATATCGGAAAAACCACTGTTATCAATACTTTAGAACTTATTGAAAAAGGAAACATAAAAACTAATATGCAGCCCGATTCACAAGATTTAAAAACCGCACATAAACTCAATAAGGAAAACACAAAAATAGACTGGACAAAATCTATAGACGAAGTCCATAATCTAATAAGAGGGCTTTCTCCTTACCCAAGCGCCTGGACAATTATTGAAGACCAATCCGAACAATGGAATGTAAAAATCTATGAAGCAGAAAAAGAATTGGAACCTCATACTTATAACCCAGGCAAAATTATTATCACAAAAAAGGAAATGAGAATTGCTGTACAGAACGGATACCTAAAAATAAAGTCCCTCCAATTCCCTGGTAAAAAGCGAATGACCACCTCCGAATTCTTAAATGGTTTTGACTTTTCAGCCCAAGCAAAGGCTTTATAAGCGGAATTGTATTTTAAGCACTTACTTTATTAACAAATTTATATAAGTTATTAACAAATATATATAAAACACACTCAAACACTTGTGTAACTCGCAAAAGCACTTAATTTTGTTTTAAGATAAAAGTAAGAATTGTTTAACCAAAACCATTAAATTATCAAATTATGAACAAATCAGAATTAATCGATGCTATTGCAGCTGATGCTGGTATCTCTAAAGTAGCTGCTAAAAAAGCATTAGAATCAGTTACTGAAAACGTAGCTAACACTTTGAAAAAAGGAGACAGAGTTTCTTTAGTAGGATTTGGATCTTTTTCAGTTTCTAAAAGAGCTGCAAGAGATGGAAGAAACCCACAAACAGGTAAAACTATCAAAATCGCTGCTAAAAACGTTGTAAAGTTTAAAGCTGGTGCTGATTTAGAAGGAGCTGTAAACAAAAAGAAATAATTTGTTTCTCTCAAAAAATTTAGAAGGTGCTAGTGTAAACAAGCACCTTTTTTTATGAAATGATTAAAACCTTATTGCTATATGCCTGATACTATCCAAAAAGGAACCCTACTCTTATCTGACCCTTCCTTGCTTCAGGACAACGTATTTGGACGCTCTGTTATCTTGATTACAGAATGCAATACAGAAGGAACTGTCGGATTCATACTCAATAAGCCTGTCAATTATATCATATCTGACTTAGTCCCTGACATTGAATTCCCTATTCCCGTTTATATAGGAGGTCCGGTAGATGAAGACAACCTTTATTTTATCCATAATAAGCCTGAAATAATTCCGGATAGTACAGAAATTTCGGATGGAATATACTGGGGAGGTGATTTTGAAGTAGTCAAAGCACAAATAAATATTGGAAATATCTCTGAGAACGAAATCCGCTTCTTTTTAGGTTATACGGGTTGGGATGCTGGTCAGCTCCAAGGCGAATTAGAGTCTAATTCATGGATTGTGGTTACAAACCCTTACAAAGCAAACATCTTGACCAAAGCAAAAGTTGATTTCTGGAAAGAGCAGCTCAAATCACTGGGAGAAAAATATGCCATTTGGATGAATGCTCCTGAAAATCCAGAGTTTAACTAAAACTACTCTCTTCTTAAAGCTGCTAGAATCTCAAAAGACTTCTTTTTGTCGTTTTGATCATAGATATTACTAGAAACCATTAGCTCATCTATGCCGTATTCTTTGATAAACTCATTTAGTTGTGTATCTATAGTTTCTTGATTTCCTATAAATGCACAAGCAGTCATGTTTTCTACAGCCTGACGTACATCAGGATAGCGGATGAGTTCCGAAATCGTATCTGGAGGCAATAATCCCGATTTGTTTTGTCCTGTAACTAAATGAATAATCATATTGTAATAGCTGGAGGCCAGAAACTGGGCTTCTTCATCACTATCGGCAGCTATTACGTTTACACAAGCCATCAAATAAGGCTCTTTACAAGTTTCAGAGGGTTTAAAATTCTGTTTATAAATGGTAGCTGCCTGCTTGAATTGAGCAGGAGCAAAATGGGTAGCAAAAGCATAGGGGAGCCCCATTTCGGCCGAAAGATAAGCGCTATCAGTACTTGAACCTAAAATCCAAATCGGAATATTTAAACCCTCTCCTGGAAACGCACGAACTTTAACCTCTGGATCAACGGGTTTAAAGTAATGTTGAAGTTCGCGAACCTCTTGCGGAAAGTTTTGAGCATTTCGCATAGGATCTCTACGCAACGCCTGAGCAGTCAGTTGATCTGTTCCTGGAGCTCTCCCTAAACCTAAATCAATTCGTTGAGGATAAAGTGTTTCTAAGGTTCCGAATTGTTCTGCTATAATTAAAGGTTAATGATTAGGTAGCATAATTCCGCCTGACCCTACTCGAATTCGCTTGGTTTGAGAAGCAGCTAACTGTATAAGCAAAACCGTAGCCGAACTTGCAATTCGACTCATATTGTGATGCTCTGCAAACCAAATGCGCTCATAACCCAATCGATCTGCTTCTTGAGCAATTTTTATACTATTTTGTATGGCTTGAGCCGCATCAGATCCTTCGTTGACAACAGCTAATTCTAAAACAGAAATGGGAATGGATATCATAGCAAAAAATTAAAATTTTAAGACTTAAACTAGAGATTTATTTTCCGATACAAAAATTAGCAAAAATATTCCCTAGTAGCTCATCATTAGTTACTTGTCCTGTAATCTCTCCAAAATAATAAAGTGCTTGTCGGATATCTATAGCCATCAAATCTGCTGAAATATTAGCTTCGAGACCAAATTTTACCTTTTGAATTTCTTCTAGTGCTTTCAGTAAAGAATCGTAGTGTCTGGTGTTGGTCACTATGGTTTCGTTATTCCGCAAAGTTCCTGTATTAACAAAAGATAAAAGCGTATTTTTGAGTTCTTCGATTCCTATTTTTTGTTTAGCAGATATAGTTATCAGTTCACAGTTATCAGTTGTCAGTTGAGATGTTATCGTATCAAGTTCATTTTCAGACAATAAATCAACTTTGTTGATGATTATAACCAATGGTTTTTGTGAATATTTGTTTTTGATTTTTTCGACTTCGATTTTTAAGTTTTCTGTACTGTCAGCTGTCAACTTTGAACTGTCAACTAAAAACAAAACAACCTGTGCCTGTTCAATTTTCTCAAAGGTCTTTTGAATCCCGATGCTCTCTACCACATCTTTTGTATCTCTGATTCCGGCTGTATCAATAAATCGGAAACCGATTCCGTCAATTACCAATTCATCTTCGATTGTGTCTCTAGTAGTTCCTGCAATATCAGATACTATAGCGCGTTCTTCGTTCAAAAGAGCGTTGAGCAAAGTAGACTTCCCTACGTTAGGCTCCCCTACTATAGTAACTGGAATTCCGTTTTTGATGACATTACCTACTGCGAACGAATCAATCAATCGTTTTAGAACGAACTCAATTCTGTTTAGTAATTCTTTGAATTGGGTACGATCGGCAAATTCGACATCTTCTTCCGAAAAGTCTAATTCTAATTCGATAAGAGAGGCGAAATTCAAAAGCTCTTCTCGTAGTTTGGCAATTTCGTTTGAGAAACCTCCACGCATTTGTTGCATCGCAATCTGGTGTGATGCTTCGTTATCCGAATTTATTAAATCAGCCACAGCTTCAGCCTGAGATAAATCCATTTTTCCGTTCAGAAACGAGCGCAGCGTAAACTCTCCCGGCTGTGCCATTCTACAGCCCTTACGCAATAAAAGCTGGATAATTTGCTGCTGGATAAATGTAGAACCGTGACATGAAACTTCCACCACATCTTCACCTGTATAAGAATTTGGGTTTTTAAAAACGGAAACCAACACTTGATCTAACGTCTTTTCGCCATCCATAATATGTCCTAAATGAATAGTATGAGTTTTTTGTTTAGTCAGGTCTTTGTTCCGTACCGAACGAAAAACGTCATTAGCTATTTCGATAGCTTTAGCACCTGAAATTCGTATAATAGCTACAGCACCTGCTCCTGAGGGAGTCGCCAAAGCTACAATGGTTTCTTGATTTAGCATTCTAATTTATAATTTACACAAAAATACGATATTTTTAGAGAGGGATTTTCATTGTAAAATTATTCTGACAAAAATCATTTTAGGATAGTGGCTTTTTTGTACCTTTATACTATTAAATCATACGATTATGAAAAACATTTTATTTCCGACCGATTTTTCGCAAACAGCTGATAACGCTTTTATTTATGCTCTTCATCTGGCAGAAAGCTTAGGGGCTGATGTGCACATTTTGCATACGTATTCTATGCCAATTGTATCTGGTCTTGGTGTAGAAAGTTCTGAAGTTATTCAACAAGTTTATGAAAATGTAGAACTTACAAGTTTTGAAAACTTCAAAGAAAAAGCAGGAGAACTTCGGGAAGTTGCCGAAAGAGAAGGTTTTTCAGAAGTAAAACTCTCGTTTGTTTTTCAGGAAGGAGATTTAATCATGAATATTCTAGAAACTATTTCAAAAGAGCATATCGATTTAATAGTTATGGGTACTAACGGAGCGTCAGGATTTGAAAAGAAGTTCTTTGGATCTAATACAATTAATACTATTACCTCCATAGATATCTCTATTTTAAGCGTTCCTTATAAAGCTAAATTCAAAGGAATCACCAAAATTGGATTCACCACTATTTTCAAAGATTCAGACAAGCAACCATTGGCAGAGGTATTGGATATTGCCCAAAAATTTAATGCTAAAGTAAGGTGTTTGAATATTGCAAAAGACATGAAGGATGTAACCATCGAGTTGGCCATTCGCGATTGGGAAAGAGATTTTAATTCAGACCGTCTCAAATTTATTATAAGAGAAGAGGGCGAGCAAACCTTAGAAGAACATATCTCTGAGTTTATCCACGATTTAAATATTAGTTTTTTGGCTATTGTAAAGCGAAACCAAAGTTTCTTTGAACGCCTTTTTAGTACGAGTCTTTCCAAAAAATTATCTTATAACCTTGATATTCCTTTGTTGATTATCAAAGAAGAAAAATAATTATCAGCAAATGGATATCAAAAAAATATTTACCAACAATGAGAATTGGATTTCTGAAAAACTTAATCAAGAGCCCAATTATTTTCAGAAATTAGCCGAAGGACAAGAGCCCAAAATACTCTATATTGGTTGCTCTGACTCTCGCGTTACTGCAGAAGAGCTCATGGGTGCTTCTCCTGGAGAAATTTTCGTTCATCGAAATATAGCTAATATGGTTATCAGCATCGATATGAATGTGATGTCGGTTATTAATTATGCTGTAGGTGCGCTTAAAGTAGAACAAATAATTGTTTGTGGACATTATGGTTGTGGAGGTGTAAAAGCAGCAATGGAACCCCAAGATATGGGAATTTTAAATCCGTGGTTACGCAATATTCGGGATGTTTATCGAATGCACAAAGAAGACCTAAATCAGATTGCCAACGAACAAGAACGATACAATAAACTCGTAGAATTCAATGTGCAGGAGCAGTGTCTAAATGTTATCAAAACAGCAGTAGTTCAAAAAGCATATTACGAAAGAGGTTTAAAGGTTCATGGTTGGGTTTTTGACCTTCATACGGGTAAACTCATAGATTTGAAAATCAACTTTGAACAAATGATGAAAGAAACCCAAGAAATTTATAACCTATTTTCGAAATAGATTATTTATTCCAAATTTAATTGCTCTACTATTTCTTTAACAGGAGTTTGATAGTCAAACCAAAGCACATCTGGGTTTCGCTTGAACCAAGTAAGTTGTCGCTTAGCAAATCGGCGAGTATTTTTTTTGATTTCCTCTATAGCAAAATCAAGTGAAGTTTTTCCGTCAAAAAAATCAAATAATTCTCTATAACCTACCGTTTGCAAGGCATTGAGGTTCTTGTGAGGATAAAGATTTTGAGCTTCTTTCAAAAGTCCTCCATTTATCATTATATCTACCCTTTGGTTGATTCTCTGATAAATAACATCTCGGTCTGCTTCTAATCCAATAAGAATAGTTTTGAAATTGCGCGTATTTTTCTTTTGATTCAGAAAAGAGGAATAAGGTTTTCCGCTCCCTATCGAAACTTCCACAAAACGCATCATTCGCTGTGGATTTTCAAGCGTTTGTGGATTCTGTTCTCTTAATCTATTGTAGTATTCTGAATCAACTTCTTCGAGCTTTTTTTGTAAAAAGGCGATTCCATTCTGCTCGTATTCTTTTTTTATTTCTTCGCGAATACTCGCTTCTATTTCTGGAAAATCATCAAAGCCTTTTACAATGGCATCCACATATAATCCAGAACCTCCGACCATAACTTGAATCTTGTTTTGAAGAAACAAGTTGTCTAATTTTTCGAGAGCTTCCCGTTCAAAATCTCCTACGTTATAGCTCTCGAAAATACTTTTATTTTGGATAAAATGATGCGGAACTGCTCTTAATTCATCTTCCGAAGGAACAGCCGTCCCGATTGTCATTTCTTTAAAAAACTGTCTGGAATCACAAGAAAGAATTTCGCAATCAAAATATTGAGCTAATTCAATTGCTTTGGCTGTTTTTCCGATGGCTGTCGTTCCGACAACAATAATCAAAGTGTTTTTATTCATTTTTTTTATACCAGCACTTGATTTGGCTTAAAGAATGGTTGTGCTGATAGTTTTAAGAATTCATAATTGCTTCGATTTCTTCTGCTTCAAGCGGAATATTTTTCATTAAATTAATTGGTTCTCCACTAGCCTGAACTACATAATTATCTTCTAAACGAATTCCGAAACCTTCTTCTGGAATATAAAACCCTGGTTCGATCGTAAATACCATTCCTTGGGTGAATTTATCAGTTAGAATTCCGTAGTCATGTGTGTCAAGCCCCAAGTGATGCGAAGTTCCGTGCATCATATATTTTTTGTAAGCGGGCCAATCTGGATTTTGGTTTTGTACATCTGCCTTATCAATAAGTCCTAAACCTAATAATTCAGCTGTATAAACCTCTCCTAATTCTTTGTGATAGGTGTACCAGTCATTTCCCGCAACTAACATTTTTTCGGCTGCTTTTTTGCAACGCAAAACCGAATCATACACTTCTCTCTGACGTTTGGTATATTTCCCGTTTACTGGAACTGTTCGAGACAAATCTGATGAATAGTTTGCATATTCAGCCGCTACATCAAACAATATCAACTCACCATCTTTACACTGTTGGTTATTTTCGATATAATGTAAAACATTGGCATTCTTCCCCGATGCAATAATCGGAGTATATGCAAAACCTTTAGAGCGGTTACGGATAAATTCGTGAATGAGTTCTGCTTCGATTTCGCATTCCCAAACACCTGGTTTTACGAAATTCAAAATTCTTCTAAAACCTTTTTCGGTAATATTACAAGCATGTTGTATCAAATCGATTTCTTCTTGTTCTTTTACCGAACGAAGTCTTTGCAAAATGGGGTTCGAACGTTCTACTTTGTGAGCCGGATAGGTTTCTTTCCACCATTTAATAAAGCGATCTTCACGCGTTTCTGTCTCTACCGAAGAACGGTAATGCTCGTTAGTATTGATATACATCGTATCGACATATGTCATTAGTTCTTTCAATATTTTATTGAAATCCGAAAGCCAATAAACCGACTTGATTCCCGATACTTCAAACGCAGCTTCTTTGGTTAGTTTTTCACCTTCCCAGATAGCGATATGTTCGTTGGTTTCTCTTAAAAACAGTATTTCTTTATATTTATCGTGAGGTGCATTAGGGCAAAGTACCAAGATACTTTCTTCTTGATCCACTCCGCTTAAATAAAAAATATCTCTATGCTGAGCAAAAGGCAAAGTACTGTCTGCACTTACTGGATAAATATCGTTTGAGTTGAAAACAGCAATGCTGTTCGGCTTCATCTGAGCAGTAAATTTTGCTCTGTTTTTGATGAAGAGGTTTTTATCTATTCTATGGTATTTCATTTTTATTTGTTTTAGGTCTTGAGCAATATGCTGTAAGCCGAGTTATTTATATCCTATTTTTGTTCTTTTTTCTTGTTGGATTGTGATGTGGTCTTTTTTTAAAAGATAGTTTATAGCATCAAATACATTATTGAATTGTGTGTCAAACTTATCTTCAATTTGTTTTAGTTTTTCGGTAAGTTCTTTATAGTTCAGTGCGATTTCTTTTAAAGATATAAAGGCTTCAACAATAGCAATATTGGTTTGAATTGCTTTTTTGCTTCGCTGCACACTTGCTAACATCGTTACTCCGTGTTCTGTAAAGGTAAAAGGTGTTATTCCTACATTTCGTTTGTTTTGGTCAGATGCGGTCGCAAATTGCGACCGCATCTGACTCCATTCATCTTGCGTAATTCTGAACATAAATCCCTCGGGAAAACGTTCGATTTTACGTTTAACAGCTTCATTCAATCGTTTTGTTTCCACTTCATACAACTCCGCAAGGTCAAAATCAAGCATTACCTTTTGACCTCTTACTTCATGAATTTTATTTTGAATCGGTTGGAGTTGCATAAGCTTATTTTTTACGGTATCCCATTTTGTGACACCTACGAACTTGAAACCTTAAACTTGAAACCAAAGACTATGGAATCCACTTTTTCTCAAAATTTGGTTTTCTTTTTTCTAAGAAAGCATCACGACCTTCTTTGGCTTCGTCTGTCATATAAGCCAGTCTGGTTACTTCACCTGCAAATACTTGTTGACCAACCATTCCGTCATCGGTTAGATTCATTGCGAATTTCAGCATTTTGATAGAAGTTGGTGATTTAGCCATTATTTCTTGAGCCCATTCATAAGCTGTATCTTCTAATTCATCATGCGGAATAACTGCATTGACCATTCCCATTTCGTATGCCTCTTGAGCCGAGTAATTACGTCCTAAAAAGAAAATCTCACGAGCTTTTTTCTGACCTACCATTTTAGCTAAATAAGCCGAACCATAACCTGCATCAAAACTGGTTACGTCTGCATCGGTTTGTTTGAAAATAGCATGTTCTTTACTAGCTAGAGTCAAATCACAAACCACGTGAAGTGAATGTCCGCCACCTACAGCCCAACCATTCACCACACAGATAACCGCCTTTGGCATAAAGCGAATTAATCGTTGTACTTCTAAAATATTTAGTCTATGGTAGCCATCCTCACCTACATATCCTTGATGACCTCTAGCTCTTTGGTCTCCTCCACTACAAAATGACCAACCTCCATCTTTTGGTGAAGGTCCTTCTGAGGACAAAAGCACCACTCCAATAGAGGTATCTTCGTGAGCGTCTTTGAAAGCATCTAATAATTCTGCTGTTGTTTTAGGGCGAAAAGCATTTCTAACCTCTGGTCTATTAAAAGCAATTCTAGCCACTCCGTTACATTTCTTATATGTAATATCTTCGTATTGTTTTGCTGTTTTCCAGTTTATAGTACTCATTATTTATTATTTTATTCAAAATTACATCTTTTTTAAATTATAACCCCCTCTCCTTCCGAACGAAAAAAATCATTTATACAGTAAAACGGTCAGAAGAATAAGTTTTAAATAGGCTAGAGAGGTAACCTTATATAGAAAATACCGATTAAAGAGTTACTTATCTTCTAATTCAAATCCGCAGTTATAGCAAAAAATACTTTGTTCTCTATGGTCTGATTTTCCGCAATGTTCACACTCTCTTTTTTGCTTTTTGTTTTTAACTGCATTTGCATACTCGGCGGTTACAATTCCGGTAGGAACGGCAATAATTCCGTAACCCATAACCATAATTATCGAGGCAATCATTTTACCTAAAGCAGTCATAGGTGTTATATCTCCATAACCAACTGTAGTCAAGGTTACAATTACCCAATAAATACTATCTGGAATACTTTGAAAACCATTTTCTCCTCTTTCGATAACATACATTAAAGATCCAAGCAAAGAGCTTACGATAAGTATAAAATAAATAAAAACCGTTATTTTTTTTCGACTTGCTTTAATAGCTAATTTCAAGTGAGATTCTTGGCCCGTAAAACTGGCTAAATTCAAAACCCTAAAAAGACGCAGCAAACGCAAAGCTCTAACCACAGCGAGCACCTGAGAGCCAGGGATAAAGAAAGACAGATACATAGGCAAGACAGCTATTAAATCTATAATTCCGTAAAAACTGAAAATATATTTTGATGGTTTTTTGGTCGAGATTATTCTTAAGATATATTCGAGAGTAAAGAATACAGTAATAATCCATTCCGAAACATATAAAAATGTGTGATATTTTGCATCCAGTGATTTAACACTTTCGAGCATTACTAAGAGTACGCTCAAAAATATCAATCCTAACAATACAATATCAAAAAGCTTCCCAGTAGCACTGTTGCTTCCGTTTACTACTAGATTGACTTTTTGTCTAAAAATATCCCATTTTGATTTTTCTTCCCTCACAATACATGAAATAAAAATCAAAGATACACCAATTAAATAATTAGTTTAATTAATTAGGCGCTAAAGTTACTTACAACTATTAGAAGTTATGATTTATAATTCAAAAAGTACGTGTATTGTAGCTGCGTCTTATTTCAATATAACAAACTCACATCGCCTGTTTATAGAGTGTTCTTCTTCTGAACAATTATCACCACAACGCACCAAAGGCTTGCTTTCTCCATATCCTTTCCACTTTAACCTGCGCCCTTCTATCCCTTGACTAATGAGATAGTCTACAGCAGATTTTGCTCTTTTTGAAGAGAGACTTAAGTTATATATTTCTGATGCTCTAGAATCTGTATGTGCACCCAGTTCAAGTTCTATACGAGGATACTTTTTCATTAAATCTACCAAAACATTCAGTACTTTTTCTGCTTCGGGTTTTATGTTCCATTTATCTAAGTCAAAATAGATATTTTCAAGTTGTACGTATGTCAAACCATCATCTTTTTTCACAATAATCTCTTCTGCATCATCATAGGTTTCGATTAACAACTCTATATCTTTGAAAATTCGACCGTCTTCGTTAGTTTCAACCCATTCCGAATAAGGAATATAAAAATCTTTGACTGCCTCAAGGCGATATTTTGTATTAGGACGACTCGAAAACATATATTTTCCGCTTGGTCCTACAACAATTTGGGAGACAAGTCTATTCTCTTCATCATACAAGGTTACTGTTGTTCCTGGCAGTAAATCAAACGAATTTTTATCTCTAATCTCACCTTCAATAGTATTTTTCTTGCTCATATATGTTCGAGCAAAAGAATATAAGTTATCCAATCCTTTTCTGTTTGAGGAGAAATAACCATACTTGCCGGACTTATCAAATACAAATGCAAAATCATCATAAGCCGTATTTACTCCCTCTCCTAGATTTTCGGGTACTCCATACTGTCCATTAGACTCATAGCTTACAAACACATCAAGCCCCCCAAAACCTTGATGTCCATCAGAAGCAAAATACAACTCTCCTTTTGAAGAAATAAACGGAAATTGTTCTCTGTGTTTGGTATTTATATTCTCTCCCAAATTAACAGGTGCTCCATAAGTTCCATCTTCATTTATTGTTACGTAATACAAATCTACCGATCCCAATGTACCAGGCATATCACTGGCAAAATACAATTTGGTTTCATCATTATTGAGCGCTGGACTTTGAACAGAATAATAATCACTACAGAATGGAAGTTCAACTACATTCGTCCATTTATCATCAATATATTCTGCCTTAAAGATTTTTACTGTGGCAAATTCTTCGCCTTCTACCACTACTCTCTTATCGCTTGTTCTATTAAAGTACATGGTTTTGCCGTCTTTAGTAAATACAGCAAATGCTTCATGTGTATCGGTATTTATTTCGTCCGGAAAGGGCTCTACATTTACTAGCATTCCATCATGAGAGACATCTCCCATAAACAAATCTAAATACGGTTTTTGATTCCAACCATAGACAGGACCCTCTGAATTTCTAATTCCAGCAAAAACCGCTTTATCCTTCCAAAAAGAAAGTCCAAAATCTCCCATTTGAGGATCTTTGGTCATCGATTGTACTTCGTATTTGTATGAGGTATTTTCTCTGAGATTATCTATAAACTTCTGAATATCAACTTCATATCCGTAGTATTCTTTTAAAATACGGTCCGATGTTTTATAATCATAAACTGCTTTTAGTGAATGTGCATAGCGGAATAAGTATTCTTTGTCAATTTTGTCTTTATATACGCCATACAAGCGTCCATAAATTTTACTTGCTGCAACCAACTTGTTATTGTAATAATAACAATCACCCAATTTTTCGAGCACTTCCTGATTGGGTCTTTTTATCAATTCATATATTTCAGCTGCTTCAATATAATTTTTTTGGGCAAATAGCTCATTTGCCTTTTTGATATCTCCTCTTTGAGCAAATGTGTTAAAAGCTACTAAAAATAAAATTATATTGAATATTCTCTTCATACTAACAAAAATTTAAAAAAACCTAGGTGATTTATCATATCCATAAACTTTAGGCTTCTTCTTTTTCTTATATATGTCAAACAATAAGACAAACTCATGGGAGCCTGAATTAAAACGCCCTAAATTAGATACTGTATGGTCATAAGCATATCCTATTCTGATATCGTTAAGCACCCTGAAGTTAACCATACCACTAAATGAGTCATCCAATCGATAAGCTCCTCCTATTTCAAAAACATCATTAATCAAAAAGTTAGCAGTAAAATCTAACGAAAGAGGTGTACCACTTGCTGTTTTGGCCATAAATGCTGGTTTAAACTTAAGCTTAGGACTTAAATCAAAAACATATCCCCCTGTAACAAAATAGTGCATCTCTTCGGAACCTGTTGTATATATACCGTCTGTTTCTTCTAAGTGATTAGTCTGAAGTAAATTAGGAACAGATACTCCTAAATAATAATTGTCACTAAAATAAAACACTCCCGTTCCGATATTTGGAAAGACTTTACTAATATTATCAGCAAAAGCAGGGTCGGGCGAAGGATCAATCAGTTGAAAATTATTAAAATCTGTATCAAAAAATGTCAATCCTCCTTTTAGCCCAAATGATAATTTACTCTTAGAAAAATGAACCACATAGGCAAAATCGACAAAAGCATTGGTCTCATTAACCACATCTCCTATCCGGTCATTAACTACAGAAAGCCCCATCTCTACTTTTTTAGAAAACGGAGTATGAACAAAGAAGGTTCCTGTTTCAGGTCCTCCAACCGAACCTACCCATTGTGTACGATACAACCCTCCAAGATTTATTCTGTCTTGTTCATCCGTCGCATAAGCAGGATTTATAACACTCATATTGTACATATATTGAGTGAATTGAGGATCCTGCTGAGCATAAAAGATACTTGTTAGCATTATTATGCTTCCAAAAATCAAGTGCTTATATGTTGTAGTTTTTTTCAAAAAAATGTTTTTTATTATCTACTTAAATACAATCTTCCTTGCAAAGGTTCTCTTTGACCGTCGTTGAATTCTATAATGAAAAAATAAACTCCCACCGGAACTATTCCATCACCAAATAAGCTTTTGGATGTTGTTCCGTCCCAATCAGGTTTTAAAGCATTTCCACTAAACAATATATTTCCGTAACGATTATAAATCTCAATCTTATAATTTGGATACAAAGTACGTAGATTTAAGATTTCGAAATAATCATTTATCCCATCTTGATTAGGAGAAAATCCATCTGGAATCACCAACTCTTCGATACAACTATCTTCTACAACAGTAACAGTAGCTGTATCACTACATCCATCGTTAAACATATAAGTATACACTCCAAAAGCATCTACCGCAGGGTTGAAAATTCCAGTACCACTTGTTAAAGCAGGAACCCAAACTCCCCCAACATCCGGATTACCTCCTAAATAATCAAATAAATTAACCACTGTAGTATCTCCAGAACAAAGAACAAACGAATTGCTGAAACCTGGATTCTGAATAATCCCTTGGATTACTGTAATGGTGGCCTCAAGGCTACAGCCATTATTAAATGTATAACTATAGATTCCTGGAGCATCTACAGCGGGATCAAAAATTCCAGTACCACTCGCTAAAGCGGGAACCCAAACTCCCCCTACATCAGGATTGCCTCCTAAATAATCAAATAAATCAACCTGTGTAGTATCTCCTGGACAAAGTATAAACGAATTGCTGAAACCTGGATCAGGAGTATCTTCCATAACAACAGTAACGGTAGCTGTATCACTACATCCATCGTTAAAAGTATAAGTATAGACTCCAAAAGCATCCACTGCAGGATCAAAAATCCCAGTACCACTTGCCAAAGCAGGAACCCAAGCTCCTCCTAAATCAGGATTACCTCCTAAATAATCAAATAAATTAATATAATCGGTAGGGTTAGGGCAAATTGGTGGAGTAGCTCCATCTTCACCTGGATTTTGAACAACATCTTCAATTACTGTAATAGTAGCTTCAAGGCTACAGCCATCATTAAACGTATAAGTATACACCCCAAATGCATCCTCCGCAGGATCAAAAATTCCGGTACCACTCGCTAAAGCAGGAACCCAAACTCCCCCTGCATCAGGATTACCTCCTAAATAGTCAAACAAATTAACAAGTGTAGTATCTAATGGGCAAATTGTAACCGTATTACTTAGACCTGAATCAAAAGTATCTTGCAGAACAACAGTCACGGTAGCTGTATCGCTACATCCATCGTTAAAAGTATAAGTATACACTCCAAAGGCATCTAAAGCAGGGTTAAAGATTCCAGCCCCACTTGCTAAAGCGGGAACCCAAACTCCCCCTACATCAGGATTGCCTCCTAAATAATCAAATAAATCTATAACACTAACAATGCCATTAGGACAAATTGGTTGAGTAACTCCATCTTCGCCTGGGTTTTGAACAACATCTTCAATTACTGTAATGGTGGCTTCAAGACTACAGCCATTGTTAAATGTATAAGTATAGACTCCAAAAGAATCCTCGGCAGGGTCAAAAATCCCAGTACCACTCGCTAAAACGGGAACCCAAACTCCCCCTACATCAGGATTGCCTCCTAAATAATCGAATAAATCAACCAGTGTAGTATCTAGAGGACAAAGTACAAACGAATTACTTAGACCTGGGTCAGGAGTGTCTTGCATAACGACAGTCACAGTAGCTGAATCACTACATCCATCGTTAAACGTATAAGTATACACCCCAAAAGCATCTAAAGCAGGATTAAAGATTCCGGTACCACTCGCCAAAGCAGGAACCCAAATTCCTCCTGCATCGGGGGTTCCGTTTAGATGATCAAATAAATCTACGACACTAATAATGCTATTAGGACAAATAGGTGGAGTAAATCCGTCTTCACCTGGATTCTGAATAATCCCTTGGATTACTGTAATGGTGGCCTCAAGGCTACAGCCATTATTAAATGTATAAGTATAGATTCCTGGAGCATCTACAGCAGGATCAAAAATCCCGGAACCACTCGCTAAAGCCGGAACCCAAACTCCCCCTACATCAGGATTACCTCCTAAATAGCTAAATAAATCAACAGGTGTAGTTTCTCCTGGACAAAATATAAACGAATTGCTTAAACCTGGGTCAGGAGTATCTTCCATAACAACAGTCACAAGAGCTGTACCGCTACATCCATCGTTAAACGTATAAATATACACTCCAAAAGCATCCACAGCAGGATTAAAAATCCCTGTTCCGCTCGCTAAAGCAGGAACCCAAACTCCTCCTAAATCAGGATTACCTCCTAAATAATCAAATAAATCAATATCATCGGTAGAGTTAGGACAAATTGGTTGAGTAGCTCCGTCTTCACCTGGATTCTGAATAATCCCTTGGATTACCGTAATGGTGGCTTCAAGACTACAACCATTATTAAATGTATAAGTATAGATTCCCGGGGCATCCACTGCAGGATCAAAAATTCCAGTACCACTCGCTAAAGCAGGAACCCAAACTCCCCCCACATCAGGATTACCTCCTAAATATCCAAATAAATCAACAAGTTCAGTATCTCCTGGGCACAGTATAAACGAATTACTTAGACCTGGGTCAGGAGTGTCTTCCATAACAATAGTCACAGTAGCTGTACCGCTACATCCATCGTTAAATGTATAAATATACACTCCAAAGGGATCCACAGCAGGATTGAAAACACCAGTCCCACTGGCCAAAGCAGGAACCCAAATTCCTCCTACATCAGGAGTTCCGTTTAGATAATCAAATAAATTTATAACGCTAACATCATTAGGACAAATAGGTGGAGTAAATCCGTCTTCACCTGGATTCTGAACAATCCCTTGGATTACTGTAATGGTAGCCTCAAGGCTACAGCCATTATTAAATGTATAAGTATAGATTCCTGGAGCATCCACAGCGGGATCAAAAATTCCAGTACCACTCGCTAAAGCAGGAACCCAAATTCCCCCTACGTCAGGATTGCCTCCTAAATAGCTAAATAAATCAACAATTGCAGTGTCTTCGGGACAAAGTATAAAAGAATTGCTTAGACCTGGATCAAGAGTGTCTTGCATAACAACAGTCACAGTAGCTGAGTCATTACAT
Source organism: Flavobacterium suncheonense (assembly GCA_040392465.1). Taxonomy (GTDB): domain Bacteria; phylum Bacteroidota; class Bacteroidia; order Flavobacteriales; family Flavobacteriaceae; genus Flavobacterium; species Flavobacterium suncheonense_A. Next base: position 29,474 of record JBEBWA010000005.1, read on the forward strand.
CCATCGTTAAACATATAAGTATACAATCCAAAAGCATCTACCGAAGGGTTAAAAATCCCAGTACCACTTGCCAAAGCAGGCACCCAAATCCCTCCTGCATCAGGAGTTCCGTTTAGATAATCAAATAAATTTATAACGCTAACATCATTAGGACAAATAGGTGGAGTAAATCCATCATCACCTGCGTTAAGACCTGATTCTTCTATAACCGTTACGTTAGCTGTTTGGCTACATCCATCGTTAAATGTATAAGTATACACTCCAAAAGTATCTATCGCAGGATTAAAAATCCCAGTGCCACTCGCTAAAGCGGGAACCCAAACTCCCCCAACATCAGGTGTTCCGTTCAGAAAATCAAATAAGTTAATAACATCGTTAGAATTAGCACAAATTGGTGGAGTAACTCCGTTTTCGCCTGGGTCAAGAACGGGTTGCTCTATAACGGTTACGGTGGCTGTTTCGCTACATCCGTCATTAAATGTATAAGTATACACTCCAAAAGCATCTACCGAAGGGTTAAAAATACCTGTCCCGCTCGCTAAAGCAGGAACCCAACTTCCTCCTAAATCAGGAGTTCCATTCAAATAATCAAATAAGTTGATAACACTAATAATACCACTCGGGCAAATTGGTGGAGTAACTCCGTCTTCTCCTGGATCAAGAACGGGTTGTTCTATAACTGTTACGGTAGCTGTATCAAAGCTACAACCATCATTAAACATATAAATATACACTCCAAAAGCATCTACCGCAGGATTAAAAATCCCGGTACCACTCGCTAAAGCGGGAACCCAAACTCCCCCAACATCAGGTGTTCCGTTAAGAAAATCAAATAAGTTGATAACATCGTTAGAATTAGCACAAATTGGCGGAGTAACTCCGTTTTCGCCTGGGTCAAGAACGGGTTGCTCTATAACGGTTACGGTGGCTGTTTCGCTACATCCGTCATTAAATGTATAAGTATACACTCCAAAAGCATCTACCGAAGGGTTAAAAATACCTGTCCCGCTCGCTAAAGCAGGAACCCAACTTCCTCCTAAATCAGGAGTTCCATTCAAATAATCAAATAAGTTGATAACACTAATAATACCACTCGGGCAAATTGGTGGAGTAACTCCATCTTCTCCTGGGTCAAGAACGGGTTGTTCTATAACTGTTACGGTAGCTGTATCAATACTACAACCGTCATTAAATGTATATGTATACACTCCAAAAGCATCCACCGCAGGATTAAAAATTCCTGTACCACTTGTTAAAGCGGGAACCCAAATCCCTCCTAAATCAGGAGTTCCATTCAAATAATCAAATAGATCAATAACACTAATAATACCACTCGGGCAAATTAGCGGGGTAAATCCATCTTCTCCCGCATCTAGAGTCGTTTGTTCTATAACTGTTACTGTAGCTGTATCACTACAACCGTCATTAAATGTATATGTATACACACCGAAAACGTCTAAAGCAGGATTAAAAATTCCTGTACCACTTGCTAAAGCGGGACCCCAAACTCCTCCTATATCAGGAGTTCCATTCAGATAATCAAATAAATTAATCTCATCGGCAGAGTTTGCACAAATAGGAGGAGTTATTCCATCTTCTCCTGGGTCTTTCGAATTAGTTATTATTATTACCACCGTAGCTGTAGCTTCTGGACAAACAGTAGAATCTTGAACAGTATAAGTAAATGTATATACAACATCAGAATCCAATATTGTTAAATCAACTGTCCCTAAATGTCCGTTTGTAGTAGCCACATCACCAGACCATGCACCAGTTATACTTGGTGTACCTCCCAAACCATCAAACAAATTCAAAGTTCCTGTTGGAGGGAAATTAGTATCACATAGATTTAAAGAATATGAATTTCCAGCATCGTTCATCTCTAAAAACTCTACCGTAATTCCCAAGCGAGTAGTACTTGTACAAGGTTCACTAACAGACGCTGCATAATAGGTTATTCCGTCTGAAAGAGGAGTAGATAAAGGCAGCTGTACTACAGACGTTGCATTTGGATACCATTTAACCCCAGGAGCGATAACCACTATATCCGCAAGTGTTGGCATATTGCCAGGTTCATTACAAAAATACTGTATTGGCTCTCCTTGAGGAGGTGAAATTATTACTACCTCATCAACAAATACTGCTTTTCTAGAAGTTTCACATCCTGTATTGGGATTAATCTGACTAGCATAATATATTGTATTATCTGTAATTTGTGTATTTAATGGCAATGGAGTTCCTCCTTCAGGAACACTATACCACTGTACATTGTTACCGATAAGAGCAAGATGTGAGCCAATAGTTGCTTCCGAAATATCTTCTACGCAGGGTGTCTGAAAGCTAGGACCTGTAGGAGGAGCGTATACTGTTACAAAAACGCTCTGTCTAGCACCACATGCTCCTGAATTATCATCCGCATAATAAGTAGCACCGTGAATCAATAGAGTTCCTACAGGAAGAGGAACAGTGCTACTGGCTGAAGAATACCAAACAATCCCATTTCCGTTGTCAGTAGCTACTAGATTTGCTATGGTGGGAGATTCTACATCACAAAATGACTGATGAGTAATGGTGACATCTGGACATTGAGCAAAAACCCCCTCAATACCAGAAACAATCAGTACAAGCAGAATTAATATGTATTTGAGAGTGGTGGTTTTTTTCATATTAAAATTCATTTTACAAAGATAATAAATCTATCTTGCCTTCTCAATCATTACACCTATTCAAATTAGCATAAACAGCTAAAAACAAGCCATTTCCCATTTACTTAGCACTATTCGGCTTTTTTAATATCCGAATCGGTATCATAATATAAAATATAGACTGCTTTATTTTGGTATTTACCCTCTTCTAATTTTTGGTAGTCAAATTGTTGTCTGTTATGTTTGGTTTTATGACTTTCAATTGAATCTTCAAAAGATGTATTTTGGGTTAATCTCAATAAAACATCAAAAGTTACATCAAATCCTCTAACAGCATTTTCTGTTGGCAGGATTTTGTTCAGGCTAAAATATTTTCGGTAAAATAATGAATTCTTGTTTTCTTGTTCGTCGTATAATGAGGTGTATAATGTTTTAAGTATTCTTAAACGCATCACAGAAATTTCCTGATTTTTAATAACAGGTGTGTCTTCTATGATTACGAGTTGTATATCAAAATCTGCCATTTGATTGAGCAACATGTTTGTTGCATTCAAAAACAAAGAGGTACTTTCTGTATCTAGGATTATGTAATTTTTGTTCTTCTTATCCAAGAGATTTTTAAAGCTATCCGCATCTGGATTCACCCTATCATTAACTGCTAAAAACTTTGAGTTAGGAAGATTCTCAGCAACTAAGTCTCTATTAACTGTTTTTTCAGCATCTCCTATTAAGATTACATTTCCGTTTTTAGCTGCCAAGTAATTCAACATTACTTTTACCCTCGAATTTTTAGACGGAATCACTCTGAAAAGGTGAGTATCAATATTAAAGTTCTTTGCAAAAGGATAAATAAAAGGAATGCTGACATTCAATTCCTCTTTTTGCGTAGAAGTACCAATAATTGCATCGGGGTTTATAGCTGTTACAGAGATATTATTCAATGCTGTATTTCGGATATCCATTAACTCTACCTCAACATTCACTCCCAATTTCTGAATAGAATCAATAGCAATTAAAGCTCCTGAATAAAACTCTATTTCCTCGCGATTGATACCTACTTGTTTGGTAGATTTATATCTTTCATAATCCAATGTTTCCATCGGAAGAGTAAATAGCAGTTTTTTACTATTGTCTTTAACCATTGTTTTGGTTAAGTCTGTCAAAGAAGAATCCCATACTTGAGGTGTCGTAATTGTACTCGAAGCTACATCTCTTACAGATTGTTCAACGTGCGAAGGCATTTTAATAATCATTCCTATGCGCACTCCTTCTTGTAAAGAAGGATTTAATGCTATAAGCTGATCTTGAGTGAGGTTGGCTTTTTTGGACAACCCATAAAGCGTCTCTTTGGGTTGGATTTCATAATCAATATAGCCCTCTGCGCTTTGTCTGGACCGGACAACAGCTTTCTCTTCTACATCCGCATTCTCATTAGCCTCATTAATTAAGTCTTCAACCGTAACATCCTCTATAAAAATCTTCTCTGTTGTTTCAGGCTCAGGAGTTTCTTCTTGAGCCACTTCCTCCTCTACAGAAACATTCTGGTCCATCATTACTTCTTCCTCATCATCTTCTGCTGGAATATATGCTTCTTCAGCAATTGATATGTGATTGTTTATAATTTCTTGTTTAGGAGTATCAACTACCACCTCTTCTAATCTTCGTGCTTCAGAAGATGTTGGAAGGACAAGAATATGTCCTGCCTTTAACATGGTAACAATTTGCGGATTTAAACGCTCTAACTCTCCAATGGATGTATTGTATTTTTTAGAAAGTCCATATTTAGTTTCTCCACGTTGAACCACGTGAACAGGATTGGACGATTGTGCAAGTCTTTGTTGTCCTGGAATTACTAAATGTTGCCCTATCTGAAGGAATTCTCCCAGATTGTCTTTGTTAATAGCCACCAATTCATGAATACTAACACTATATTGTCTAGCAATAGCTGTCAATGTTTCTCCTTGGACTACAATATGAACGTTGTTACTTGAAGAGGGAGAAGTGAAAGCTTGATTTGTGGTGTTTTTAGCTAATGATTTTCTGATTCTCACTCTATGCCCTGCTTGTAACATGGCAACTATATGTGGATTATCAGCTTCTAGTTGCGAAATTTGTATCCCGTATTTGCGCTGTAAACCGAATTTTGTTTCTTTCGGCTCTACTATATGATAAATAAACTCTTCATCTTGTTGCTGAGAGACAGCAGAAAAATTCCTGTCACTTTTAGGAATAAGAAGAACCTGATCAATTTTAATCAGATCTCCTTCGATAGACGGATTGAGATTATAAATCTGCGCAATCCTTACATTGTATTTTCGTGAAAGCTGATAGAGAGTCTCTCCTTTTGAAACTGTATGTTCAAAATAATCGCCTTGAGCAAAAATTAAACAATGAAAACATAAAAAAGTAAATACTACAATTTTTTTCATTTTTATTTGGGATATCAGTTTGTTAATTTTTTCAAGCAAATGAGTTATTTTCGAATCTTAGAAAGCGCTTCTGAATAATACTAATCAACTGAAAATCAACAACCAAAAAAATTAAACATTCTATACCAAATCTTTAGTAAAGGTATACAACAATCCAGTCAAACCAAAATCTTTATTATTTAGTTATCAACTGTTTTATTAACTTTTTCTTCACTAAATTTTTACTAAATTATATTCTTATTATTTTAAAATTATTTTTTTTCTGAATAAAAGATTCAATAATAAATAAATTTTGCTTATCTTCTTTAACAGGAATAAGTATATTTTTAAGGACCTCCAGATTACTAATTTGGTAGTTCAAATCAAAGAACGCATAGCCTTTATATATACCGTTATCAATCAAAATAACAGCGCGTTCTTCTATATCTCTTCCTTTGTCTATTATAAGTAGACTCTCTTCTTTATTTTCATTAAAAAATTTTTTAGAGAACCTTATTTTAGAGGGCAATCGATTTAACGCAGGCTTATTATGTTTGAGTTCATCATATTCTTTAAGCGTAGCAATAAGCAAGCTTCCTGTCTCTTCATAAGTAACCGTATAGACCTCTGTCTGAATTTTTTTGGCTGTTTTAGTGGTTCCAATAAAAAGGGAATTAACTTTCTTTTTGATATTTTGGCTTTTCCCTAAATAAATCAACTCTCCTTTTTCGTTATGCACATAATAAACCCCTGTCACGTTTGGCACACTTTCTACTATATCTAATAATTTAGGTGAAAGCCCTGTTTTGATTTCGCTCTTAATTAAACTTTTCAAAATTTGTTTATCGATGTCTTTTGACAGTAGCAATTTAAAAAGCTTAACCGTAGCTTGTGCATCTCCAGAGGCTCTATGCCTGTCACTTACTGGAATACCTAGAGAGCGAACTAATTTTCCTAAACTATGTGATTTTTGCTCGGGTAGAAGTTTTTTCGAAAGTTCAACAGTACAAAGAGTTTCTCGCACAAACTCATACCCTAATCGGCTGAACTCAGTTCTTAAGATTCGATAATCAAATGAAGTATTATGAGCCACAAGAATACAGCCTTCCGTAATTTCTATTATTCGTTTAGCTACCTCATAAAATTTAGGTGCTGAACGAAGCATAGCATTATTAATTCCTGTTAGTTTTATTACAAAGGGCTGGATAGGACGCTCCGGATTGACCAAACTAATAAATTGATCAACAACCTTATGTCCATCAAATTTAAAGATAGCTATTTCGGTAATTCCTTCCTGGTTAAATTGTCCTCCTGTAGTTTCTATATCGAGAATTGCGTACATCCTGGTCTTCGATTAACAGTTAAAGTTTAGTTTACAAAACCCTAAATTAGGTTCGATTCCCAAAAATGCTACTTCCGACTCTAACCATCGTACTCCCCGACTCAATAGCAATTAAATAATCTCCGCTCATCCCCATTGACAAAATATCAAATTGGCAATTAGCGGTATGGTGTTGTTGGTACTTGTCAAAAATTGATTTAAGATGTAGGAATTCTTTTCTGATCTGCTCATTAATCTCTGTGTAGGTCGCCATCCCCATTAGTCCTACCACTTTGACATTCTCAAGTTTTTTGAATTCCTCCGAATTAAGTATTTCGGCAAATTCTTCTTCGCTCAATCCAAACTTTGTTTCTTCTTCTGCTATATAAATTTGCATTAAGCAGTTTATAACTCTGTTGTTTTTTTGAGCTTGCTTATCAATTTCTTTGAGTAATCTCAGACTGTCTACTCCGTGAATAAGTTCCACAAACGGAGCAATATATTTCACTTTATTAGTTTGTAAATGCCCGATAAGATGCCATTTAACATCCTTGGGCATTTGAATTTGTTTTTCGCACATTTCCTGAACTTTATTCTCGCCAAAAACACGTTGCCCTGCTTGATAAGCTTCCATCAAATCAGAGATAGGTTTGGTTTTTGAAACGGCAACAAGCGTTACATTTTCAGGAAGACTCGAATATATCTTTTTTAAATTATTTTGAATAACCATGTGGCAAAGTTACAAAACTTATAACGAATCCTTGCCAAACAAATTTCATCTCCTTATAGTTTGATGCTTATAAAGAAATTTAATACAAAAGAATTAAAAATTAGTAGAAATATTGATGGTAAGACCAGAAGATTCCGGAACCCAACGACAAACTCCCCCTACACAAATCATACCTCCTCTTTGTCTTCCGTAACTCATCCCAATACGCGTGGCTCCTTTAACATACGCTCCTCCCACGTTATAATAATGTAATCTCGCGTCTTTATTATCATTCCCATAATTATACAAATCTTGAAAAAAGAAAGACCATTTTAGAGAAGGCACATATTCAAAAGTAGCAGATGCCCAGTTTTTCTTATCTCCCTCAGCCCATAAATGCTGACCTATAACTCTTACAGACTGAGCATCTCCAAATTTATAGATAGCCTCTCCTGCTACAGCATAAGCCTTATGTTCTCCTGTAGTGTCTTCAATATATTTCTGATTATAATATTGCCCCATCACCATAAATACAGTCTGCCATTTATCGGACAATTTCTTTCTGGTTTCGATAGCTAAATCATTGTAGTATTTTCGACCGAAGTCAAAAAAGTTTGTACTAACTTCTCTGTTGTTTAAATCTAAATCACTAGGCTCTAATGCATTCCAAAACGATCCATTAACAGCAAAATAGGTTCCGTATTTACCTCCTAGAGGGGTGTCTCTTTTGAACTGATAGAACAAATCAAATTGTCCACCAATCTCACCTACCTTTACATAAGGAGAAAAACCTGTAGTAGTTGCCACCTGATAGACATATATATTTTGAAGCGCATAGTCATATTGTTTGGTAAGGGCTGGTACATAATTTACGACTCCTGTATTAAATGTATTTCCACTCAAACTTCTCTCAGAAAACATTCCGATATTTTCCATCCTTCTCAAGTTGACATCTAAACCAAACCCTCTTTCAGAGTACCCTAAATTAATTAATACAGCATTCCCGTCATATTGTTTATCAGCCAAAACAGTTTTTAGCGCTCCTTGTCCTTCAACCAAAGCTTCTTTTGACTTGTAAACATATTCTGCTCCTGCATAAAAACCACCTTTAGAAATATCGGCTCTTATAGATTGCATGGTAGTCATTTTGTCTAATTCAGGATAGGTATCTTGAAGATCTTCGTACCTTCCTACAAAACTTACTCCAACATTCAGCTCTATATCTTCCATATTAGAAATTTCAGAAATACTGACATCTATATTAGCACCAGAAATAAGTGAATGCGACAAATCAAATCCCATCCCAATACGCTGTCTTCCTGCTAAAATAGTTGCTTTAGCTCCTTTAACAAACTCATATCCTACTCTACCTCCAAAAATTGCATTATTGATTCCGAGCTGTCTATCTTCCCATGAACGGAGAACCAAACCACTTCCGAACTGTTCGTAGAAATGTCCTGCTGTTACATCTAACCCAATATCTGTATTGTTGTATCGAGCATATATAGTACCAATATGAGTATCCTCCAGCTCAGGAGAATAATTCAACAAAGCCATAGGGCTATATGATTCTACTTGAACCCCAAATTCCCATTTGCTTATAAAATAATCAGCCTTAATATAATTATTAGATCGGAAGCGTTCTACTGCATCGATTTCTGAAATTTTAATTTTATCGTCATCGATATACCATTGACTATTTGATTCAATTCCTACGTTAAGTTTTCCTTGATTTTGATTTTGATTTTGTTCTTCTTCTTGAGCTACCACTGATAGACATCCCATAAAAAAAGTCAGAAAGGTTAGTTTTTTAAGCATTTTGAAGTATAAAGATTATTTTTGAATTTTTCTTTTAATAGCATTATACATTTCTTTTTCTGATCCAGGGGTATAATTTGAATGTTCATAAATTACTTCTCCCTTGTACAGAACAATAGTATAGGGCACATTTATAATATTTAGTGCTCTTTTCAAATCGTGATTGTCATCAAGAATAATTTCATAATCCCATCCTTTTCCGTTCACCATAGGCTTTACTCTTTTTTTAGTACGAGCATCGTCAATAGAAACCGCAACAAGCTCAATTCCTAACTCATCTTGCCAATCTTGATAAACATTATGAATAGCCGAAAGCTCGTTGATACACGGACCGCACCATGTTGCCCAAAAGCTAATAATAACAGGGTTCTTAGTGTTGTTATATTTAGAGACATTTATGTTTTTGCTTTCCAAATTCTTTAGGGTAACATTCGGCATTTTATTTTGTTGAGCAAAGGTCAAAGCACCCACAAAAAGAAGCAATAATAGAATTGTTTTTTTCATATTTTTTTGATTGTGATTAGATAACTTTTAAAAATGATTAGCAAATATATGTAAATTGAGTATTAAGCTGTATCATTTGAAAAAAAAATTATATTTTCGTACATTCTTAATTTAAGACACATACTATTATTTATGAAAAAAGCATTTTTATATTTATTCTCGATTTTGAGTCTTTCCACTTTATTAACTTCTTGTGGAGGAAACGAGAATGATGACGATTCAATTGGAGAAGGGATCAGAAGCAGTATTTTCGTTATCTCTGAGAGGTTTAATATTGTTTTGGCAGAAGAAGGAGAAGAGCAGGAAAGCTTTGTATTTTCGGTTTCTTCTAATCTTGGAGTTAATGCAACTGAACATTGTACATTCTATGTTAATGGAGAAGAATTAGAATCAAATATTTTTACTCCAGAAGCATTAGGGTCCTATGAGGTTATTGCTACATATGATAATTTAGAAAGCACCCCCATTGTCATTAATGTGGTAGATATTGCTTCTACCTATTTTAAACACAAAGTTTTAATCGAAGATTTTACTGGAACGTGGTGCGGTTGGTGTACTAGAATAATGTATGCAATCGAACTCATAGAAGGACAAACTCATAATAGCATTCCTGTGGCAATACATAATAATGACGAATATGATTATTCGGGCAGAATGCCTTTAGAAAACTTTTTGCAAATTGAAGGAGCCTATCCTTTTGCCTCTATCAACAGAACCACCATTTGGATGCCTTTGCAACATCAAAACATCAATCAGCCGATGTCTAAAATTCAACCGATGTCTCCTATAGGTATAAAAATCAATTCTAATTTAGAAAGCAACTCTGGAACTGTTGACCTTTCGTTTACTTTTAAAGAAGATATTTCAGGAGAATTGCAATATGTTATTTACATTTTAGAAAACGGACTCATAGCCAATCAAAAAAACTATTATGGCAATCTTTATGGGGGAGCCGAAACCCTGTATAGTTTTGTTCACAACCATGTTTTAAGAGGCGTTTACGGAAATATTTTAGGTAATAGCTTAGGACAAGCTGCCACGGCAGATTCAGAAATTACACTTTCGGATTTACCTATAAATTATACTTCTGAAAATGTAAACAATCTACAGGTTGTTGCTTTTTTGATGGACAGTGAAGGAAATGTTCTAAATGCTCAAATTGCAAACGGAAATACCGAAAAAGATTACGAAATGGCAAATTAAACGAATCGCAACATAGCTTTTCGACTTAAAACCAAAAACTATGAAAATAACCTATTATGGACATGCTTGTATAGGAATTGAAGTAGCGGGAAAACACTTGCTAATCGATCCTTTTATTTCTGGGAACCCAAAAGCTTCACACATTGAGATAGATGAAATAAAAGCCGACTATATCCTGCTCACCCACGCACATCAAGATCACACGTTAGATGCAGAAACTATCGCATGGAAAAAAGGAGCTGTCATTATTTCGAATGCAGAAATTGCTGATTATTACTCTCGAAAAGGAATTGAAACACACCCAATGAATCACGGAGGAAGTTGGGGTTTTGATTTTGGAAAAGTAAAATATGTTTCCGCTATTCATAGCAGTTCTTTTGCTGACGGAACTTATGGAGGAAACCCAGGTGGATTTGTAATCGAAGGAGAAAAGAGAAACATCTATATCTCTGGAGATACGGCCCTTACTTTTGATATGAAGTTAATTCCGCTTCGAACCAAATTGGATTTGGCTGTTCTGCCAGTTGGAGATAATTTTACTATGGATGTCGAGGATGCTATTATTGCTTCTGATTTTGTAGAATGTGATAAAGTTTTAGGCTACCATTTCGACACCTTTGGATATATCGAAATTAACCATGAAGATGCAAAACGCAAATTCTTTGACAAAGGAAAAGATTTGATGCTTTTGGAAATTGGAGAATCTATCGAAATCTAATTTTCAGTTTGTTTGATCGAAACAACAGCGCTCGCATATATAGCAGCTGTTTCTGTACGAAGCCTAGTATTGCCTAATGAAACGGGAATATATTCTGCAGACACAGCTGTTTTTATTTCCTTTTCAGAAAAATCTCCCTCGGGACCAATCAGAATAGTTATATTTCCGTTCGGACAAACTTCTTTAGATAGTTCTTTTTTATCAGTTTCTTCACAGTGAGCAATAAAAAGCTGTCCTTCTTTTGAGGATTTTATAAAATCAGAAAAGCTAATAGAAGGATTTAACTTAGGAAGATAATATTGTAATGACTGCTTCATTGCAGATAGCAAAATCTTTTCAAAACGCTCAATTTTTACTTCTTTCCGTTCTGAATGCTCACAAATTATCGGAGTTATTTCGTGAACCCCTATTTCGGTTGCTTTTTCTAAAAACCATTCGTAACGGTCATTCATCTTGGTAGGGGCAACTACTAAATGCAAGTGGTAGCTTGTTGATTCAAAAAACTTTGTATCAATTATCCTCACTTCACACTTTTTTTCTAAAGCCGAAATAATTTCACATTCAAACAAAAAACCTTTACCGTTAGTAATATAGATGATATCCTTTTCTTTTTTTCGCAAAACACGTACAATGTGCTTACTCTCTTCTTTGTCAAAAGAAAATATTTCGGTACTCGAACTTATATCGGAAGAATAGAATAACTGCATAAAATAATTAACGGAACAAAATTAAAAAAAATTAAAAAAGAGAAGAAATTATACATCTCTTCTCTTGTTTTGTTTTTAGCTATTATGATTAAATACAAAAAATTATTTTACAGAATCATTATCTTCTTCAATCACCACCTCTTTGTCTTTTGATTGCTTTGCCTTATACTTCTCATTAAGCAATTTTACTACCTCATCTGTGATGTCTTGTCCTTCTTTAGCATAAAGAACTGTAGTGGCTCCATCAGCAGTTGATAGGATATAATCATAACCTTTTGACTTTCCGTGCTCTTTAATAAAACTTTTAATCCCCTTTACCAAAGAATCCATCTCTTTGCCACTTTCTTCTTGTAGCTGTTGCATCATTGCTTGTTGTGCATAAGCCAAACGTTGTTCTCTTTCTTGCAAAGCAGCTCCATTCTGTTGCGCCCACTGCATTCCTTTTGATTGAGCGTTTTGTTCAAAATAAGCTACATCAGCTCTAAATTTAGACAACTCAGTATCGAGTTCTTTACCCATTTGTTCAGACTTTGCTTTATATTTAGCTTCAACATCTTGTGATTCTTGATATTCTTTAAGCAATTTTGAAGAATCAATATAAACAATGTTGTTACCGTTTGTAGAATTGCTGCTTTGTTCTGCTTTATTACAAGAAACTAAAGAGGCTACTACTGCTAAAGCTAAAATTATTTTTTTCATTGGTTTGGTTTATTAAAAATTTTTGGCAAAAGTAGCAAAAATGCTTTAAGCCATTACAAAAAATTATATTTCATTAAGCATTTTCGAAATTTCATCTAATTTCGGGGTAAGAATAATTTCGATTCTACGATTTTTTGATTTTCCTTCAGAAGTTTGGTTTGAAGATACTGGAGCATACTCGCTACGTCCTGCAGCGGTTAGATTCAGTGGGTTTATATTTTTATTTTCTTTTAAAATTCTCACAATCGAAGTGGCTCTTTTGGTTGATAAATCCCAGTTATCTTCTACTTGTCCTTGACCTCTGTAAGGGACATCATCTGTGTGTCCTTCTATCAATACAGAAATATCTGGATTTTCGGCTAAAATTTTACCTACTTCCACTACTGCACTTCTACCTTCGGCACCTACTACCCAGCTTCCTGAAGCAAAAAGCAACTTATTTTCCATAGAAACATACACTTTACCGTCTCTTTGCTCTACTGTCAATCCTTTTCCTTCAAAGCTATATAGTGCTTTTGACAATTTATCTCTCAAAGCTTTTAGATTATTGTCATTAGAGGCAATCATCGATTCTAACTCATTAATTCTTTGGGAGCGTTGTTGCAGATCTTGTTTTAACTTATCCAATCTCTCTTGCTCTGCTTGAAGTGCTTTCTCTTTTGCCTCTAATTGAGCTAAAAGTTCTCTGTTTTTTTCTGAATTAGCCTTAATAGACGCATTACTATCTTGTTCCAAAGCATCATAGGCCGCCTTTAAATTTGCTAAATTATTATTTGAAGTTTTAAATTCAGACTCTAGTGTAGATAGTTCTTTTTTAAGTCTGTTCAATTCAGTCTCCAGTGCATTTTTATCTAATTCCAACTGATTTTTTTGTTGTGACAAATCAGCATTTTCGGCATCAACTTGTGTTTTTTCAGCTTTTAAATCGCTATATTTTTTTTCTAAATCGTTGTAAATTTTCTTCGAAACACACGAAGAAAGAACAACCAAAGACATTCCTAAAACAAGGGTTTTCTTTATCATAATGGTTTAATTTTAAACTAAATTATTATTTAATACTCAATAAACGGCAATTTTAACTTTATCTTACAACTTAAAAGCTTTCTTTATTTTAGCTACGTGGTCTAACTTTTCCCAAGTAAACAATTCTACATTGACTTTTTTGATTTTCCCTCCAGGAGAAACGAATGTCTTTGTTACTTTTTGTGGTTCCCTTCCCATATGACCATAGGCTGCAGTTTCTGAATATATCGGATTGCGCAATTTTAATCTTTGTTCAATAAAATACGGACGCATATCAAATAGCACTGAAATCTTATCTGCTATTTCTGTGTCAGACATTTTTACTTTTGAGGTACCATTAGTATTTACATAAATCCCCATAGGTTCAGCAACTCCAATAGCATACGAAACTTGAACTAAAACCTCATCTGCTACACCTGCAGCTACTAGATTTTTAGCAATATGACGCGTTGCATAAGCAGCACTTCTATCCACCTTGCTTGGGTCTTTCCCTGAAAAAGCACCTCCTCCGTGAGCACCTTTTCCTCCGTAAGTATCTACAATAATTTTTCTCCCTGTAAGCCCTGTATCTCCGTGAGGACCTCCTATTACGAACTTACCCGTAGGATTAATGTGGTATTTTATTTTTTTAGTAAACAATGGTTCGTATTCTGGATATTTGGCAAGGATTCTCGGAATCAAAATATTGACTATATCTTTTTTGATTTGGGCCAACATTTTTTTCTCTTCATCAAAGTCATCATGTTGCGTAGAAATTACTATTGCATCAATCCTTTTGGGCTTATTATTATCATCGTACTCTAAGGTCACCTGTGATTTTGCATCGGGTCGCAAATATTTGATTTGCTTATTTTCTCTGCGAAGTTCAGCTAGTTCTTGCAACAATTTATGAGCAATATCTAGAGCCAAAGGCATATAACTCGGAGTTTCATTAGTAGCATAACCGAACATTATCCCTTGATCTCCAGCTCCTTGATCTTCTTTGTTGGCTCTTTCAACCCCTTGGTTTATATCTTGTGACTGTTCGTGAATCGCTGACAAAATTCCGCACGAATTCGCATCAAACATATATTCACTTTTTGTATACCCTATTTTCTTAATCACCTCTCTAGCAATATGTTGCACATCAAGATATACATTAGATTTAACTTCTCCCGCCAGAATTACTTGTCCCGTAGTAACCAATGTCTCGCACGCTACTTTTGAATTGGGGTCAAAAGCCAGAAAGTTATCAATTAGCGCATCAGAAATTTGATCTGCAATTTTGTCTGGATGTCCTTCGCTTACGGACTCCGAAGTAAATAAATATGACATTTTCATAAAGTTTAAAACCTCAAAAAAGAAAAAAAGAAACTGAAAAACGCTAAATTTAGAGCAGGTATATCCACTGCTTTAGCATTTTTTACAGAGGTTGCAATCAGTCAAATTTTTCCTCTCGAAGTATGTTGAACAAGTGCAAATTTATAAAACACTTTTGGATTTAGACCTGTTTTTTAAATTTAATATATTATTTTTAACAACTATTTTGAGAGTGTTTGGCGTATCTTTGTTTGTTATTCATCAGAACAATGAGATTTATTTTAATACTTATATCCGTTTTGTTTACAACTGGGCTTTTAGCCCAAAACGATGCTTTAGCCAAAGATTTTTTTGACAAAGGGCAATTCGAAAAGGCAGTTGTAGCCTATGAAGAACTCTATAAGCAAAATCCCAATAATTCCACTTTTTTAAATAATTTAGTTACGTCTTACCAAGAATTAAAGCAGTTTGAAAAGGCTGAAAATATAATTCTTGAAAGACAAAAAAGGACCAATCAAGTCAATTTACTAGTAGACTTAGGTTATAACCATCAGCTTCAAGGAAATAATTTAAAAGCAGAAGAATATTACAAAAAAGCATTTGAAGCAGTTCAAGAGAATGTAAATCAAGCAAGCGGGGTTGCTTATAGCTTTGAGCTAAAGAACTTACTCGAAAAAGCACTTGAAGTATATAATTATGCTACCTCTCAAAATGACAAACTAAATTTTGAGTATCAAAAAGCCCGTATTTATGGTCAACTCGGAAATGTAGAGATGATGATTGAATCTTACTTGGAATACGCTTATAAAAACAAAAACTACACTCCTTCTGTTCAAAACCAATTTAATCGGTTTATAATTGAAGATTCTTCAGACAGCTTTACGGATATGCTTCGTAAATCCTTACTAACAAAAGCTCAAAAAACTCAAGATGTTTATTGGAACGAATTTTTGAGTTGGTTTTTTATTCAACAAAAACAATACGACAGAGCATTTGCACAAGAAAAAGCAATTTATAGACGTTTTCCAGACTCATTTTCAAACATCATAAACCTTTCGCAAGTAGCCATCGAAGAAGAAGAATACCCACTAGCTCAAGAAATTTTTTCTTTTATTCTAGAAAACACTCAGGATGCAGAAACTCATCTTTTTGTAAAGACTTCTCTGATGGAAATAAAAATCAAAACTGCTGATCAGAAAGAATATCCTACAATCAAAACCGAATTAGAAACTCTAGTTGATGAGTTCGGAAAAAACAACTCTACTTTAGAGCTACAACTAATGCAGGCTCGATTTATGGGCTTTCAATTAGATAAACCGAAAGAAGCACAACACATACTGAACGAACTCCTGAAGATGAATATCAATAATTTTGGAAAAGCCAATATTAAGATGGAGCTGGCAGACATGTTGTTGTATGAAGAAAAATTCAATCAAGCCCTTATTTATTATTCGCAGGTTGAAAATGAATTAAAAAATCACGAACTCGGACACGAAGCTAATCTTAAAATTGCCAAAACCAGTTATTATAAAGGTGATTTCCCTTGGGCTTTAAAACAACTCTCGGTACTTAAAACTTCATTCTCACAACTTATTGCAAACGACGCTATCGATTTGTATTTGCTGATAAATGACAATGCCAGTGACTCTACCTATACAGCACTAAAAAAGTTTGCAAAAGCAGATTTTTTAATTTATAAAAACAAAAAACAGGAAGCTTTAGAGCAATTCAACCAAATTCTTCAAGAACATAAAGGCGAAGAAATTGAAGCGGTTACTCATTTAAGAGCTGGACAAATATTAGAAAAACAAGGAAAGCACCAAGAAGCCTTGCAGCATTACGATACAATTATCCAACATTTCTCTGACGGAATTTATCTAGACGAAGCATTATTCTTTTCGGCCGAAATTTACAATAAACATCTAGCAAACCCCGAGCAAGCCAAAGAACTCTACGAGAAAATCATCTTTAACCATCAAGACAGTATTTACTTTATTGATGCCCGTAAGGAATATCGGATTTTAAGAGGAGATAATGTGTGATAAAACAGAATAAATCTCTATAGGTACACTTCGGCTAAATTCAAAATCTATAAAAACTATTCTGTTTTAGGGCTTTTTGAGCGCACTTTATAAATTGCATAACCCACAACCCCTACTAGAATATACGGGATAGCCATCAAATAAACAATTCCGTCATTGATAGCCTCAGCTTTGACGCCTCCATCTTCACTTTCTAGAACAGCTCTACACATCGCGCATTGAGCCTTTATTTCTACAGAGCATAGAAAAAACAAAACAGAAAAGAGTGAATAAAGAAAATATTTTTTAGTGAACATAATAAGGCGAAATCATAAGATAAACAACTACTCCTGTAACAGCTACATACAACCACAAAGGAAAGGTAATTTTAGCGATTTTTCTGTGTTTAACAAAATTCTCTGAAAGCCCTCTTACATATGTAATTAACACAAACGGAATCACTATTATTGACAACAAAATATGAGTTAACAAAATAAAGAAATAAACATAGCGAATAATCCCGTCTCCACCATACGGAGTCGATTCTGAAGTCATATGATAGGCAACATACATAACTAAAAACAAAACCGAACAAGTAATCGCAACCTTAACTAATCTTTCGTGAAGCGGGCGATTCCCTTTTTTAATAGCTATCACAGCACAGACTAACAAAACAGCCGTAATACCGTTTATAGTAGCATATATCGGTGGCAAGAAAGTGAGAGGTTGCACATCAAAACCAAAATCAGATAACTTAACTCTAAATAGAATAGCAACAACAACAGGAATTAAAACAGACAGAATAACTATCCATTTGTTATATTTTTTTTCAACCGAAAAAGTATGCTCTTGTATATTTTTCATAAGGTAAGGTAGACATTAAATTTATTTATTCAATCAAGCGAATATTAGTTATTACTCGTTCAACAATTTTTCAATATCCTCTATAATAGCTTCTACTCCAGGTCTGAACTCTCCGTGCGGATCTTCTTCAAAACCTTCTTCGTCCAGAAAATTTAAAGCAGAATAATATAAAATAGGATTTCCGTATTTGTCATTTCGACATCTTATTTTTCCTTCTTTATCAATCAAGGCGAACAAACCAGAATGCTCAAACCCTCCAGGAGCATCCATATTTTCTCCTACATACATATTAAATCTCCGAGCGAGTGTATAGATTATGTCCTGACTTTCAGAAGTCATAAAATGCCAATTCTCTGAAGTCACTCCAAGGTGTTCAGAATGATTTTTCAGCACTTCGGGCGTGTCATACTTTGGATTTATTGTTATAGAAGCAATGGCAAAATCATTATATCCGGCAAATTCCTTTTCTACATCCACCAAATTTCGATTCATAATCGGACAAATTGTAGGACAGGTCGAAAAGAAAAATTCGAGCACATATACCTTTCCTAAAAGAGTCTGGTCAGTTATAATTTGGTTGTGTTGATTGGTTAAAGAAAACGAAGGGACATCATCAATCACTCTTAACCCACTTTTCTTTTTGATCTTTTCAACTTTATTCAACCTATCCCCTTTTACAATCTGGTCGTTTTTAAACCGACTAACTATTTCGGGAATAAAAATAATTCCAAAAACAAGTAAAACAAGCGTAATCCCGATGTATGATTTATTTTTCATTATATTTCTCTTCTAGGTTGATTCTTTTTGTAAGCAGCTCTATATTCATAAAGAATTACTTTAAAGTCATCTTCCATTTCGTTTTTCAGTTCAGCAGGCGAAATCGTAGAATAGCCTTCTCTATATTCTTCCTTTCCTTTGTTATTCATCCCTTTTCTGCCTCTTAAATTTCGTTCTTTATCCAGAATATAAACAAAAGGAGTTCCTGCATTCTCGTTTAAAGTATTGACCAAACCGAGCTGGCTGTAATATTGGTTTATTTCATCTTGAGGAGCAAAAACAAATTTCCATCCCGAGAAGGATGCTAATTTTGCCCATTCAAATTCATGAATCAATTGTTCTACTTGGCTTTTGGCTTCTGTTGGAACAATCATCACAATCTGAAAGTCCAAAAAGGATTTATTCTTGTTATAAATAAGTTGATTCAGGTTAAAATAATTGCTTTTATCCTCCAATACTGTGTTTCCCATAAATCCAAGCACTGTAATCTTGTCTTGCAGCTTTATCGGCTCTTTACTCAAAGATTCCCATTCTGGAAGCTCAGCCACATTTTCGGTAATAATTGGCAGCTTGGTAAAAGAATTAACTCCAGAAGCAAAGAAAAGATATGCTACTATGGGGAGTATAAAAAGAAAAACTACGATAATACCTTTTTTCATTTCTAAAAGATAAGAGCAAGAAACCTATGTTTCCGCTTGTATTACATTTCAACAAAGGTACAAAAAAAGGCAGTATTTCTACTGCCCTTCTTTTATATAATATCTATTAAAATATCCATTTACTTATTGAATGTGGAGCATTCATTACATCGTGTACATAAACTGATTCAATAAGTAGCAAAACCACTAGATAGATAATCAAGAAAATAGTGGTTCCTACGACTGACCATCTCAAAGATGCTTTCTCTCCTTCCATGTGCATAAATGCCCATACGATATAATATGCTTTAACAATAGTCAAGATAATGAAAATCCAGTTTAATGGACTAGTTCCTAAAAACGTTGTATAATGCAATGAAGCTGGTTTGTAGATACCTAATACTACCTCAACAATAGTAAGGGCTGATAATAACCAGAATACATTCCAAATTCTTTTCGTGTTAGATGCGTGAGCGTGTGCCATAACTTTTTATACTTATAATATAATTATACCAAATAGAAGAATGTAAATACAAATACCCATACAAGGTCAACAAAGTGCCAGTAAAGACCAACTTTTTCGACCATTTCATAAGTACCTCTTCTCTCGTAAGTCCCTAATAAAACATTTATAAAGATAATGATATTTAATAGAATCCCGATTGATACGTGGAATCCGTGGAATCCAGTGATAAAGAAGAATAGGTTAGCAAATAATTTGTTTCCGTATTCGTTTCTAATCAGACTAGCTCCTTCTACTACCAATGCTGCGTCATTTACTCTCTCTATAGATGCCTCACGAGTAAGAATTACTTTGTGTTTATCTTTATTTAAGGTCGGGTGAATGGTTTTATCTGCTTTTTGCTCTTCGGTTCCTCTGTATAAAAACTCCGTACGAACAAGCACATCTGGATTAGCTTTTAATCCTTCGATAATTTCTTGAGTAGTATAGCTTGGTCTGGTAGGTTCTTCTGTAAACCACAATCCTTTACTTCTTACGTTATCTACTCTTTCAGATGCAATTGGCTTGGCAAATTCACTGATATGAACTCTCTCCCCTTCTTGGTTAACGAATTGAAGAATAGCTCCTCCCTTCGTTTCAACAGCTCCATAGCTACCTTTAATAAAGTTAGCCCACTCATAAGCCTGAGAGCCCACGAAGAATAAACCTCCAACAATAGTAAGTGCTAAATAGGTTATAACTTTATTTTTCTTGTTTTGATGTCCAGCATCAACGGCCAACACCATTGTTACTGATGAAAAGATTAGAATAAATGTCATCAAAGCAACAAAGTACATCGGATGATCTCCGTGGAAAAACGGAAAGTGATTAAATACCTCATCGGCAATAGGCCAAATTTCTAAGAATTTGAATCTCATGAATCCATAAGACACTAAAAACCCTGTAAATGTTAAAGCATCCGACAAGATGAAAAACCACATCATAAGTTTTCCGTAACTTGCTCCTAGTGGCTCGTTACCACCTTCCCAAACTTTTTCTTTAACTGCTGAAGTAGCTGTTGTTCCCATAATTTTTTGTTAAAATAAAAAATTTTTCAAATGTACGTTTTTTTCTTATTTAAAGAAATACAAAAATAAAAACAAATATAACCACAAAAAGTCGAGAAAATGCCAGAACATCGCACTTAACTCAATTCCAAGAGGTTGAGACGAATTATACTTTTGTTTATAATGATTATAAATTACAATTAAAAGAGAAATTAACCCTGCAAATAAGTGAGCAATATGCATTATCACTACAATATACAAGAATGAAGTAGTCACATTACTCTCTGGACCCGTAAAATAATAGCCGTTATTTATCACTTGTCCGAATCCTTTGAATTGTAAAACAACAAATATAACACCTAGTACAAAAGTAATCCATAAAAACATTGAGACTTTTGCTCTATCATCTTTTCGGATAGCCGCTACTGCAAAATGATAGGTAAAAGAACTTAAAACAATAACCAACGTGCTCAACGTAAAAGCAAAAGGCAATTCGAAATCTCCTAGCCAATCAGGTCTTGACTTACTTACAATATAAGCACTGGTAAGCCCAGCAAACATCATAAACATACTAATCATCCCTACCCAAAGCATCGTTTTATACGATTTTGCCTTGCGTTGATATGTATCAAAAACCTGTTTTTCGTGTGCCATAATTATCTTATGAATTTATCTAAAACATACACTATTTGCAACAATGTGATATAAGAAACACTTACTAGCATAAGCGTTCGTGCTGTTTTAGCGTCTCTTTTTTTATAAAGTTTAAAAGCCTGAACCAACATCCAAGTTCCTATTCCCAACACAATAACAGCCGAGATTGGAGTGATGTAAAGTCTTCCTAAAATTCCTTCTTTAAAATATCCGACAACCGGAATAACCGACGTAATAACAGTCCAGAAAGTATACATTATTATTTGTATAGCCGTTCCTTTATCTCGTTTGCCGTTTGGAAGCATAAAAATATCTGCTTTTTTGTAATCTTCATACAAAAACCAACCAATAGCCCAAAAATGCGGAAATTGCCAGAAAAACTGAACCATAAAAAGCGTTCCTGCCTCAATTCCAAAATCTCCCGTAGCAGCAACCCAGCCCAACATAAATGGAATAGCCCCAGGAAAAGCACCTACAAACACCGAAAGAGGAGTCATTGTTTTGAGTGGTGTATAAACACTCACATACAAAAATATTGATATTGCTCCAAACATGGCTGTTTTGGGGTTGATATTATAGAGTATAACAATCCCTAAAACAGTAAGTACGCTAGCAATTATAAAAGCAAAAGTAGAAGTCATTCGACCCGCAGGAATAGGGCGGTTTTTTGTTCGCTCCATTTTGGCATCAGAATCTTTTTCGATAATCTGATTGAATGCATTTGAGGCGCCAACCATACAATAACCTCCGATAGCCAACATCAAAACTGTAACCCAACTACCTGAAGTAAAATCTATTACTCCTAATAAATACCCCGCAATAGATGAAAAAACTACACTTGCAGCTAAACGAAATTTAGTGATTTCTTTAAATTCAGAAATTGCGGTCTTAATAGAAAAAGTATTTTCTGTAGTATTCAAAGTTACTTTCATTGGATTTTAAAATTGGGCAAAGATACTTTTTTAAGTCGAAAGTTAAAATTTTTTAACGATGAACTATAATTGACAAAGTGTTATCTCTTAACGAAATTCTTTGCTGATTTGTTCGACAACTTCATAGGCTGCCGGACAGATTAGAGTGTTCTTTAAAGTTAAATGATTGATTTGATAGAATTTTCGTCTATCCGTATGCGGATATTCTCGACATGCTTTAGGTCTATCTTCATAAACCGAACAATAATTATCACTACCTAAAAACGGACACGGAACAGACTGTAATACATAGTCATTATCTTCGTCAATCCACAGATATTTATCAATAAACTGCTGAGGCTTAAGCCTAAAGGCTCCCGCTAATCGCTCAATATCTTTTTGAGTAAACAAAGGTCCCGTAGTCTTACAACAATTAGCGCACGAAAGACAATCTACCCTATCAAAAACATCGTCATGAATTTCTTGCATTTTTTGGTCAAAATTTTTGGGAGGCTTGTTTTTAATCTTTCCTAAAATTTTTTTATGTTCTGCTTGTTTCGCTTTAGCTTTTTGATGGTAGTCTTCGAGATTCATTTCAGATGAAAATAGTTGGTACAAAAATAGTAGGATTCTATAAAATAAACCTATAATTTTTGGGTTTTTACTCGTTCTTAACAATTAAAATCCAATCATCCTCCAAAAACTTATACCCAAGATTATATACAAAGCGGTATTCCGAGCCGTTTTTATAAACTTTAAAATGGGTAAAATAAGTGAAGTCAAACCCATTTATAGACAAGTTCTGCCTAGTTGTTTTTGCTTTTCCATCCACTAATTTTTGGCTCGAAAGTACTCTGAAGTTTTTTCGGAGTTTATTATTTATGTTTCGCATTAGATTCGAAACATCTTTGTTATTCTTATTATTATAAGCATTTCTACATCCGTCATTACAGAACTTTTTGTCGGATCGACCGATGATTTTTTCTCCACATTCCAAGCAAATACCCATTTTTTAGAATTTTAATTTTACGTAAACCATTCAAATATAACGATTTATCCGCTTACAAACAATTACAATCGGAAGTAATTGTATAACTACCGACTATATTCTTCTCTCTGTTACATCTTTGCACTAGAGATTTGAGAAAACAACTAACGCCTCTTATCTAATGTTTAATTTAAATTTTTAAGATTATGTCATTACGCAACAAAGTGACGCTTATCGGTCACACAGGAAAAGATGTAGAAGTGGTAAACTTCGAAAACGGGGGAATCAAAGCAAGTGTAACCCTTGCGACAAACGATTATTACACCAATGCACAAGGCGAAAAGGTAGAAGACACTCAATGGCACAATTTGGTTGCTTTCGGAAAAACAGCCGAAATATTACAAAAGTATGTGACCAAAGGCAAAGAAATTGCTGTTGAAGGCAAAATAACGTACAGAAGTTACGATACACAAGACGGACAAAAACGATACATTACCGAAATCCGTGTTGAAGAGTTAGTACTTTTAGGTACTAAGTAAAAACCAAAAACGGCTCCCAAATTGGAGCCGTTTCTTATTTTGTTTTAGCAGTTGACGTGTCTGCCTTTTTGTTTCGAGGACGTAATTTACCGTAAGAACCACGAATAATTTTTCCTCTTTTAGTTTTTACATCTCCTTTTCCCATAAGACTAAAAAATTTGTAGTTAATCATACAAAGATAAGGAATTTTGCAGAGGGGGCAAAATGAGAGATCAATGCAATAGTCAATTACATCCCATTCAAAGCTAAAATATATTTATCAATATACACCTGTTTTTCTTTGGATTTATATTGTTGAATATATCTCGGATGTTCCAAAACCGTCGTTTTATCAAATAACTTTTTCTCTTGATTGAGTTTTTGGATAAATTCTGCATTTTTCTTTCCGAGTACAAAAACCTCCGAAGTATCGAGTCCTAAACTAATGTGCTTTTCGAGTGAATCTATCATAAAGTCTTTGACACATTCAAAGAGCTTTTTGTCATCATAATAATTGGCATTCAAAAAATTCCCTTCCTTTGACCTACGAACAATCGCTAATGGAAAAGGCGAATTGATATAAAACTGACTGTAAAAATCTGCTACACCTCCGAAAGTCCCAATCATATCATATACAAAAACCGACGAAATTTCGTGCGTATGTGCCGAATTCATCACAATTCCACAAACAGATTCCAAACGCTTGGTATCCGTAAACGGAACTCCGGTTACTCCTGCCCCATTTCGGCTTGGATTGATTCCGATGATGAATTTACGTTTTACAGTATCGTTATAATATTTGTGATAAAACTTTTGCATCACCTCCATCGTCTCTGGATTATCCAAATACGGATTCAACACCTGAAATCCATCGGGTAAACTTCCTACATAATTTAAGTTCCGATTAAAGTCAATGACTTTGTCTGCAAAAGTCTGTTCTTTTTGTATCTCCATATATTTTAAACAAGATACTACAAAAATACTGATGATTTTCCGAACCTGTAACTTTTACTTTTTCGAGCTAAAAGATTTAGCATTCTAAATCAGAATTGCTTAAATTTGAATATTGACAGTAATTTAAAAAACTACAAAATCAATGACACAATATATATTTGACACAAATTATTATAGAAATTTTGTTCACGGGAAAAGTTTTACTGATTTTCAAAATGAGATTGACCAACAAAAAATAATTGAAAATCAGAAAGGCTTTAAAATTTTGTTCCCAATTGTTTCTGCAATAGAACTTATAAATCATCTTAATGAGAATAACGCTTCAGCTACAGAATGTTTTAAAGCCTTAAACCTTTTAGTTCGTCATTGTGATGATTCCAACAAGAAAGGTTGTACTGTGCCAACTTTTTATGATTTACTGACAATGTATTTCTTTAGAAAAAAATCTAAAAACTTCATTTACAATAACAATATTTTATCCATAAGCCATGAAATTTCAAATTCAAATGAACTTAAGATATTAAAAAAATTCAAATCTGAAATTGAACAGATTATTTCTATAAAAAAACAAGAAAAAGAAAACATTATTAGAAACATTGAAAACTTGTATTTAAAATCATTTAATTCAGGCGGCAATATTGATTGGGATATATTCGATAAAAATCAAGATTTAAAAAAAGAATTTAAAGATTTAATTAAATCAAAAGACATGCACAAACTTATCGGATTATCTTTTGTCAATCTCGCTATGGAGCAAACTGATTCTAAAAAAATAAAATTATCCAAAGAAGAATTCGAAAATAACTTTGTCAAAAATGATTTTAAAACAGGAATTGATTTCTATGTAAAGGAAATAATCCAAAAAATGGTTGATTTACAAAACAAAGAATATTTTTATAAACCAGAAACAGATCCAAAAAAACGTTGGAATAGCTTTTATGACACACAACTAATCCTTGCAACAGAATATGAAAATTATTTTGGGAGAAAGACAATTTTAGTAACACTAGAAAACAAAATTCGAGAATCTTTTAAAACCAATGGAAAAGAAGACCTAGTGATTAGTCCTGAAGAATATAATAATCTAATAAAATAGAACTACTACCAACTAAGGTTTTGCAAAATGATGGAGTGAGTCTAAATTGAACATTTGTACATAATCCGAGAAAAAAAACATCTCAATATGAATCCGAACGAAATCGACAAAATAGAACTTGATTTTTTACAGCTCGAAGATTATTTATCGTTAAAAGAAGCGATGGTACAAGCATATCCGAGTATGTCAGAGAATTATTGGAGAGAATCGCAAATAAAAAAACTACTAAATAAATTCCCCGAAGGTCAAGCTGTAATTAAAATCAACGGAGAATTGGCAGGTTGTACACTTTCGATTATCGTTAATTTTAATGATTTCGACAACAATCACACCTATAAAGAAGCTACTGGCGACTATACTTTTAGCACTCATAACAAAGATGGTGATGTACTCTATGGAATCGAAGTTTTTATCAAACCTGAATTTCGTGGACTTCGTTTAGGGAGAAGATTATATGATTACCGAAAAGAACTTTGCGAAAAACTCAACCTCAAAGGAATTGTTTTTGGCGGACGAATTCCGAATTATCATAAATACGTAAAAGATCTCTCACCCAAACAATATATTGAAAAAGTAAAACAAATGGAGATTCAAGACCCAGTACTAAATTTCCAGATGTCGAATGATTTTAGGCCTGTAAGAATACTAAAAAATTATCTGGAAGGTGATAAACTATCGGGAGAATTTGCCGTCTTGATGCGTTGGGATAATATTTATTTTGAAAAACCGAGTAAAACACCAACTCTTCCTAAAAAAATAATCCGATTAGGGCTTATTCAATGGCAAATGAGAGCCTATAACGATGTAAACAGCCTGATGCAACAAGCCGAATATTTTATTGATACCGTATCGGGTTATCGGTCGGATTTTGCTTTGTTTCCAGAATTTTTTAATGCTCCGCTTATGGCAAAAGACAACCATTTGTCCGAACCCGAAGCTATCAGAGAACTGGCAAAACACACGGAAGAAATCGTCAATAGATTTTCTGGATTTGCTATTTCGTACAACATCAATATCATTACCGGAAGTATGCCCGAAATGAAAGACGGAAAACTCTATAACGTTGGCTATTTATGTAAAAGAGACGGAACTATCGACCGATACGAAAAACTCCACGTTACTCCCGATGAAGCTAAAGTTTGGGGAATGCAAGGCGGAGACCAGCTTAAAGTTTTTGATACCGATTGCGGAAAAATTGGCGTGCTGATTTGTTATGATGTAGAATTCCCCGAATTGAGCCGACTTTTAGCTGACAAAGGAATGGCAATATTATTTGTTCCGTTTTTGACCGATACCCAAAACGGCTATTCTCGAGTGAGACATTGTGCCCAAGCCAGAGCTATCGAAAATGAATGTTATGTTGCCATTGCAGGAAGTGTGGGCAATTTGCCAAACGTACACAATATGGATATTCAGTTTGCACAATCGATGGTATTTACACCTTGTGATTTTGCCTTCCCAACCAACGGAATCAAAGCAGAAGCTACTCCGAATACCGAAATGATTTTAATTGCTGATGTAGATATTGACCTGCTTACCGAACTACACGAATTTGGAAGTGTAAAAAACCTCAAAGACCGGAGAATTGATTTATTTGAGTTGAGGAGGAAATAAAATACCTGACAGGTTTCAAAAACCTGTCAGGTATGGTTTATTCCGCTATCAAAACCTCTAAAATCTTAATCGCTGCCTCCGATATTTTCGTTCCCGGCCCGAACACGGCTACTGCTCCAGCATCAAACAAATACTGATAATCTTGTGGTGGAATCACTCCTCCGACAATTACCATAATATCTTCACGTCCGTATTTTTTTAGTTCTTCTATTACTTGCGGAACTAGCGTTTTATGTCCAGCTGCAAGTGAAGAAACACCTAAAATATGAACGTCGTTTTCAACTGCTTGTTTAGCTGCTTCTTGCGGAGTCTGGAAAAGAGGTCCAATGTCCACATCAAAACCTACGTCAGCATAACCAGTTGCTACTACTTTCGCACCACGGTCGTGACCATCTTGTCCCATTTTGGCAATCATAATACGAGGTCTTCTACCTTCTTGTTTAGCAAACTCATCTGCTAATTGTTTTGCTTTTTCAAAGCTTTCGTCGTTTTTGATTTCTTTGCTATACACGCCACTAAAACTTCTGATTTGTGCTTTATATCTTCCGAAAACGCTCTCTAAAGCGTCACTGATCTCACCGAGCGTTGCTCTGTATCGTGCTGCCTCAACAGCCAGTTCCAACAGGTTACCGTTTCCTGTTTTAGCAGTTTCTGTGATTCTGTCTAAACATTCTTTTACTTTAGCATTATCACGAGTAGCTTTTATCTGGTCTAACCTTTCTATTTGCTGTTTGCGAACCATTTGGTTATCTACATCCAGAATATGTAATGGATCTTCTTTTTCTAAACGATATTTGTTAACTCCAACAATAATATCCTGTCCGCTATCGATTCTAGCTTGTTTTCTTGCAGCAGCTTCTTCGATTCTAAGCTTCGGAATTCCCGCTTCGATAGCTTTGGTCATCCCCCCTAATTCTTCCACTTCCTGAATCAAAGCCCAAGCTTTATTGGCAATTTCGGAAGTTAAACTTTCTACGTAATAACTTCCTCCCCAAGGGTCAACTGTTTTTGTAATTTTAGTTTCTTCCTGGATATAAATTTGAGTGTTTCTAGCAATTCTAGCAGAAAAATCGGTCGGAAGGGCAATTGCTTCGTCCAATGCATTGGTGTGCAAAGATTGTGTTCCTCCAAGTGCTGCTCCCATCGCTTCGATAGCAGTTCTAGCTACATTGTTGAACGGGTCTTGTTCGGTTAAACTCCAACCTGAAGTTTGGCAATGCGTACGTAAAGCCAATGATTTTTCGTCTTTCGGGTTGAATTGTTTCAGGAGTTTTGCCCATAACATACGACCTGCTCTCATTTTGGCAATTTCCATAAAATGGTTCATCCCAATAGCCCAGAAAAAAGACAATCGAGGAGCAAACGCATCGATATCCATTCCTGCTTGGATTCCGGTTCTTACGTACTCTAATCCGTCTGCTAACGTATAAGCAAGTTCAATATCATTGGTTCCTCCAGCCTCTTGTATGTGATAGCCCGAAATCGAAATCGAGTTGAACTTTGGCATAAACTTGCTGGTATATTCGAAAATATCTGCAATGATTTTCATTGAAGGTGTTGGTGGATAGATATAAGTGTTTCTCACCATAAATTCTTTCAGAATATCGTTTTGAATGGTTCCTGAAAGTAACTTTTTATCCACTCCTTGTTCTTCGGCCGCTACGATATAGAAAGCCATAATTGGCAAAACAGCTCCGTTCATCGTCATCGAAACAGACATTTCACCAAGCGGAATTTGGTCAAATAACACTTTCATATCTTCAACCGAATCAATCGCTACTCCCGCTTTTCCGACATCACCAACCACTCTTTCGTGATCAGAATCATAACCTCGGTGAGTAGCCAAGTCAAAAGCAACCGAAAGTCCTTTTTGACCTGCTGCTAGATTTCTTCTATAAAAAGCGTTACTTTCTTCGGCTGTCGAAAATCCAGCATATTGACGAATTGTCCAAGGTCGTCTCACATACATCGTAGAATACGGACCTCTTAAATTCGGAGCAAAACCGGCAGCAAAACCAATGTGCTCTAGATTTTCTATATCTTTTTCAGAATACTGTTTTTTTACTTCAACTCCTTCTGCTGTCAGGAAGTTGTCCGTTGACATCCCGATAGCTATCGGGAGTCCGTTAACGGTTTCTGATTTTACTAATTTTATATGTTGAATGTCTTTTCTCATGATTCTAAGCTTCAGAGTTTAATCTTTCTTGCTCCAATTTTTCGGCTAAACGCTTCTCTATAATCGGAGTAATCAATGTTTTTCTCGGGTTTTGTTTTACGAACGGGAACAACTCCAAATCGTGCTTCATTCGGTCTTCTTTGTTTGGATATTTGTTCGTCCCGAGTAAGACTTCTTTTCCTTCGTCAAAAAGAACTTGTTCTTTTTCGGCTGATTCGGCTATTTTTCTTTGAATCGTTCCTTCGATAAGTTGTGTTATAAATCCTCCGTTTTTCTCAATATCTTTAAATAATTCTAAAGCTTTTTCGGCTAATTGCTCCGTCAGCGATTCAATATAATAAGCTCCGTCTGCTGGGTTATCTACTTTGTCGAAATAGCTTTCGTGTTTTAGAACCAAGAGTTGATTTCTCGAAATTCTATCACCAAATTCATTTTCTTTATGAAACAAAACATCATAAGGCAGGTTTGAAACTGCATCGGCTCCACCCAAAATCGCGCTCATACATTCGGTTGTCGTACGAAGCATGTTTACGTTATAATCGTAAAGTGTTTTGTTGCGTTGGGTAGGTTGGGCAATAATATGGCAATCAAAATCGTAGTTATATTCTTTTTTCAAAGTATTAAACAACATTCGCAAAGCTCGAAGTTTGGCAATTTCGAAGAAGTAATTTGAACCTACGCTTACCTTGATTAACACTTCCGATTTTAGGTTTACGACTCTATTGAAATACTCATTGGTATGAGCCAGTGTATAAGCCAGTTGCTGAACAATATTCGCCCCAGCATTTTGGTACAATCCTGAATCAATACTCAAAAACGAAACATTAGTTTTAGTATTCAAATTGTTTAAAACCGAAAAATCAGTCTCTAAATTTGCATACCAATTTCCCTCTTTAGCCAATTGTCCAATTGGGTCAAGCAGGAGATTTATCTGTAAATCATTCGCTTTAGCAAATTCATTTATTTTCAACAATAAATCCTCTGAAAGAAACAAGGGTTTTATATAATAAACTACCTCTGTTGGGAGCTTATCAAACAAAACCGACAAATCGATTTTTGGTTTTTCTATAGTAAAATAAATGCTTTCTGCTCCCCTGCTAAGTGTCTCTTTGGCTCTCTTATTAGATTTCTCAATGTCAAAAACATAGATTCGTTGCAGAATTTTAAAGTCAGAAACATTCGTTTGAACACGAATTTCACTTTCAAACTCATCGTTATGGTAAAAAGGTTTTATTTTGATTCCTTCAGGAGATTCCCAAATAAGAGTTTGGTTGTAGTCTGCTCCTTTTAGATCAAATTGTATTTGTTGTTTCCATTGTTTGGAAGAAACAGGATCAAAGTCTTGAAATAATTTTTCTTTCATCGCTTAATGGTGTCGTTTTCGTATTCAATGATATAGACATCTTCGTTTGCCCGTTGCATATAATATTTTTCTCTTGCGTAGTGTT
This sequence comes from Flavobacterium suncheonense, assembly GCA_040392465.1. Classification (GTDB taxonomy): domain Bacteria; phylum Bacteroidota; class Bacteroidia; order Flavobacteriales; family Flavobacteriaceae; genus Flavobacterium; species Flavobacterium suncheonense_A. The sequence goes on from JBEBWA010000005.1 coordinate 60,696, forward strand.
CGATTTTTTCTGTATTATTCAGCTCTCTAATTTTTTTCTGGTCTTCCTTGATTTCATCTTTATAATATTGTTGATTGGACTCCAAAGTTTCAATCTCTTTGTTTAAAGCCCTATGTTGCAAAAACGAAGCATCGTCTAAAAACAAAATCCAAACCCCAAAAAATATTAGAATAACCACATATCTATTCCCAAAAAACTTCAGGGAAAAGTATTTTTCGATACGGTTTTTGAAAGAGTTCTTCATAATCTTTATTCCTTAACTTTAAGGAAAACATAGTTTAGGTTTCAAAGATACAAAGGTTAATTATAAAATTAGGAAATAGAAAACAGAAAATAGAGGCTAAAGGCATGATTTTATTGATTTCAAAAAAGCAATCTTAAGGTAGTTATTTTCTATTCATAAAAAGAACTAAATCAATCAGTCTTGAAGAATAGCCAATTTCGTTGTCATACCAACCTACCACTTTAACCATATTGTCGATAACTGAAGTAAGTTCAGCATCAAACAAACAAGACAAGCGATTTCCTACAATATCTACCGACACGATAGGATCTTCGGTATAACCTAAAATTCCGTTGAGTTCCGTCTGAGAAGCTTCTTGAAACGTTCGGTTAATTTCTTCGATTGTCACTTTTCTCCTAACATGACACGTAATATCCGTAAGCGATCCATCTGGAACGGGAACTCTGATTCCACATCCTCCGATTTTGTTTTCTAATGTAGGGAAAATTTTGGTGAGTGCTTTGGCTGCTCCTGTAGTAGTCGGAACAATTGATTGTGCTGCCCCGCGAGCTCTTCGTAAATCTTTGTGAGGTTGGTCGTGTAGACTTTGATCTGTGGTATAAGAGTGAACTGTTGTGATATAAGCCTGTTCAATTCCACAAAGGTCATCTAAAACTTTGAGCATCGGAGCTGCATTGTTGGTCGTACAACTTGCATTGGAAACAATTTTTTCGGTTCCGTCCAAAATATGGTGATTAACACCCAAAACCACCGTTTTGATTTTGTCGTCCTCAGGAGGAACTGACAAAATTACTTTTTTGGCTCCCGCCAGAATATGTTGATACAAAAGTCCGAAAGTTTTGTGTTTTCCGGTACATTCAATTACAAAATCAACTTCATATTCTTTCCATGACAGTTCTGCTATATTCTTTTCGTGAAAAAAACGAAATCTCTTTTCTCCCACCAAAAGATGCAGACTGTCATACGAAACTTTGCAAGGCAAAATTCCGTGTATGCTATCGTATTTCAGCAAATGTGCCATAGTGCGATTGTCTGCAATATCGTTTATGGCAACTACTTCTATAGTCGGGTGATTCAGAAGCAAACGAAATAAATTTCGCCCTATTCTACCGAAGCCGTTTATGGCAATTTTAATTTTCAATGGTTAAATCGTTTAATCGTTGATTTGTTTAGTCAGTTAAGAATTCAAAAAATCTTTGAGTTTTGGATGGGTCAACAATTTATACAAAAGTAACACTCCACCAACAACAATTAATAACGTTCTAATAATAATTATTTCATTAGCATAAGGCCAATGCATTATTTTAAAAGGTATAGCAATCACATCTATTAAAAAACCCAATCCCAAAATCAATAAAGCATGTTTTGTTTTCATATTCTAAAACTTTAAATTTGAGCCAAAAAAATCAAAGAATATGCTTTTGTGCTTTATAAGACGAACGTACCAACGCTCCACTTTCTACGTGACGGAATCCTAGTTCTTTCCCGATTTCTTCGTATTTTTTGAATTGCTCTGGTGTGATAAATTCTTTAACTGGTAAATGCTTCTTACTAGGCTGTAAGTATTGCCCGATGGTTACCACATCCAGGTTTACTTTACGCAAATCGTGTAGAGTTTCAATCACTTCGTTTTCAGTCTCACCCAGACCAAGCATAATTCCTGATTTGGTTCGGTTCACTCCGCTTTTTTTCAGATAGTTCAACACTTCAAGGCTTCTTTCATATTTTGCCTGAATTCTTACTTCTCTGGTTAATCGTTTTACGGTTTCCATATTATGAGAAACCACCTCTGGAGCAACCTCGACAATTCTATCCAGATGACGTTCTATTCCTTGAAAGTCAGGAATGAGTGTCTCTAGAGTGGTTTCAGGATTCATTCTTCGAACAGCCTTTACGGTTTCTGCCCAAATGATACTTCCCATATCTTTTAAATCATCACGGTCAACACTTGTGAGTACCGCATGTTTAATATTCATGATTTTGATAGAACGAGCTACTTTTTCGGGTTCGTCCCAATCAACTGTTTCTGGGCGACCTGTTTTTACTCCACAAAAACCACAAGAACGAGTACAGATATTTCCGAGAATCATAAAGGTTGCGGTTCCTTCGCCCCAACATTCACCCATATTAGGGCAACTTCCAGAAGTGCAAATCGTATTCAGGTTATATTTATCGACCAAACCACGAAGTTCGGTATATTTTTGTCCGGTTGGCAATTTCACACGAAGCCATTTTGGTTTGGCCTGTCTTGGTTCTAAAATACTTTGCATTTGACTTGAGTTTAGACTTGCAAAGATACAAATTTTAGAACTTAATCTCCAGTTCATAATTCTATAAAGTTTCCTGCTTAATTAAGAGAAGATTTATCTCTTTAATCCCATAAGCAATAGCAACAAAACTAACACTCTGACAAATTTACAGCAGTTGTTTTAAAAAAAAGTTAAACCCTGTTAACCAGGAGTTAAAGAGTTTTTATGGCACAAAAAATGCAGTAATTTTAGCAATGAATTTAAAAAATGCTCGTACTATGAAAAGACTTTCATCTTTATTTTTGGTTGCTCTTTTGAGTGGAGGAATCACTCTAGGAGCTTACAAATTATTTATCGAAAAACCATCCGTTTCATTTCAAACAAACGGGATCACTACTCTTTCTACCCTTCCAGTGGCTAATTATAAAAATGTTGGTTTTACATCCGAAGCTCCTGATTTTACAGAGGCTGCAGAGCTCGCTCTAAATTCGGTAGTTCACGTCAAAAATGTCTCTTATCGACAAATAAATGATCCTATTATGGAGTTCTTTTATGGATATCGACAAGGGCAACAACAAGCTCAAATCGGAACAGGTTCGGGAGTTATTATTTCGGAAGATGGATATATCGTTACGAACAATCACGTTATTAATAATGCTTCGGAAATCGAAATCACATTAAACAACAAAAAAGCTTATAAAGCAAAGCTTATCGGAACGGATTCTCAAATGGATATCGCCCTTTTGAAAATTGATGCTAACGAAAAACTTCCTTACACCATTTTTGGAGACTCAGACAATATACGAGTAGGCGAATGGGTTTTGGCTGTCGGGAATCCGTACAACTTAAATTCGACTGTTACCGCTGGAATTATCTCAGCTAAAGCTCGTAATATTGGAACCCAAACCCGAAATAACATCCAATCTTTTATTCAGACAGATGCCGTTGTAAACCCTGGAAATAGCGGGGGAGCGCTTGTAAACACTCGAGGAGAACTCATCGGAATCAACACCATGATATCGTCTACTACGGGTTCGTATGTTGGGTATTCTTTTGCCGTTCCATCTAACATTACTCGCAAAATTATTGAGGACATTATGGAATTCGGAAATGTTCAAAGAGGAGTTTTAGGAGTAAAAGGAGGTGAGCTCAATCAAGCCATTTCAGAAGAATTAGGTTTAAACAGAACTCAAGGATTTTATGTAGCTGAAGTCACTAAAGGGTCAGGTGCCGAAAAAGCTGGAATTAAAAAAGGTGATATTATCATCAAAATTGACGACAAACCTGTTCATTCTTTTGCTGAACTAACCGAATACATTTCGACAAAACGCCCTAATGACGTTGTAGATGTATATGCTATTCGAGATGGAAAAGAAATTGAAGTTCGCGTAACCCTTACAAAATTCGAATTGCTAACTACCGAATTTTTAGGAATGGTCATCGAGGATTTATCACCATCAGACAAAAAGAAATTCGGAATAAATTCGGGAGTAAAAATTAAAGATAGCCAAGAGTACGAAGAAGTAAAAGGGAAAGTTATTCTTTCGGTTGATGGACAAAAAATCACAAACACTCAATCGCTTAGCGAAATAATGTCCAGAAAAAACACCAACTCCCCTACCCGAATTGAGCTTTTGAATCAAAATCGAGAAATAGAAAGATATATTATTAGATAATTTAAAGCTATTATCAACGCCCAAACAGTCCAAATAAATAACTTTATTTGGACTGTTTGGGTTTGGTATTTAACCTACAGAAACATAGACCTTAAATAAATAATGGGCATATTTCTATATTTAACAGTTCTTCGTTTACTCTTTTTGAATTTATCACAAAAAATATTTATCTCATTAGTAACCAAACACATAATCTCCAAAAGACAGAGCCCTTTTTAGCTCTTAAACTAGATTCTATAGTGTATAAAACAATTTTAATACATAAATTCCGTTTGTTTAGATAAAAAAAGATTTTTTATAAATTATTTTTTTGTACATTTCGCATCTTAAAAATTTATCAGAGGCGATTATTTTTAATACTGTTTTATAAGTTTCTATTGGGTTAAGTATATGTATACTTTACTATATTTATTGACTTATAGATATTTTGTTGTAGAATTTAAAACTAAATGTTCGAGATTATATAGAAATTTATATCTTTGACCATTTTGGAAAGTTACTCAAAAAATACAGTTCATTAAAAACAGCTTTTTTGGTAATATTTTAGAGTAGAAGGCATAAGAGGTATGTTTTCAAAAAAGAAGTAACATTTGATAGTAATAATTTAGTAATTTCAAGAAAAGAGTTTAAAAATTCTTTCGTTAAAACGACAAAAAATATGCAATTAAAAAAGAGATATTTAGCCCTATTGCTTTTGCTATCGCAATTTTCATTTTCTCAAGAAGGAATGGCAGTTTATTCTGATTATTTATCAGACAATTACTATCTGATACACCCTTCAATGGCAGGAGCGGCTAATTGTGCTAAAGTAAGACTAACGGCAAGACAACAATGGTTTGATCAAACTAATTCTCCGATGCTACAGACTTTAAGCTTTAATACTGCTTTAGGAGAGCGTTCAGGAGTAGGTGTTATCGCTTTTAATGACCGAAATGGATACCATTCTCAAACAGGAGCCAAACTTACTTATGCTCATCACTTGCGTTTTTCGAGAGGAGACTACGATTTAAATCAATTGTCATTTGGTATAAGTGCTGGGGTCGTACAAAGTCGTTTAGATGAAAGTGAGTTTTTAGGAAGCGCTCCAGATCCAGGAGACCCGAATGTACACGGAGGAATGACTCAAAAAGACTCTTATTTTAATGTTGATTTAGGAGCTTCTTATCATTATTTAGATTTTTATGCTCACTTTACTATTAAAAATGCTATCGAAAACAGACGTGATCTTTATACAGATATGGAGCCAGACAACTTAAGAAAATATTTATTAAGCGCTGGATATATATTTGGAGATGCTGATAGAGTTTTGTGGGAACCATCAATAATGTTTCAATACGTTGACCAAACTGGAGAAAAAACAATCGATGTAAATCTTAAGGCTTATAAAAATCTTGACTTTGGAAGATTATGGGGAGCTTTATCTTACAGAAGAAGCTTTGACGGAACTCAATTCCTAAACGGTAATTCTGTCGAAGACCAATATTTGCAATGGATTACGCCTGTAGTAGGTTTAAATTACAAAAACTTTATGTTCGCTTATAGCTACTCTCATCTACTGGGAGAAGTCAAATTTGACAACGGAGGGTTCCATCAAATTACTATAGGAGTCAACCTATTCTGTAAAAGAGAAAAATGGGATTGTAATTGTCCGGCTGTTAATTAAAATATTTGTCCCGAATGATTCGGGACATTTTTTTGATATAAATATTTAATCTTACTAAAATGCCAATTATAAAATCTGTAAACGGAAAAGAGCCAAAAATACCAAGTGATTGTTTTATTGCCGAAAACGCAACTATTGTCGGAGATGTAACCCTTGGAGAAAATTGTAGCGTATGGTTTAATGCTGTAATCCGTGGAGATGTACATTATATTAAAATCGGAGACAAAGTAAACATACAAGATGGTGCAATAATCCACTGTACTTATAAAAAATACCCTACAGAGATCGGAAATAATGTTTCTATTGGGCATAATGCCATTGTTCATGGATGTACCCTACAAGACAATGTACTGATTGGTATGGGAGCGATTGTTATGGACAACTGTGTGGTAGAAAGTAATTCTATCGTAGCAGCTGGAGCAGTTGTAATCCAAAACACTATTATTGAATCTGGAAGTATTTATGCAGGAGTTCCTGCCAAAAAAGTAAAAAGCATTGACGCCTCTGCTTTTTCTGGAGAGATAGATCGCATTTCTAACAATTATGTATTATATTCGAGTTGGTTTAAAGACGAAAAGTAATCCGATTTGACGATATTTCAACTATTTAAAAAAGTTGCATCCTACGTAAAACCATATAAATGGTTAGTTATAGCAACACTTGTGCTTACCGTAATCGGTTCGTTTATGGCACAGGTTAATGCACATATACTTCGATATACTGTAGATGAAGTAAACCTTCTGGTAACCCACGGAAAATCTCTTAAAGAAGGTAAAAATCTATTGATTTTTATAACCGTTATCTTGCTCTCTAAAGAGCTAATTTATGCGCTGATACAATTTGGCCAAAAGTTTTTCGGAGAAAAATTGCGAATCTATATTTCTAGAGATTTCTCTCAAATGATAGTCGAAAAAATCTTAACCTATAAGTTGGCTTTTTACACTTCTACCGAAAACGAAAGTGGAAAACTACAGACTCGTATAGACATGGGAATATCGAGCTTAACTCGCTTGGTGCAGAACTTTTTTATTGATATTCTCCCACTTTTTGCCAATTCGATCGTAGCACTTGTCTTTATGTTTTTGGCTAATTTTTATATTGGATTAGTAAGTCTTTGCATTATTCCTCTTTATTTTTTTGTGAGCCAGACCCAAGCCAAAAAACTAGGTGGTTTTAGACGAAGAATGCGAAGCTACCGCGAAAATAAAAGTGCTGGAATTATCGGTCTTATCGATTCTATTACTGTAATTAAATCATTTGTAAGGGAACCTCTCGAATCTGAGAAACACAAACAGATTCAATACGACATGACCGAAAACCAAATGCAAACCCGCAAATTGAGTTTTCTGTTTGAAAGCATTAAAAGTTTTCTAGAACAAATAGGGATTGTCGTTATCATTATTCTGACAGCTTACTTCGTTCTGGATGGGGTAATGAGCATCGGAGCCATTATGTTTCATATTATGCTATTTAACAATGTCTCTGCTCCTATCCGTCAACTTCACAGAATTTATGACGAAGTAAATGACGCTCTTATTTATTCAGAAGGATTTTTTGACATCTTGGATGCAGATTATGAAAAAGAACCTTCCGGAAATTTTATGCCCACAAAAATAACGGGGCTGATAGAAGTCAAAAACGTAGATTTTGAATATCCGAACCGAACCAAAGCCTTGCACAATATATCACTTAGTGTACCTCCCGACAAAATTACGGCTTTGGTAGGATTAAGCGGAGCTGGGAAAAGTACAATTATCAATCTACTGGATAAATTCTATTATCCAAAAAGTGGAACTATCACACTAGACGGAGTTGATTTACAAGAATACAACACCGAATATTTGCGCAAAAACATCGGATTGGTTTTGCAGAAAAACCATATTTTTAAAGGAACTATTTCAGAGAATATACTTTACGGAAATCCTAATGCCAGTCAGAGCGAAGTTATCGAAGCGGCTAAAAAAGCATATATTCATAATCAGATTATAGATTTACCTGATGGGTATGATTCGCAAGCCAATCTACTCTCTGGAGGACAACAGCAACGCATTGCTATAGCTCGATTATTTCTGAAAAATCCACCTATTATTTTTCTTGACGAACCTACTGCAAGCTTGGATGCCATTGCAACTGAACAAATAAAATTAAGCCTTGATGCCATCAAAAAAGGAAGAACTGTAATTATTATTTCGCATAGTATTTCACAGATTATCGATGCAGATAATGTTGTGGTTTTAGAAAAAGGAAAGGTGATGGAACAAGGAACACACGAAGAGCTTTATGATAATAAAGGACCCTACTTCGAAATATTTAACGCTATGGCTAACAGTCTAAATATTGATAAAATTGCTCGAACTCTGAATGACGAGGATGACCTACAATAATTTTTCTGAAACTCGGTCTGAAGCAATTTTGGAAGCAATAAAACTCAACACCATAATAGTAATAAAGACTACCGCTACATTTTCAAACAAAAACTTAACGGGATAAGGAAGTGTAGGGCTCAACATCCAAAAACCAAATTGTTGTTGTAAAAGTACCAGAAGAATTCCTAAAAAAACACCTAGAATACAACCAAAAAAACTCAACAGCACCCCTTGATACAAGAATATTTTTTTAAGATCTCGTATTGGTAATCCAATATTATAGAGTGTCTTCAGGTTTTGACGCTTGTCTAAAATTACCATTATTATAGTTCCGATTAATGTGAAAAGCGTAATGATAATAACCAAAGTGATGATTAGATAAACAATTAGATTCTCAGTATTGAGCATTTTGTGAAGTGTCTCATTCAACTCAGTTCGGTTCTTAATTTCTGTATCCTTACCAAATATTTCTGTAAGCTCTCTCTTAATTTTACTTTCAGAGGCTTCGTTTTTTAGTTTAAATTCAATTCCTGATACTTTAACAGAATCTAATTGCAGTAGGTACTGTACCATAGGAAGATGAGCATATACAAAACGAGAATCTTTATCTTCGTCATTAAAAGAGTAGATTCCGGTGGGTTTTAATGTAATTTTATTAAAGTCATCTTGTGAAATTGTTCCTTTTCCTGTTTTAGGTACCAGTATCTGTAAACTGTTATTGTAATCAAAAATTCCAACGGATAGTTTTTGAGCAATAATATATCCCACTACCGCTTCATTCCCTTCAGGGCTCCATTCCCCTAAAAAAATAAACTCTTCAATCGGATTTACCTTTTCAAAATATTCATCAACACCTCTTATGTAAGCAATCTGTTCTTTAGAGTCGTAGCGCAACAAAACACGCTCTTCAAGATACCTGCTGTATTGTTCTATTCCGTCAATCTGCTTGATTTTTTGTTCTCTATCCAACGTTAAATCCAACGTTTTTCCGACGGTTGAAACAATTCTCAAATCAGGGTCATACCCTTTGACAAATGACAAACTATAGTCTTTGAGTCCGCTAAAAACCGAAAGAACCACAAACATAACCAAAGCACCTATAAAAATTCCGACCGCTGTAATAGCGGTAATAAAGTTAATAGCAGAAGATTTACTCCTGCTAAAAACATATCTTTTGGCTATATAAAAAGGGATTTTCATTTACAAACACTACTCCTACTCTTCATTTTAAAGAAAAGAGCTGTCTTTAGCTTAATTTTTGATAGTTACTTGTCTGGAAGTTTGAGCTAAATCATTCAAAATATTTAAGGCTTCTTCTACATAGATGTCTTTTGTTAAATTCTCATGCCATCTTTCTCTTTTTTTAGCCAGCACAGAATCAGCCTTTATCTGCTCTATTTCGTACGGAAGCGATTTAAAAGTATATGAATTTTTATATTCTTTAAGTTTTGTAAATTCTTTTCTCTTTTGAATCAGCTGCTCTTCTTTAACTGCAAATTTATCATAATTAAGACTATAATTATAATCTTCTCTTTGACCTGCAATCCATTTTGCATTTTCGTCTATCAACTTAAAGTGTTCGTTCTGACTTACTCTTTTTTTACTTTTGGCAATTACTGATTCAAAAACATTTGAATTAGCAGCGGGTCTGTAACTTGCAGGTGCAATTTCGTCCCAAGGCATTGCTGTCTTCAAATCCTTTTCGCCTACATCTATATAAGTATATCTATCCGGGAGCACTACATCGCTCTTTACTCCTTCTAATTGAGTAGAACCTCCACTTATGCGATAAAATTTTTGAGTAGTAATTTTAATCGCTCCAAAATCAACATCTGTATTTCGGATAAAATTATTTAGTACCGCTACATTCTGAACGGTTCCTTTCCCGTATGTCTGTTTACTTCCGATAACTATACCTCTATGATAATCTTGCATAGCTGCCGCAAAAATTTCAGAAGCAGAAGCAGAAAAACTGTTTACCATTATCACAAGAGGTCCATCCCATTGTACTCCTGTCTCTCTGTCTTGATGGGTGTCAATTTTTCCATCAATCACACTACCGTCATTTTTGGTTTGTCCAGGGTTTTTAACCTGAACAATTGGTCCTTTATCAATAAACAATCCTGACATTTCTACAACGGTACGAAGTGATCCTCCTCCATTATTTCTTAAGTCTACAATTACTCCACTTATATTTTCAGCTTTAAGACGCTCTATTTCCAGTGCCACATCTTTAGCAGCATCTCTTGCTTTTCGATCGTTCATATCAAAATAAAATTTCGGAAGGTAGATGATCCCAAATTTTTTCCCTTCTTTTTCAACCGTAGTAGAACGAACGTAAGTTTCTTCCATTTCAACCACATCTCGGGTAATGGCAATATCTACAATTGAGCCATCTACTCTTTTGACTGTAAGTATAACTTTGGTGCCTTTTTTACCTTTAATCAATTTAACCACATTATCCAAACGCATCCCTGAGATATCGACAGGCTCTTCTTTTTCTTGAGCCACTTTCATAATCAAATCTCCATTTTCTAGCTTTCCTTCTCTCCATGCAGGACCTCCCGAAATAATTTCTGAAATCTCAATCAGATCACCTTTTTTCATCAATCTTGCTCCGATTCCTTCAAATCTACCTGACATTCCAGCGTCAAACCTTTCTTTGTCGTCTGGAGCCATATAATTGGTATGTGGATCTGCTTGTTCAGTAATAGCATTTACAAAAACCGAAAACCAGTCATCCCTATCTTGATCTTGAATAAAATCAAAGAAATCATTTAGTGCCGTTAGTTCTGATTCGCGGGTTTCTTTTTCTAGTTGTTCAAAGGTTTTTATTTCAACTGGCTCTTCTTTCTTCTTCGGCTTTTCTACTAGCTCGTCTTCTTCATCTTCCTCGATATCATCGATTCCGTTTTGCTGTTTTTCTTTATCATAAATTTTGGCCATTACAGATAATTTAATCTGTCTTCTCCACTTATCTTTTAAATCAGCTGTACTCTTTTCGTATGGCTGTTTCTCAAAATTTAAATCAAACTCTTCATCTTTAGAGAAATCAAATGGTTTGTCTAAAATTTCTTTATAGTAGGTTTTCGCCTCCTCCATACGTTGGATTAATCGGTTATAAGTAAGGTCGAAAAAAGCCACCTCTTTATTTAGAATCTGGTCATCGAGCAAAGTCTCATATTTAGAAAATTCGTCAATATCAGCTTGAATAAAAAATCTTTTATTGGGATCTATCGTTTCCAAATAACTAGTGTACAGTCCTTTAGAAAACGCATCGTCAATTTGAACATGGTCATAATGCCCTCCTTGTAAAACCTTTACTATCAATTCTAATAATAGCTTATCCTTGTCAGAGTCTATAGATGCACTAATTTGTTCATTTTTTGGCATAAAACCCCATAGCGCTATAGCAAAAACTCCTATTAGCACTAATGCTTTATAATTTCTTTTCATAAATGAGAATATAAGGTTCATCAATGTATTTTGCACTAAATTATATAAAAACTATACCATCTCTACTGTTGTCCGATATAATTTTTTGTTAAAGATACAAAGATATTTCTTTCGACTTTAATTGCACCTATCTACTTTTCGCATTTGAACTATCTTTTTTACATCACAATTTTTAACTTTTTTATTCTATTGTTTTTGGTTCACTTAGATATAATTACCTTTTTAAAGCTTTTCTGTGTATATTTACACTTTCATTTAACACCATTATGACTACAGACAAAAGGCCTTTAATTTTAGTAACTAATGATGACGGAATTACAGCGCCAGGAATACGAACTCTTATAGCAATAGCACAAGAGTTTGGTGATGTTTTTGTCATGGCTCCAGACAGCCCACAATCTGGGAAAGGGCACGCAATCACTGTAAACAACACACTTTATGTCAACAAGATTTCTGAAACAGAATATAGCTGTTCGGGAACTCCCGTTGACTGTGTAAAAATGGCCGTTCACGAAATTCTAAAACAAAAACCTGATCTATGTATTTCTGGTATTAATCATGGATCAAACTCATCCATAAATGTTATTTATTCCGGAACGATGAGTGCAGCTGTCGAAGCTGGAATTGAAGGAATTCCTGCTATTGGATTTTCGCTTGCTGATTTCAGTTGGAATGCTGACTTTGAGCCTACAAAACCGTTTATCCGAAAAATCATCGATTCTGCTTTAACCCATAGCTTGCCCAAAGGTGTGGTTCTGAATGTGAATTTCCCAAAGCTTCCTGAAAAAGAAATCAAAGGGATCAAAATTTGCAGACAAGCCAATGCAATGTGGATAGAGCGTTTTGACAAGCGACAAACTCCACACGGAAGAGATTATTATTGGCTTACCGGAGAGTTCGTAAACTACGACAAAGGAGAAGACACAGACGAATGGGCCCTTGGCAATGGATATGTTTCGGTTGTTCCGACCCAATTTGACTTAACTGCTCATCACGCAATACAAACTTTAAATACATGGAATATCAATGAATAAGAAAATACACCTTTTGTACGGATTATTGCTCGGATTACTCCTAGCATTTTTAGGAGTTTACTTCTATATATTGTTTTTTTTGAAAAGTGATTTTACAGACGGATTAAATGCTGTTAAAAGCCAAAATAATTTCGGGAAACTAATAACCTTAGGAGCCATACCTAATCTCATTGCCTTTTTTATTTTTCTAAAAATGAAGAGAGAAATGTGGGCAAGAGGTGTTGTATTAGCTACCTTTATTCTGGCTATTAGCACGATATTTTATTTGTAATAACAAAAACCGCTTCATTTGAAGCGGTTTTTGTTATTTGATTCGCAATTTTTTATGTGTTTCTGTAATAGCTCTTGCGTTTTTTTGGTCAATCCACGCTTGTCCTTTTTGTTTTCTCATAAAATTATCAAAGTGGCGCATTATAAAAATATTATAAAAAGCACTCGCTAAAAACTTCGGTTGTTTTGGAATAGAGCGCAAACTCATCGAAAACCCTGGAGTCAAGTATTTCATATAATGCCAATATCCTTCGGGCATATACAACATTTCTCCGTGCTTGAGATTAGTAATAAATCCTTTAGCTTGTTTAAGAGCAGGAAACTTTTCGTAATCGGGACTGTCAAAATCAATGTCTTCTCTAGCAATCAATGAATGAGGTACTTTATACAAGTATTTTGTTTGATTGGGATGAAATAAAACACATTGTTTTTCACCGTTAAAATGAAAGTGAAAAATATTGGAATAATCAATATCAAAATGCATAAACACCTTTGAATTTTGTCCTCCGAAAAACAGCATAGGCATCTGCTTTATAAGTTTCATCCCAAAATCAGGCCACAGAAAATCTTGCTGTAATGCGGGAACTTCTTTCATCAGGTTATACAAAAAAATTCGATAAGGCGTAGGTTGAGACTCTAGCAAATCAATATATTCTGACATTAGCATAGAGGCATGTGCCTGATTAAATTTATCCTTATCCGAAACAGGTCGGTCGTCGTATAACGGAACTGTTTTATCTCCTGCTATTTCTTTGATATAAGAAAGTTTCCACTTTTGATAAGCAGGCCAATCATGAGTCAATTGTTCAATTACAACTGGTCTTTGTTTTTTGTAATAATTATTGTAAAAATCTTCGGTAGAAATGGTTTTTACTCTTTCTATTTGCTCTAATTTCATAGCTTAAATAAAAAAATTAGGTCTCCACAACACAACTTTATAAAAATAAGATAAAATCTATTCCGTATTATTCCATAAACATTACTAGCTTAAAAAGCTATTCGTCTTTCAAAGCATTCCATCCTCTGGCTTTAATTGGAATAAGTGTATTTGCTCTAGTTACTAAATTCACTCCTTCTGATTCTTGAGTGATATGTCCGATAATGGTAAAATTTGGGTTTCCTTTTATCTTATCAAAATCGTTCATGGCAACAGTAAACAAAAGTTCGTAATCTTCTCCTCCACTCAATGCAATTGTAGTTGCATCAAGATTAAATTCTTCGCAAACCGATATAAACTGTGGGTCAAACGGAAGTTTATCTTCGTATATATTACATCCCACTTTACTCTGTTTGGTTATATGTAGTATTTCAGAAGAAAGTCCGTCCGAAATATCAATCATCGAAGTTGGTTTTACGTCCAGTTCTTTCAGGAGTCCCTTTATATCTTTTCTTGCCTCTGGTTTAAGCTGTCTTTCGATAAGGTAAGTATAATCTGACAAATCAGGCTGGTTGTTTGGATTGACCTGAAAAACCTGTTTTTCTCTTTCCAAGACTTGTAATCCCATATAGGCTGATCCAATATCTCCTGTCACTACGACCAAATCATTAACTTGTGCTCCGTTTCTGTAAGTCAGGTCTTCTTGATCTGCTTCTCCTAGTGCTGTCACACTAATAATCAAACCTTTTTGAGAAGAGGTGGTATCTCCTCCGATTACATCAACATTATAAATTTTAGAAGCCAATGCAATTCCCTCGTATAATTCTTCGAGTGCTTCAAGCGGAAAGCGATTGGATACTGCTATTGAAACGGTAATTTGTGTAGGCGTTGCATTCATTGCGCAAATATCCGAAACATTGACTATTACTGATTTATATCCTAAATGCTTCAGCGGAACATAAGCCAAATCAAAATGAACACCTTCAATAAGTAAATCAGTCGAAATGACTGTTTTCTTATTTTTAAAATCTAAAACAGCCCCATCATCTCCGATTCCTTTTAGAGTGGAGGTTTGATTGATTTTAAAATTTTTAGTTAAATGTTCAATTAGTCCGAATTCTCCTAAATCAGACAATGAAGTACGAGGTTGATTTTTATTTTCTAGCATAGTACAAAATTAGTACAATTGAACAATATTCTCACTATTTAGAATAGAGTTTTATATAGCAACACTCTATTCATCGGTATTCTTATTTTGATACTTATTATCGGCATCATTTATTTAACCCTAATAAAAAAGCGGAATAATCATAATGATTATTCCACTTTTTCAGAAAATTTATGAGAAAATTATTTTAAAGTAAAACTTTGAGAAGCAACTAATTCGCTTCCATCAAAAATATGTACGCGATACAATCCTTTTTCGAAGTTTTCTCCTTTAAGGTTTTCAGAAACATTTACAGTAGAATTATTATAGTCTATTGTTGTTATGAAACTATATGTCAATACTTGATCTCCAAATGTTGCATTTTGTCTTTCACCAAGCACGTTCATCTTACTGTCAATCACTTGTACATAATAACTTTTATCTCCTGTTTTAGCCACTTTGTTTTCGGCCACAGTGAACTGAACTTTTAGAATATCTGCTCTTTTAGCTTTTTCGGTTTCCACTTCTTTACCCGAACTTTTAACTCTATAAGCTCCTGTTTTAAGGTTTGAGATTGAAAGTTTTGATGCTACATCTACTATTTTAGACAATTCTTCGTTTTGTCCTAATAGTGTTTGAGCATACTCTCTTTCTTCAAGAAGCATAGTATTGGTACTATCAATAGCTTGAGTAAGTCCTTCGTTAGCAAATTTTAGTTCTTCATTTTCTAGCACAAGAGCATTAAATTTTGACTCTAATTCTTGATAGCGCTTTCTGTAATTTCCTAGTGAAGCCGAATTTGCTTTTTCTTTTTTTACTTCTTCTAAAAGTTGAACTACTTTTTCACGTTCTGCTTTTAATTCTTCTGAAAGTTCTGTGTTACTGGCAATTGCTTGGTCGTAAGTTACTTTTAGTGCTTCCAAATCCGCAATTACTGCTTCTTTTTCAGACATTGTAGTGGTAAGTTGTGTATTAGTATCTTTAACATCACCTGATAATTTTACAATATACCCGATAGCTCCTAAAAGTAATAATGATAAAATCACTACTCCTACTTTTAACCCTTTGTTTGAGTTTGAATTTGTTGACATTTTTTTAAGATTTAAAATTTCTGAATGAGGATTGGCAATTTAGATGCCAAATTATAAATTAGCCCGTAAATATTATAATTATTCTCTAAAACTCCTACAAATAAGTGTGGAATTCTACAAACCACTACGCTTTTTCTCTACACTAATTTTAAAAATAATAGAAATTACATCCGTTTATCCACATTTAGAAGACCCGCAATCTTTACATGTCAAGCAGCCTTCCTGATACATTAAATTCACAGAATCACAGTTTGAGCATTTCCCTTTTGCGTGAGTTCCGTCCGGAACGTAGCGTTTCAAGGCTCTTGCTACACCATTTTTCCATGTATTGATAGACTCGTTGTCTAATTGTAATCCGTTGATAAGTTCCACTACATTCTCGATTTCCATTCCGTGACGTAAGGTTCCTGAAATCATTTTAGCATAATTCCAAAACTCAGGATTAAAGCGGTACGAAAGTCCTTCAATAGTTGTTTTGTATCCTCGTTGATTTACATATTGGAAGTCATATCTAGAATTCCCTTTTTCGTCTTTATTTTTAATAATAAACCCGTCTTCAACCCAACGAGGCAATAGAATTCCGTCTTCATCATCGGCTAATCCTGTAAAGATTTCGTAAGGTTTGTCTTCTATTTTTCCGATAAAGGCAATCCATTTTTCTTTGTTGTTTTGGAAACGCACCACATCTGCCTCCAACACTTGCGGACGTTTGGTTGGAAAAACCAATTTGTAATCCACGTCAATATCTTTAGCTTCTTTTTTCTCTTCAGCCGAAATCAAAACTCCCGAACGAGAGCCATCTCGATAAACCGTAACTCCTTTACATCCTTCTTCCCAAGCGGTCATATATAATTTATCGACCAATTCTTCTGTTGCATCGCTCGGAATATTAATAGTAACCGAAATGGAGTGATCCACCCATTTTTGGATAGCTCCCTGCATCTTTACTTTGCTCAACCAATCCACATCATTTGAAGTAGCTTTATAATAAGGTGATTTTTCGATAAGTGCATTAATTTCTTCTTGAGAATAGTTTTTAGAAGTATCGATTCCGTTTACTTCCATCCATTGTTTGAATTTATGGTGGAAAACCACATATTCTTCCCATGAATCACCTACTTCATCTACAAAATCTACTCTAACTTCTTTATCATTTGGATTTACTTTTCTCCTTCTTTTGTAAACAGGCATAAACACGGGCTCAATTCCTGAAGTGGTTTGACTCATAAGCGAAGTACTTCCGGTTGGAGCGATTGTCAATAGAGCAATATTTCTACGCCCATATTCTTGCATATCGTTGTACAAAACAGGATCGGCTTCTTTGATTCGCATCATAAACGGATTGTTTTGTTCTCGTTTTGCATCATAAATTCCAAAAGTTCCTCTCTCTTTTGCCATATCAACTGATGAACGGTAGGCTGCTAAAGCCAAAGTTTTGTGGATGTTGACAGAAAAACTGTTTCCTTCCTCACTTCCGTAACGGATTCCTAGGGCTGCCAGCATATCTCCTTCGGCCGTGATTCCAACTCCTGTTCTACGTCCTTCCTCTGCTTTTTTGCGGATTTCTAACCACAAATTTCGCTCTACTCTTTTTACCTCCGGATCTTCTGGGTCGGCATCGATTTTAGCAATAATAGCATCTACTTTTTCTAGTTCTAAATCGATAATATCGTCCATCATTCTCTGAGCATAAGCCACGTGTTTTTTGAACAATTCAAAATCAAAATACGCTTCTTTAGTGAACGGATTTACTACATAAGAGAACAAATTAATGGCCAACAAACGACAGGAGTCATAAGCGCACAATGGAATCTCTCCGCACGGATTGGTCGATAGGGTTTTATAGCCTAAATCTGCATAGCAATCAGGCAAAGATTCATTGATAATTGTATCCCAAAACAGAATTCCTGGTTCTGCTGATTTCCATGCATTGTGAACTATTTTTTTCCAAAGTTCTTTAGCGTTGATATCTTTAGAAAACTTTGGGTTTTGACTAAAAATAGGATATTTTTGAGTGTAGTTTTGCTGGTTTCTAACCGCCTGCATAAAAGAGTTGTCGATCCTTACTGATACATTAGCTCCTGTTATTTTACCTTGCTCTAACTTAGCATCAATAAAATCTTCAGCATCTGGATGATTGATAGAAACCGAAAGCATCAACGCACCTCTACGTCCATCCTGAGCAACCTCACGCGTTGAATTAGAGAAACGCTCCATAAACGGAACTAAACCAGTAGAGGTAAGTGCAGAATTTTTGACAGGGGAGCTTTTAGGGCGAATATGAGATAAATCGTGTCCTACACCTCCTCTGCGCTTCATGAGTTGCACCTGTTCTTGATCAGTTTTCATAATCCCTCCATAAGAATCGCTTTCTCCTATATTTCCGATTACAAAACAATTGGATAGCGATGCAATCTGAAAAGGATTCCCGATTCCAGTCATCGGGCTACCTTGCGGAATGATATACGTGAAATCTTTTATCAAATCATAGATTTGCTCTTCAGTCATAGGGTTCTTATATCGAGATTCGATTCTTGCAATTTCAGAAGCAATTCTTCGATGCATATCAGCAGGAGATTTCTCATAAATATTGCCTACCGAATCTTTAAGAGCATATTTATTCAGCCAAACTCTGGCTGCTAAATCATCTCCTTTGAAATATTTTAATGATTCCTGAAAAACCTCTTCGTTAGAAAAAACCTGTCTTTCTGCTTTTACACTTGCTTCCATATAATATAAATTTACTTGTGAGAAAATCTACAGCAAATGTAAAAAAAATAAAAATACGAAAAACAATAATCAGAAAAAGTTTACAAAAAATAAACATTAAAAAGCTAAATAACAATTAATTACAATTTTTACAATTTAAAAAAGTTTACAAATTTTTTTTTTTTGAAAAAACAAATAAACAGTATATGAATTTATTTTTACAATATAAAAAGTATAAAAGTCATCATTTATACTATTAAACTAAATTAATGTTAGCGGTTCAGAACAAAGTTTATCAGAAATACGATAAAAATTAGTTACTTTTAGTGTTTCAAAAAATCGCTAATTGAACCATGCTCTCTGAAAAACGAAATAATCTGAAATGGTTTTTGATATTGATTTCATTCTTGGTAGTTTCTTTAATTATCTGGAATACTTATCAGTTTTTTCAAAAAGTAAAAGAAGAAGAACGCACCAAAATGGAACTTTGGGCTGAAGCTCAAAAGACTTTTACCAATTCTGACATTGATGCCGAACTTCCGTTAGTATTAGAAATCTTTTCTAAAAACACAACTATTCCCCTTATCTTAACAGACCAAGACAACAACATTCTTAACTACAACAATATTGAAGATGAAGAATTTAAAAAATATTCCAAGCGGCTGTTAGGGAAGTTTAAAAATCAAAACGAGCCTATTATTATTCAATATGACACAGATAAATTTCAGTATTTATATTACGGAAATTCTCCTTTACTTACTCAACTCACTTATTATCCGTTTGCACTTCTATTAGTAATATTTTTGTTCCTCGCTCTTATTGCGAGTTATTTTAAAACTAATAAAATGTCTGCTCAAAACAAGCTTTGGGCTGGGATGGCCAAAGAGACAGCCCATCAAATCGGAACTCCTCTTTCTTCGCTTTTGGGCTGGATTGAAATTATGAGAGCTGACCATGTCGATGAACAAACAGTAACAGAAGTCGAAAAAGATGTAAACAGGCTACAAACTATTGCTGATCGATTCTCAAAAATTGGTTCAGAACCTGCACTTGAAAAAATTGACGTAGTAGAACAGACCAAAGACTCTTATGAATATCTAAAATCGCGTTTCTCTAATCAAGTTGAGTTCAGTATTTCGACCCCTGATTATCCTCTTTACTTGATGTTAAATCCTGTTTTACACAGTTGGACAATTGAAAATCTGATTAAAAATGCTGTGGATGCCATGAAAGGTAAAGGTAAAATTCACGTAACTATTGAAGATGACGTAAGATTCATTAAAATAAAAGTGGAAGATACAGGAAAAGGAATTCCTAAAAATGAGTTTAAAAAAGTTTTTGAACCTGGGTTTACCACCAAAAAAAGAGGTTGGGGATTAGGCCTTTCGCTTACAAAACGCATCGTAGAGGAATACCACAACGGCAAAATAAAAGTTTCTGAATCCGAAATAGGAAAAGGAACTATAATGCAAATTTCATTTAAGCAAAACCATCAACCCGTAGGATTCGGAGACTTAAATCATGGAACGGGGTCATAACCACTCCCGCCCCAAGGATTACAACTCGCAATACGCTTAATTGCCAACCAACTTCCTTTTAGAAGTCCGTGTTTTTTGAGAGCTTCTAAAGAATAATGTGAACAAGTCGGGCTATATCTACACGTAGCAGGAGTCAACGGAGAAACCACCACCTGATAAAAGCGAATAATAACCACAAAAGGAAATATAAAAATCTTTTTGAGTGTTATTTTATTACTAGCATGACTTGAACACATCTACACTGTTTTTTATTAACTTACTCGCTCCATCAAACACATATAAAACCCATCAAATCCCGACTTATGAGCTAATATTTTTTCTTCTTTGACAAACTTGAAATTCTTTCCGTTCTCAGAATTGAGAAATTTTTTGACTTGCTCTTGATTTTCGCTTGGCAAAACGGAACAAGTTGCATAAACCAGTTTTCCTCCTACTTTTACTATTTTGGAATAATCATTTAAAACCTCTTCTTGAACTTTTTTGATGTTTTCAATAAATTCAGGCTGTAACTTCCATTTAGAATCTGGATTTCTTTTAAGCACTCCCAATCCGCTACATGGAGCATCAATCAATACTCGATCTGCTTTATCATGGAGCTTTTTGATAACTTTAGTCGAATCGATAATGCGATAATCAAAATTAAAGACTCCGTTTCGCTTAGCCCTTAATTTAAGCTGTTTTAATTTACTCTCGTAAATATCCATCGCTACGATTTGCCCTTTATTTTCCATAAGAGAGGCCAAATGGAGTGTTTTCCCTCCAGCTCCCGCACAAGCATCCACAACTCGCATTCCTGGCTTCACATCGAGCAAATAGGCTACTTTTTGAGAAGAAGCATCTTGCACTTCGAAAAAACCTTGTTTAAAGGCATCCGTCAGAAAAACATTCGCTCTTTCTTTCAAAACCAAAGCATCAGGATAATCGGTCATAAATTCGGTTTCGATGTCTTCGTCCATCAAAATCGCACGCAGTTTTTGTTTGGTTGTTTTTAGTGTATTTACGCGCAGAACTACTTTTGCTTGTTCGTTTTGAGCTGCAATTTCTTTGGTCCAAATTTCTTCTCCCAATTCTTTAACACCTAACTCATCCATCCAGTCTGGGATAGACTCTCTAAAGCGTCTATCTTTTGAAAGTAAATCAAAACGTCCTTTGATCCTTCTTTCTGGAATCCCTTCTAATTGCCTCCAATCTGGAATGGGATAACCGCGAAGTACTGCCCAAACCCCGAACATTCTCCATAAATCCTCTCGATTGTAGAGTTCTTTTACTTCTGCAATTTCTGAATATAAGCGTTTCCAACGCACGATTTCGTATATGGTTTCGGCCACAAATTTTCGGTCGTGACTTCCCCAGCGTTTATCTTTTTTTAAGGCGCGTTGTACAACCTTGTCTGCGTATTCTTTTTCGTTGAAAATCGCATTTAGCGAATCTATAGTAGTGTAAACTAAATTCCTGTGTAATCTCATCTGATATAAATAAATTGCAAAGATACTTATTTTTAGTGTTCCGTTTACAGTTTAAACCAGAGAGTAAGTAGGTTAAAATTCGGTTAAACAATCGAAGAACTAAATGATTAAACAGATAAAATGTAACTTTGTATGACAAAAAAAGTGTTATCATGTTAAACTTTGAATTCTATAATCCGACAAAAATAATTTTTGGTAAAGACCAAATTAATAAATTATCAAAAGAAATTCCGCAAGACGCAAAAATCTTGATGGTCTATGGAGGCGGAAGTATTTTCAGAAATGGTGTTTATGATAAAGTAAAATCAGCTCTTCAAGAATATGATATGATAGAATTCGGAGGAGTTGAAGCTAATCCGTATTACGAGACTTTGATAAAGGCGGTTGAACTTATTGAAAAAAATAAGATTGATTTTGTGTTGGCTGTTGGAGGAGGTTCGGTTATTGACGGAGTTAAGTTTATCGTTTCGGTTGCTTCTTATGATGGAGATCCGCTCGATATTTTTTACAGAAAACACAGGCCTACTCAAGCGCTCCCTTTTGGAACAGTTTTAACCTTACCTGCAACGGGAAGTGAAATGAATTCGGGCTCTGTCATTTCTCGAAAAGAAACTCAAGAGAAAATGTCATTTGGAAGTGATGTTACTTTTCCAAAATTTTCTTTTTGCGATCCAACTGTGATTGTTTCACTTCCTAAAAAACAAATTCAAAACGGAGTAATTGATGCTTTTTCTCATGTTTTGGAACAGTATTTAACCTATCGTCACGATGCGATATTACAGGATAAAATTGCAGAGAGTATTTTAAAAACACTTATTGAAATCGGTCCAAAAGTGGCTGAAAACCCTACTGATTATAGATTAGCTTCTAACTTTATGTGGAGTTGTACAATGGCTTTAAACGGATTGATTTCAAAAGGCGTCCCTACAGATTGGGTAACACATATGATAGGTCATGAACTGACCGCTCTCTACGGAATTGATCACGCGCGAACTCTGGCTATTATTTTCCCTAGTTTATATCGAGTGATGTTTGATTCTAAAAAAGAAAAATTAGTCCAATTAGGACGAGAAGTTTTTGGACTTACCGGAGATAATGACCTAGTGGCTGAAAACACCATTTTGGAACTTGAAAAGTTCTTTCTTACTATGGGAATGCAAATCAAAATTAGCGAAAACACTTCTGAGGATATTTCGAACACAGCAGAATTTATCCGAAATAGATTTGAAAAAAGAGGCGTTGCGATAATGGGAGAACAACAAAATATAACACTCTCAAAAATAGAAGAAATTGTAGCCTTAAGCTATTAATTAAAAAGTGTCCTTCTATCGAAAGACACTTTTAAACTAAAAATAAACTACTAACTAAAACTCTTTTGTATGAAAGATAGGCTGTTGTTTATTAAAAACGAAAACAACTGATAATTAGTATTTTACAAACTATAAATTTTTGTTAAATATAAAGTTAAAACAATAAAGCTTCTTCCTTTTTGAAATTGTTTTATCTTTGCCCCCCTAATATATGGAGAATTATGAGTGATCATCCCAAATTTGCAGTAATCGGAGGAGGTAGTTGGGCAACCGCCATTGTCAAAATGCTAAAAGCAAACCTCCCTGAAGTGATCTGGTATATGAGAAGTCAGGAAGCCATCAATCACATCAAAATTCACGGACACAACCCAAATTATCTTACCTCAGTTGAGTTCAATCCTAGCAAATTAATTCTTACCAATGACATCAATGCAGCTATTGCAGATGCGGATTATGTAGTCCTTGCCATTCCTTCTGCTTTTGTCGGAAAAGAATTAGAGAAACTCACAACTTCATTAGAAGGAAAAGTTATAGTATCTGCTATTAAAGGTATAGTTCCTGAATCATCTTTAATCATTGGAGAACATTTTCACCAGAAATACGGAATTTCGTATGATAAAATTGCCGTTATTTCAGGGCCTTGTCATGCCGAAGAAGTGGCACTCGAGAGACTTTCGTATTTGACAATTGCCTCAGGAGACAAACAAACTGCTACCGACATTGCAAAATACTTATCTAGTTATTTTATAAAAACTAAGATTTCGGATGATATTATCGGGACAGAATACGCAGCCATGCTTAAAAACATCTATGCGATAGCCGCTGGAATTGCTCATGGACTTGGATATGGAGACAACTTTCAGGCTGTTTTGATGAGTAATGCTATTCGAGAAATGAAGCGCTTTGTTAGAAAAGTATATCGCATGAAGCGAAACATCAATAATTCTGCTTATTTAGGGGATTTATTGGTGACAGGATATTCGCTTTTTTCTCGAAATAGAACCTTCGGAAACATGATCGGAAAAGGATATACGGTTAATTCTGCCATGATGGAAATGCGAATGATAGCCGAAGGTTATTATGCTGCTAAAAGCGCTTATGAATTAAACCAGAAATTAAAAGTAAAAACCCCAATTATTGATGCGGTTTATCAGGTTTTATATGAAGGTAAAGACGCTCGCAAAACGTTTAATAAATTAACGGAAAAGCTAAACTAATTACCCTAAATTCTAATTACTTCAGGAACAAATCAGTTTTGAGAGTGTCTATACTGTGAATAGTGATTTAGTGGTGTTACATTCCCTAAAAGGGAAAACAAAAACTTTCTCAATTCACCAAATTGAAGAATTTCAGAAAGAATTTCAGTATTATTTGTTTGGCTGTTTTTATCTTTAGTTTTATTCATCAGCTCACCAATAAGTTCATAAATCAAATAACACCGTATATTCAATATTGTTTCCGTTACATTTTGAATAATTACATTATCATCATCTTTTGTTTTCGGAAAAATATTTTTTGATTCCCAGTTATCTAAACGGTATTTGTCGTCGGCCAAATATAAGTCGCTGATCTCGGAGGCTAATTCTTGTGGGATTTCAGAAATAAATTTTTCTTTATCAAACACTTCATTAGTATGATAGTGCGAGATGATGTAGTTATAAATGATTCGAAATTTTTCGTTTGAGAATTCCATTTCATCATCCTGAAGATTGAGATAAATCCGCTCGTAAACTTTATATGTTTTTTTATCTACTTTTCTTTCGAGTTCTCCTTCTTGATTCAAAACATCATAATAATTCTCAAAAGTAAGTTCTTTGTTTCCGTGATTTAAAAGTATTTTTAAGATGTTTTTTTCGATAACACTCAAAAAATCAACCTTTTCTATTTGAGTTTCTTCACGTTTTAGCGTCTCTAAATTTCTGTTTTCTTCAAATGTTTTCTTGGCCGAATCATATTGATCTTTCCGCAGTATTTGCGCTAGCGTATTGACGAGTACCTCTTCTGAAATATCCATAATACGAGCCGTTTCTTTAGTATACACTTCTCGCTTTATTCTATCTGGAATTTTAGAAATGCTTGTTACCATATCCCGAATAAGCTCCGCTTTTTTAATCGGGTCGTTTTGGGCATCTTCGTTTAGCAATGAGGCTTTGAACTGAATAAAATCTTTAGCATTTTGGTCCAGATATAGAACCAAATCTTCAAATGAAGTTTTTTTAGCAAAACTATCTGGATCTTCTCCGTTAGGGAATGTACAAACCTTAACGTTCATCCCTTCTTCTAGAATCAAATCAATCCCCCGAATAGAAGCTCGAAGTCCCGCAGCATCACCATCAAAAAGCACAGTAATATTTTTGGTCAATCGACTTATCAAACGGATTTGATCAGGTGTAAGAGCTGTTCCTGACGAAGCAACTACGTTTTCTACTCCGGATTGATTAAACTGAATCACATCGGTATAACCCTCAACCAAATAGCAGTTGTCATTTTTAGCAATAGCTTGTTTGGCCTGATAAAGACCATATAAGATTTTACTTTTGTGGTAAATTTCGCTCTCGGGTGAATTCAGGTATTTGGCTGCCTTTTTATCATTGGTTAAAATTCTCCCTCCAAAACCCAAAACTCTCCCAGACATACTCTGAATCGGAAACATTACTCGACCTTTAAAGCGATCGAATTTTTTGTCTTCTTTGACTATCGTAAGTCCCGTTTTTTCTAAAAATTCTAGACTGTAGCCATTCTTAATAGCCTCGTCAGTTAGTGAAGTCCAGTTATCAGGAGAATATCCCAATCCGAATTTTTCGATTGTTGTATTTGTAAAACCTCTTTCCTTGAAGTACGAAAGTCCAATGGCTTTTCCTTCATCTGTATTTAAAAGGGTTTTATGAAAAAAATCTCGGGCAAATTCTGAAACTAGATACATACTTTCTTTTTCAGAAGCTTGCTCTTTATCTTGAGATGTTTGTTCAGTTTCTTCGATTTCGATGTTGTATTTTTTTGCTAAATAGCGAATCGCTTCAGGATACGAAAAATGTTCATGTTCCATTATAAATGTAACCACATTACCTCCTTTTCCAGAGCTAAAATCTTTCCAGATTTGCTTGCTTGGAGATACCATAAACGAAGGGGACTTTTCGTCCGCAAACGGGCTCAATCCTTTAAGATTGCTTCCTGCACGTTTGAGCTGTACGAAATCTCCGATGACCTCTTCTACGCGAGCCACCTCAAAAACCGTATCTATGGTATTTCTTGAAATCATTTTTTTAGCAAAAGCTCAAAGATAAGTATTTATAAGAAAATAGAGAATAGAAAAATAGAGTCAAGGAATAGAATATTTTGGTTACATTTGATAGACAAAATCTCGTTTGTAAGATAGGATTTATACCGTTTTTGTTGTTAGTTTTTCTCTCTGTAAACAATCAGTTTTTTTGACCAAAAGATATCACTCAATATTCAAACCATGATTGAAATTTTTATAAAAAGAGTATACGAAAAAGCTTCTGCTTTGGATGGTTACCGTATTTTGGTTGACCGACTTTGGCCTCGTGGAATTTCTAAAGAGAAAGCTCAAATTCATGAGTGGAACAAAGCTATGGCCCCCTCGACTGAACTGCGAAAATGGTTTAACCACGAACCCGAAAAATGGGAAGTTTTTTATAAGAAGTATCTAGAAGAATTAAAATCCAACCACATTGCAACGCTATTCTGGGAACAACACCAAAATCAAGAAAAAATAACCTTGCTGTATGCTACAAAAGACCCAAAATATTATCATCCACTGGTCTTAAGGGAATATTTAGAAGATGAAAAGATTTAAATAACATCAATAAAAATCCATCTTCACTCCTACTTTTATACTTCGGTATTGGGAAATCGCATCAAAAGAATAAAAAATAAGATCTTTTTATCTTTGAAATAATCATCTGAAAAATGAAAAGAAGAAAAATCATTCCCTATAACCCGAATCTGAAAGAGTTTGCAAGACAATTAAGAAACAACAGTACGAAAGCTGAAATTATTCTGTGACAAAAACTCAAAAGAAAACAGATGTATGGATATGATTTTCACAGACAAAAACCACTACACAATTATATTGTTGTATTAGAATAACAGCCTTTCTATAAATTCTTTTTTGCAAAATAGATTTTATCAATAAAAATGATATTAAAACAAAACCAATTTAAGACACAAAAAACAAATTTAACGATTTAAGAAAAAAAGCAGATATATTAGGAAATACCACTTGGATATGGACAAAATATCAAGTGGTATTTTTTCTGCTAAGTGCTGTAATCTATCTTATAAATCAACTAATTACTTTTTAAGCAATTATGAAATACAAATTTATTTTAAGTACAATAGCTCTATTCCTTTTAACAAGTTGTACAGAGCAAAAAACAAAAAATGACCTTACAAAAGAAAACCTTAAAGGTAAAGTAAAATCTGTAAAAGAAACTCCTTACTTGGTTATAGAAAAATTTGGAGAAGTTATAAAAGGAGATATTTATATCAGAGGAAGTTTTATTTCTGATGATTATTTTATTCTTCTTTCAAGTATACAGCACAAAACCTATAATGAAATAGGATTTGAAACCGAAATCCAAGACTTCGACACTTATGGAACCACTTTAAAAAGAAGTATTTTTAATTATAATAAAAAAAGAGGAAAATTAATTCTTTTAACTATAACTCCATAAAATTAGAATCGAAATACACTTATAAATACAATGAAAATGGAAATAAAGTTGAAGAAAATTGGTATAATTCTGATGGAGAATTACTAAATAACCTTACTTACAAATATAATGACAAAGGAAAACTAATAGAGCGAAATAGTTATAGTTTTATTTCTAATCCTATTCCTATTCCAAATATCAATAAATCAAGTCGAAAAACCACTTACAAATACGATAAAAAAGGGAATCAAATTGAGTTGAACTTTTATAATTCTAATGGAAAATTAGAAAGTAAATATATTTCTAAATATGATGATAAAAATAATTTGATTGAAGAAGTCAAGTACAACCAAAATGGTGAAATAATTGAAACCAAAAGTTTTAATTACAAATACGACCAAAAAGATAATTGGATAGAAAAAATTGAGTATAAAAATGCTATTCCTCAAATATTAAAAGAAAGAGAAATCGAGTATTACTAATAAAAATCCATATTTATCCTACTCTAATACTTCATCTTTAACCTTCTTAATAAGCGATTTAACCCAAAATCTTTTATCTTTGTAAAGCGACTGAAAAAATCCAGATTATGAAAACTCAAGTCATACAAGACCATAACGGAAAACCAACAGGAGTATTTATCCCGATTGAAGATTGGGAAAATATCAAGAAAAGGTATCCTAATATCGAAAATACAAATGAGGAACTACCTCAGTGGCAAAAAGATGTTTTAGATTTAAGGTTAAGCGATTTAAACAATCCTGAAAAGATTAATTCAGTAGAAAGCCTTTTTGAAGCTTTAGATCAAGAGTTATGAGATATACTGTTGTGTACCATATCGATGCTGTGCAGGATATCAAAAAAGCAAAAAAATGGTATAAAGAACAATTAGAAGGTCTTGAAAAAAGGTTTGCATTATCTGTAAAGGAAACCATTTATTATATCATCGAAAACCCGTTGCTTTTCGAAGAAAAATATAGAAATACAAGAGTTGCTTACACTAAAGTTTTTCCGTTCGGAGTTCACTATCACCTCAACACAAACAATCAAACCATTACAATTTTAGCCATTCTGCATACTTCTATAAACCCTGAAAAACACCCTAAATAATTTTCAATAAAAATCCACATTTACTCCTACTCTAATACTTCTGTACGGAGCAATCGCATCAAAGGAATTCAGATTTTTTGTAATAATTGATTTTACGGCTTTCAAGTTTTTGTTACTTGGAATTTTTATCAGAATGGTTCTGATGTATTCATTTCTGATTCGGCTCACGGGTGGTTCTTCAGGGCCTAAAACAGGAAGCCCCAATGTATTTTTCAGGCTTTGGTAAAGCCAGGTTGAGCCCTCTCTTAGTTTCTCAAAATCTCTGTGTTTCAAGGTTAATTTTATCAATCTGAAATAAGGTGGATACTCAAAAGTTTGTCGCTCTGAAAGTTCTTGATTATACATCGAAAGATAATCGTTTTTTATGACTTTCTGAATAATTGGGTGAGTTGGATTATAGGTCTGGATAATTACTTTTCCTTGTTTTTCACTTCTCCCCGCTCTTCCTGAAACTTGAGTCATCAGTTGAAAACTCCGTTCAAAAGCTCTAAAATCTGGATGGTAAAGCATCGCATCGGCATTGAGGATTCCCACCAAGCCTACATTGTCAAAATCCAATCCTTTGGCCAGCATTTGGGTCCCAACCAAAATATCCGATTCTCGGGTTTTAAAACTGTCGATAATTTTTTCGTAACCGAATTTCCCTCCCGTAGTATCTCTATCCATTCGGATTATTTTTTTATCCGAATAAAGTTGTTCTAGTTCGATTTGAATTTGTTCGGTTCCGAAGCCTTTAGTAGTGAGTTCTATACTCTGACAGGCGTGACAATGCGTTGGTTTTGCAATTGCATAACCACAATAGTGACACCTAATTTGGCTTTTTTGTTTGTGATAAGTCAAACTCACATCACAATTAGGACATTGCGGAATGTGACCACAGGTCAAACATTCTAAGACAGGAGCAAATCCTCTACGGTTCTGAAATAAAATCACTTGTTCACCATTTTCGAGTGTTGTTGTGATTTGATCCAAAAGTGTATCACTAAAGTGCCCTGCCATCTTTTTACGGAAATATTTGTCTTTTAAATCGACAATTTCAATCTTCGGAAGTTCCGTTTTTCCGAATCGCTCGGTAAGTTCAACCAGACCGAATTTTTTGTTTTCTGTGTTGAAAAAAGTTTCGATACTGGGTGTAGCGCTTCCTAAAAGCACTTTTGCTTTGTGCAATTCGCCCAGTATAATTGTTGTATCCCGAGCGTGATAACGTGGAGCGGGATCGTTTTGTTTAAAAGTTTGTTCATGTTCTTCATCAACTAAAACAAGCCCTAAATCCTGAAACGGCAAAAACAAGGCTGATCTTGCTCCTATCACTATTTTTGCTTTTTCAGACTGATGGAGCACCTGATTCCAAACTTCGATGCGTTCGTTCTGATTGTATTTAGAATGATAAACAGCCACCTCATTTCCGAAGTGTTTTCGGAGTCTTGATACCAATTGGGTGGTAAGGGCGATTTCAGGCAACAGATATAAAATTTGTCTTCCTTTATGCAAGTATTCTTTGATGAGCTCAATATAAACCTCCGTTTTTCCGGACGAAGTTACGCCAAACAACAAAGTAGTGTTTTTAGCCTCAAAACTTTTTTTAATCTGATTTAAGGCATTTTTTTGAGCATCACTTAAAATAATTTCAGTTTGCAAATTTTCTTCTAAAAAGTCTGTTCTATCTGTTTGGAGGGAATATTCTTCAAAAATCTGTTTATCGATTAAACTTTTGATAATAGTAGTAGATGTCTCAGCACTTTCTAAAAGCTGTTTTACGGAAATCGGTTTTTTGGTTAAGGCTTTGAGTTGGAAATATTTTAAGACAACTTCTCTTTGTTTATGGGCATTCTTGAGTGTATCCAAAAGCTCTTTCAATTCATTTTCGTTCTCATAGTTTGGATGTAAACGAACAAAGCGAATGAGTTTTGGTTTATAATTTTCTTTAACTTCTTCCTGTAAATAAACAACCTCTTTGGCTAATAACTTCTGTAAAATAGGCAAAACTGTTTTCTTGTTCAAAATAGCGACAATATCTTGAACTTTAAGTGAGTTCTGCTTCTCTAAAGCTTCATACACCAAAAACTCATCATCCGAAAGCTCACTTTTAAGCACCTGAGTTTCTTTGTTTTTTAGGATAATGGTTTCGCTTTCGAGCAGTAATGCGGACGGAATGGCACTTTTATACACTTCTCCGATACTGCACATATAATAATCAGCAATCCAAAACCAATGTTTTATTTGATACGGATTTACAATCGGTTTCTCATCAATAATTTCGTGGATTTCTTTTGCCTGGTAATGCAAGGGTTCGTTCTGATGCACTTCTAGAGCTAGAGCAGTATAAATCTTTGTTTTACCGAACGGAACTGCTATTCGCATTCCTGGTTTTATAAAATAAAATTCTACCTCACTCACTTGGTAAGTAAAGGTTTTATTCAAAGCTAAGGGTAAAATTACTTCTACGAAAAACATCAGTTTGGTCTAAAAGTCGAACGTCCAATATCGAAAAAATCGAGCCTGCAAGTTACATTATTCGCATCAAAACAAAAAGTCTTATACTGCCACAGAGTTTATAACTCTTTTGGAGGAATAAAATTTATAAATCAATTGCTATACCTATAGATGAGCAACCGTTTAATAGGCTTCTGCTAAACTCATAAAAATCTGTTTCCAATTTGTATTTCCATGATTTTTACCAAGGCGAATAACAATTAGATTTTTATTGGGATTTACATAAATATACTGTCCTAAAATCCCTTGAGCCATATAATCTCCTTGTTTGGTTAGCAACCACCATTGATACTGATAATTCCAGCTACTGCCATTACTTGTATCAACTTTTGTAGATTCATTTACCCAATTTTCAGAAAGAATTTGTTTTCCATTCCAATTCCCTTTGTTGAGATACAATCGTCCGATTTTAGCAAAATCTCTCGCTCTTGCATTTATGCAACAAAAAGTTTTTTCTAACCCATCGTCTTTTCTGTCCAAACTCCAACTTGCATCATATTCCATTTCTAGAGGGGTCCATAATTTTTGTTGTAAATATTCGGTTATTGTTATGTCTTTTAAAGCCCTTTCTAAAACTAACCCTAGAAGTTGAGAATCTCCACTTACATACTTAAAGCGTTCTCCAGGGTTTTCTTCTAATTTCATTTTAGAAATAGATTTTCGAAGATTTCTTCCGTAATAAAACGTAGCGGCATCTCCAAAAGGATTAAAATAACTTTCGTTAAATTTTGTTCCTGATGTCATTTGTAACAAATGTTTGATGGTAACTTTATCAAAGCCATTTTTTTGAAGTTCAGGAATATATTTAGTTATGGGTTCATCCACCGAAAGAAGGAGTCCTTCGTCAACAGCAAACCCAATAAGAACAGAAATAATTGATTTTGCCATCGAAAAAGACGGAACAACCGAAGTCTCGTTATAATTATGAAAATAATTTTCGTATTGAATCGAATCATTATGGATAATCATAAAAGCAACTGTATTGCTTTTGCTTAAAAAATCATCACATGACTCTTCGTTCAGTTTTTTAGGAGCTTTAGGGTCTTTTGAAACAGGAAATTCAAACGGATTTTCAGAAGCTTTTACCTCACGAGTCGGAAAAATTTTATGGTCATTAATATCTGCAAAATTATAATAAACAAAATGTCCGACTTTACAAGAAGATATTGTAGCGAGTACAACAATCCATAAAAATATTTTTTTCATCCGAGATATTTTTTCAAATCTAAACAAAAAACCCAAAACCAGTCTCTAACTCACAGACTTATTTTGGGTTTTTTAAATAAACTATTTTTTAGTTAAACTATAAATCCAATCGAATTCCTAATGATAAATTATGTTGTTCAACGGTATTGTTTCGGAACAAAGGATTCAAATCATATTTTGCATAAACGGACAGCGGTCCGCAACCCACATAAACACTCAGCCCATAGTTCCAATCATTCACGTTCCAATCTTTTCTGGTAATATCTTTAATTCTACGTCCGTTTTCTCTGAATTTCAATCGTTGTTCAGAAGAGGTGTTGTATCCTACAAATCCTCCTAAGCCAAGTTTATATTCGCCTGAATTTCCGGCATTAAACTCTAAATGAACAGGAAGTGTTAAGTACACATTTCGAAATTTATTTTTTGAAAAATTAACAGGTGATTCCATTACATCTGTTTGATTTCCATTAACTACAAAATAGTAGTTGTCTTTTGGAGAAACATAATTATAGACCATCGACAATCCATATCGAAGTGCTATCACATCACTATCTCTCTTTAGTTTTGTTCTCAAAGAGCCTCCCCATTCAAAAAAATGAGAGCTGAAATTTTTAGAATCGTAATAAGGTAAATCTCCGTCGGTTATTAAAGTATTGTAACCCGTAGCAATAGTTACGTTAAAAATAGTTCTGGCAGTTCTTCCAATTACCGTTTCTCCATTTTCGACATACTCAAATCCTTTATTTGAAATCGTCAGCATAAATCCATTATCAGACTCTTTTAGATTTCCTTTTACCTTAGACTTTACTAATTCTGACAGTTTTTCGTTTTGAGCATTTACTTTATCTTCAATATTTTTAGCTCTCTTTTGAGCCATTTCTTCTTTGAGTGCGTTTGATTTTTCAAAAGAAATCTTTCCGTTTTCTAACAGTGTATTTATACTGTCAATCGACTCTTTAAGTAATTCTTTTTCCTTTCTCGTAATTTCGACAATCTCATCTTTAATCAATTTTGCTTCTTGATTAAAAATTTCGTCTTGAGATTTTTGAGAAAATGTTGAGGTGGTAAACAAACCAACAACAACCCATATAAGTAGCTTAATGTTTTTCATAATTATAAGTTTTATTCAAATATTACTCCGAATGAAATTATTCTTTGATCTGTAGAATTGTTTTTGAAAACTGGATTTAACCCGTAATCAACATAAAAACCAATGCTTTTGTAACTCACCGTAGCTATAAGCCCATACTCCCAGTTGCTAACATTCCAATCGGCTCTTTGGGTTCTTGTTATT
Organism: Flavobacterium suncheonense; assembly: GCA_040392465.1. GTDB lineage: Bacteria > Bacteroidota > Bacteroidia > Flavobacteriales > Flavobacteriaceae > Flavobacterium > Flavobacterium suncheonense_A. Next base: position 94,571 of record JBEBWA010000005.1, read on the forward strand.
CCTCGGTCGTTTTCACGATACCTCAAAATTTGTCTTGAATCCAGATTATATCCTATATATCCTCCTACAGAAAACTTCATCCCTCTGTTTCTTCGATAGACTTCTTCTCCTTGAATAGTGGCTTTTTTAGAAAAATCAAATTCGAAGGCAACAGGAATACGCAAAAATGAATTTGTAAAAACAGAGTTACGTCTTATATTCGAAGGATATTCGATATAGTCTGTCTGATTGCCATTCATAACGTAATATTTATTGGATTTATCTAAATTTACGCTCTGCATATTATAGGTTAATCCATATTTAAGATAGTACAAACTTTGATTTTGAAAAAGTCGGGTTTTCATCATAAGACCGATGTTGAAATAAGTACCATTAATATCTTTTTCAATTCCGTCATCTCCTCGCACCCCTCTCCAACCAACAGCAAGCATAGTCACTGCATTTGTTCTGTTCTGGGTTACATGATTGTCCTTCTCTTCTGGATTTGCTATTTGCTCTTCTACGGTATTCTGAACCAGATTAAGTAATTTACTTTCTTCTTCAGTAATTAAATAGTTAATTTTATCAGAGCTTTTTTGAGCTAAATCTTGTCTGATTTTTTCTGCTTTTTCTTCTGTTAATTCGGTTCTCTGAACCAACAGATTAATACTGTCTGTTGAGATTTTCAACTTTTCCTTTTCTTTGTTTACAATCTTTGCGATGTTTTCTGAAATAGCCTTGGTTTGACTCTCAAAACTGTCTGTTTCCTGTCCAAATGCCTTGCTTAAAAAAAGGCATAGAAATCCTGTTACGTACAAAATAACTCTGTGCATACTGTTAATTGATTAAGTTAAAATTTATGTTTATTAGTGGTTTTTGTTAGAGATAACAACTCTTACATCTTCATACTTTTTTTGGATAAATCGGTCAATAGCTTTTTTGCGGTAACGCTCTTCAACTTCATATTCTGACTGGGAAAGTAATAGTTTATAATCTATCTCTACTTTGGAATTTAATTTTTCTTTGGATGCTGTTTTTGTTTTTTCGATACTGGATAATAATTCATCTGCCGTCACATAAACATTATCAACTGGGTACTCTTCAGAAGTTTCAAAAATTTCTTTTTTATCTTCTGTTTTTGTTTCCTCAAAAACTAACTGTTGAAAATTTCGATTTACTTGTCCAACAGAAAAAGTATCTTTAAAAACATTTTTCTTATTGAGCTCTGTTTTCTGAATTGCTAAGTCGTGTTCAGACAGCGAGTTATTTTCTGTTTTTTCTTGAACAGCAGTGTCGGGCAAAATTTCTTCAGTATGACTTCTCTCAACAACCCATCTGCTTTCATTGAGAATAGTGACATTTTCGGGAGTATTTCTAAAAAACAAACTCCCCACAGTAAGCAATGCTACCAAACTTGCAGCCATCCACAGCCAACCTCTTTTGGGCTTCTTTTTTTCTGAAACCGAAAGCATGGCATCCAGTCTATCCCAAGCTTTTTCAGAAGGCTCGATAGTACGTTGGTTCAGTTTGTCTCTGAATTGGTTTTCTATGTTGTTATTTCGCTTCATTTTCTTGTTTATTTAAAACAGTAATCTGTTGTTGCAATATTCTTCGAGCATGTGAGAGTTGTGATTTTGATGTCCCTTCAGAGATTCCTAACATGGTAGCAATTTCTTGATGCTTAAAACCCTCGATAGCATACAAATTAAACACCATTCGATATCCGTCTGGTAGATTATCTATTAATTTTTGAATTTGCTCAACCGAAAACTGAATGTTTATTTCATCATAACTTTCTTCAAAAAAACACTCTTCTTCAGTGTAATGTACTTTTTTCTGTACTCTCAAAAACGAAATGCATTCATTAATCATAATTCTTCTTATCCAGCCTTCAAAACTTCCATTAAATGAATAAGACTCTAAGTTAGTAAACACTTTCATAAAAGCGGTTATCATTACATCTTCCGCCTTGTGGATGTCTTTGATATACTGTCTGCAAGCACTTAACATTTTAGAAGCATACTTCGTATAAATCTGTTGCTGTGCATGGCGGTTGTTTCGGACTGCCTGTCTGATAATGTTTTTTTCGTCTTTATATAAGTCGATAACTTTGCTCACAGTTTGTCGTTTATCGTTGAATCTTTCCGTTTTTAGTATAGACGAATGAAGTTATAAAAAGGTTGCATCGGGCAGAATTTTTTTGTAATAATTTAACCCTTTCAACCTATCCACGATTTAATGATTCAATAACTTAACGGTTGAACGCTTCAATAGCCAGCCTTACGTTTGCGTATTTGTGCAGAAGCTCTTGTGCTTGTTCTTGCGGAATATTAAGCTCGTCCATAATCATTCGGACAGCTCTATCTACAAGTTTATGATTGGAGAGTTGCATATCGACCATTTTGTTGCCTTTTACTCTACCTAAAGCAATCATTGTAGAGGTCGAAATCATATTAAGCACCATTTTCTGAGCTGTTCCTGCTTTCATCCTAGAACTTCCTGTTACGAATTCGGGTCCGACTACAACTTCGATAGGATATTGAGCGACTTTTGACAACGGACTTCCTTCGTTACAAGTTATACAACCAGTAAGAATATTATTTTGATTGCACTTCTCAAGTCCCCCAATAACATAAGGAGTAGTTCCTGAAGCAGCAATTCCGATTACGACATCTTTTTCTGAAATAGTATGTTCTAATAAATCTTTCCATGCTTGTTCACGATTGTCTTCTGCAAACTCGACTGCTTTTCGAATAGCTGAATCGCCTCCTGCAATAATTCCGTTAACCAAATCAAAGGGCACCCCAAAAGTGGGAGGACATTCTGAAGCATCAACAATTCCGAGTCTCCCAGAAGTTCCTGCTCCAATATAAAAAAGTCTTCCTCCGTTTTGAAGTTTTTCGACAAGGTGATTCACTAAACTTTCTATCTGTGAAATTGCCTTCTCAACTGCAAAAGCCACGGTTTTATCTTCGTTGTTGATGTTTTGTAACAACTCTAAAACACTCATCTTTTCTAGATGATTGTATTTTGAAGATTGTTCTGTAGTTTTAGTAAAATCCATTGATTTAATCGTTGATTTGTTTAATTATTGAGTTCTCAACTCAACAAATTTAAACAAAATAAGCTAGTACAATCCCTAAAACAATAACCGAAATTTTTGCGATGTTAAACTTGTGGTTTTCGCTACTTTCAAAAATTATGGTGGAAGAAATATGGAAAAGTATTCCGATTACAATAGCTGAAATCTCCATATAGTAATTAGTAAGGAGCGGTACTTTCTCGGACAATATGGTTCCAAGTGGGGTCATGAGTGCAAAAACAACCATAAATAGAAGAATCCATTTTTTATGCAAACCTCCATTTACAAAAAAGGTAGTCAAAATAATGGCGATTGGCAAATGGTGAATGGCAATTCCGATGGCTAAATCATGGTGATGGCTTACTGGCATTCCCTCTAAAAGTGCGTGAAGACACAAACTCACAAAAAGTGTCCATGGCATAGCGTTTAATTTTTGGTGACCGTGTACGTGACCGTGTTCTGCTCCTTTAGAAAAAAACTCTAATATAATCTGAAATAGAATTCCGACCATTATAAACGCTCCCACCTTGTATCCAACCGAATGATCATGATGTCCGTGAGCCCCATTATGCATAGCATAATCATATACCTCAGGCAACAAGTGCATAACCGTAATTGAAAGTAGAAAAGCCCCACTAAAGGCCAATAATAATTTAATATTCTTCTTATTAGAAGGTTTGAGGATTACAGCAATGAGATAACCCAAAATAACCGATAAAAGTGGTAACAGATATTGCATAAATTATTTAAAAATCATTATTAGTCTGTCAGACGTCTTTTTGTAGAATTTACCTAATTTATAGTCTCCAAACACGTCGAGTAGATAGATATCCGCTTGTTGCATCATTTGCTCAAAGTCCTCTAGAGTAAAAGCTCTAACTCTTTCGGTAAACTCAAATTTTTGTTTTTTATCTTCAAAAGAAATATCCTTGTAGATATAGCCGTTCTCAAATCTTCTTTGTATATGAAAATCAATTCCATCAACCTTTTTAATTTCATCAGCAACTAAGGTTGGAATTACTTTTTCTACATTCATAAAGTCCAAAACCGCAAAACCATATTCTGAAAGGCTTTCTTTTATGGATTTTAGGGTAGCTAAATTATCTTCCTCATTGTCAAAGTATCCAAAGCTGGTAAACAAATTGAAAATAGCATCAAACTTTTCTTCGAACGGTTCTCGCATATCGTGAACCTTAAAATGTAACGTTTGGGATTCCTGTTTTTTAGCTTCATCAATACTGTTTTCGGCTAAATCTGCTCCGACAACATCAAAACCTAGTCGATTCAAATAAATAGAATGACGGCCTTTTCCGCAGGCCAAATCCAATACTTTTGCGTTTTCGGGCAAATTCAAATACGAGGTAATGTTATCAATAAACATCCCCGCCTCTGTATAATCTCTGTCTTTATAAAGAATGTGGTAATATTCTGTATTAAACCACTTAGCAAACCAATTTTTCATGGGTGCAAAAATAGGGAAATAAGCAACGTGAATTAAAGAATAGGCTTTATAAAATTAGGTTTTAAGTTTTATTATAAATAAAAGCAATCCTAAAAGCAGGAATAGCAGAAGACAAAAAGTTTCTTAAATCGCACTTTGGGATTTGTTCTTCGATTAAATTAGTTCATACAAAGATTATCCATCATCACAAAAAACCTCCGACATTAAAAACCCAAGCGTATATAGTTTGATATTTAACGTAGATTTCTAATAACTAAAGCTAGTTCCTTCTTTTGAATCTTTAAGTTGGATTCCGAGTGCTAAAAGTTCATCTCGGATTTGGTCTGATAGAGCCCAGTTTTTGTCTGCACGAGCTTGATTTCGCATTCCGATAAGCATATGGACCACTCCTTCGAGTTTGTCATTGTTTGCTGCAGATTGATTGCTGTCTTGTAGTCCTAAAACATCAAATACAAAGACATCCAGACTTTCTTTTAACAGCTCTAAATCTAAAGCCGAGATTGAAGCTTTATTCTCTTTTACAGAATTAATGAATTTTACTGCTTCAAATAGTGTAGCAATCAAAATTGGACTATTGAAATCATCCAAAAGTGCCTCATCACATCTCACTTTCCATTGCGACACATTAAATGAAGAATCAGCTGAAACATTTAAGTCTTTAAGTGATTTTACAGCATCCATCAAGCGGTCAAAACCTTTTTCGGAGGCCAACATTGCTTCGTTAGAGATATCTAACACACTTCGGTAATGGGCTTGCAAAAAACAAAAACGAAGTACGCTTGGAGAAAATGCTTTTTCGAAGAAATCGTTTTCTCCGGTAATGAGCTGCATCGGAAGTATATAGTTCCCGGTAGATTTACTCATGCGTTGACTATTCATTGTAAGCATATTAGCATGCATCCAATAGCGAACAGGCGAAATATCATTACATGCTTTTCCTTGAGCAATCTCACATTCGTGGTGCGGAAACTTCAAATCCATCCCACCTCCGTGAATATCAAACTGATCTCCTAAATATTTAGTACTCATTGCTGTACACTCCAAGTGCCAGCCTGGAAAACCATCTCCCCAAGGCGATGTCCAACGCATAATATGTTGAGGAGAAGCTTTTTTCCACAAAGCAAAATCTTGAGGATTTTTCTTTTCGTTTTGTCCGTCAAGATCGCGGGTATTTTCAAAAAGTTCCTCAATATTTCTTCGAGATAATTCCCCATAATTCATTCCTCTTTTGTTGTATTCCAACACATCAAAATAAACCGACCCATTACTTTCGTAAGCAAAGCCTTTTTCGATAAGTTTTTGGGTGAGTTCTAACTGCTCAATAATATGTCCAGTTGCTGTAGGCTCAATAGTTGGAGGAAGTAGGTTGAACAATTTTAAAACATTATGGAAATCAACTGTGTATTTCTGAACAATCTCCATTGGTTCTAGCTTCTCTAGTCGAGATTGTTTTACGAAACGGTCGTTGTTTACATCTCCATCATCAGTCAAATGTCCAGCATCTGTAATATTGCGGACATAACGAACTTTGTAACCAAAATACTGAAGGGTTCTGAAAATAAAATCAAAAGAAAGAAACGTACGGACATTTCCTAAGTGAACATTGCTATAAACTGTAGGTCCACAAACATATATACCTACTTTATCGTCGTTCAAAGGCTTAAAAATTTCTTTCTCTCCTGTTAAGGAATTGTATATTTTCAGTTTCATTGTTGAAGCGTTTATATAGTGAAATGGTTAATTGTTGAATCGTTTAGTAGTTGAATTTTGAAATCATTTAAATGTTTCGAAATATTCAAGGCATCAACGCATTGACAACAAATTAAAATTTCGTTTCTAACTTAATATATTCCAAAAACTCTCTACGGGTTTGTTCTTCTTGGAATTTCCCTCCAAATTCAGCTGTTACAGTGCTGCTTTCGATGTCTTTAATTCCCCTAGAATTTACGCAAAGGTGTTTTGCATCAATTATACAAGCTACATCTTCGGTGTTCAATACTTTTTGTAGTTCTTTTACAATTTGAATGGTTAAACGCTCTTGCACTTGCGGGCGCTTTGCATAATAATCTACAATACGGTTCATTTTAGAAAGTCCAACTACTGTTCCGTTTGATATATAGGCAATGTGGGCACGACCGACAATCGGAAGTAAATGATGTTCACAAGTTGAATACACTACAATGTTTTTTTCGACTAACATTTCGTTGTATTTATACTTGTTATCAAAAGTAGAAGACGATGGTTTTTTCTTTGGATTTAAGCCTCCAAACATTTCTTTTACAAACATTTTAGCTACTCGGTTTGGGGTACCTTTTAGGCTGTCGTCTGTCAAATCCATACCCAAAGTATTCAGAATATTTTCTACATCCTTTTTGATTCTTTCAATTTTTTCATCATCAGAAAGATCAAAAGCGTCTTTACGCAAAGGGGTATCATGAGAAGAGGCAACGTGATTATCCCCTATTTCGTCATATAATTCTTCGTTGGAAATCATTATTTTTAATTAAAATTTCAATCGACAAAGGTAATTATAATAATTTAATTTCTTCTTAAAAAATCACGAATCACGAATTCCATATCCTAATTAAAATACTTATATTTGTAGCTTAATACAAACACAACATTTTTACCTATTTTTCTTAATTTTCTTATGAAAACAGATTCATTTGCACTACGTCATTTGGGGGTTACCAATGAAAATGACATACAAACAATGCTCTCTACCATCGGAGTTTCATCTATTGACCAACTGATTTACGAAACTTTTCCAGACGGAATCAGACTGAAAAAAAATCTTGAACTTGCTCCTGCTATGTCAGAGCACGAGTATTACAATCACATTGTAGCCTTAGGAAACAAAAATAAAGTTTTTAAAACTTACATTGGATTGGGATATCACCCTACTGTGGTTCCGGCTCCGATTCAAAGAAATATTTTTGAAAATCCAGGTTGGTACACTGCATATACGCCTTACCAAGCCGAAATAGCTCAAGGGCGTTTAGAAGCGCTTTTAAACTTCCAAACTACCGTAATTGAACTTTCGGGAATGGAATTGGCTAATGCCTCTCTTCTTGACGAAGGAACTGCAGCAGCTGAAGCAATGGCTCTGATTTTTGATGTACGTTCAAGAGACCAAAAGAAAAATAACGTAAATAAATTCTTCGTTTCAGAAGAAATCTTACCTCAAACACTTTCTGTATTACAAACTCGTTCGAATCCAATTGGAATTGAACTTGTAGTAGGAAATCACAAAGATTTTGATTTCTCTAAAGAATTCTTCGGAGCCATCCTTCAATACCCTGGAAAATATGGACAAGTAAATGATTATAAAGCGTTTGTTGCTAAAGCAAAAGAAAACGAAATCAAAACGATTTTCGCTGCTGATATTTTATCATTGGTGAAATTAGTTCCTCCAGGAGAAATGGGAGCGGATGCTGTAGTGGGAACTACACAACGCTTCGGAGTTCCGATGGGATACGGAGGACCTCACGCTGGATTTTTAGCCACTAAAGAAGAATACAAACGCAGTATGCCAGGCCGTATCATTGGAGTTTCTCAGGATATGAACGGAAATCGTGCTCTTCGTATGGCTCTTCAAACTCGTGAGCAACACATTAAACGCGAAAAAGCAACTTCTAACATCTGTACAGCTCAAGTGCTTCTTGCTGTAATGGCAGGAATGTATGCGGTTTATCACGGACCAAAAGGTCTTCAACACATCGCCGACAAAGTTCATGCTTCTGCTGTAACCGTTACAGAAAGTTTGGCTAAATTAGGCGTTGAACAAATCAATACTTCTTTCTTCGATACTATTGTAGTAAAAGCTGATGCTGAAAAAGTAAAAGCTATTGCTCTTGAAAACGAAGTAAACTTCTATTACATCGACAACAACACCGTTCAAATTGCTTTGAACGAGACTACCAATTTGGATGATATAAACCAAATCATAGCCATTTTTGCGAAAGCTATAGGTAAAGGAGCTTTTACCGTTTCTGCTTTATCAACCCACTCATCAATTGATAAATCACTTGTGAGAACTTCGACTTTCTTACAACACGAAGTATTCAACTCACATCATTCTGAAACAGCGCTTATGCGTTATATCAAAAAATTAGAACGCAAAGACTTATCATTGAATCATTCGATGATTTCTTTAGGTTCGTGTACGATGAAACTCAACGCTGCTACAGAGATGCTTCCACTTAGTTTACCTAACTGGAATAGTATTCACCCGTTTGCTCCAAAAGAACAAACAGAGGGATACCAAATAATGTTGAAAACTCTGGAAAATCAATTATCTGAAATTACTGGATTTGCAGGAACTACTCTGCAACCAAATTCTGGAGCTAATGGCGAGTATGCAGGACTTATGGTAATTCGTGCTTATCACCAATCAAGAGGTGAAGGACACAGAAACATTGCTCTTATTCCAGCTTCAGCTCACGGAACTAACCCAGCTTCGGCTGCCCTTGCAGGGATGGAAATTGTAGTTACCAAAACAACTCCTGAAGGGAATATAGATGTAGAAGACTTAAGAGAAAAAGCAATCAAGCACAAAGATAATTTATCTTGTGCGATGATTACTTATCCTTCTACTCATGGAGTATTTGAAGCAACTATTATCGAAATTATGAACATCATTCACGAAAATGGTGGTCAAGTGTATATGGATGGTGCCAATATGAATGCTCAGGTTGGACTTACCAACCCAGGAACTATAGGAGCAGATGTTTGTCACTTAAACTTACACAAAACCTTTGCTATTCCTCATGGAGGAGGAGGTCCTGGAGTAGGACCAATTTGCGTAGCTAAACATTTAGTTCCGTTTTTACCAAGTAATCCTGTTATTGAAGTAGGGGGAGAAAAAGCAATTACTGCCGTTTCTTCTGCCCCTTATGGTTCAGCACTTGTTTGTTTGATTTCTTACGGGTACATCTGTATGTTAGGAGAAGAAGGATTGACAAACTCTACTAAAACAGCTATTTTGAATGCCAACTACATGAAAGCTCGTCTTGAGAAACACTTCTCAATTCTTTATACTGGAGAGATGGGTCGTGCCGCTCACGAAATGATTGTAGATTTTAGAATGTTCAAACAAAACGGAGTTGAGGTAGGTGATGTAGCAAAACGTCTTATGGATTATGGATTCCACGCTCCTACGGTATCTTTTCCTGTAGCTGGAACATTAATGATTGAGCCAACAGAAAGTGAAAACTTAGGGGAATTAGACCGCTTCTGTGATACATTAATTTCGATTAAATCTGAAATTGAGAAATGCACTCCAGACAACCCGAACAACCCGCTTAAAAATGCTCCTCATACCCTTGTAATGCTAACAGCTAATACTTGGGATTTGCCTTATACTCGTGAGGAAGCTGCTTATCCGTTGGAATATCTGCACGAAAACAAATTCTGGCCTTCTGTTCGTCGAGTTGATGATGCTTACGGAGATAGAAACTTAGTGTGTTCTTGTGCTCCGATTGAAGCCTATATGGAAGAATAAGTCTTTTTTTAGACTCTAAAAACAAAAACCTCTCATTTCATGAGAGGTTTTTGTTTTTAATTGGTCCATATAAAATCCATTTCGTCAATTTCCATCGAGTTATTAATAACTTCCATCTCTAGTTCTAAAATAGATTTTAAAGCTTTAAAATTTATTTTCTGAGTATCATCTCCTGTTTTGTGGTAATCATGATGTCCTCCTGTATGAAAGAATAAAACAGGAATATTTTTTCTGTAAAACGAAGTTTGGTCTGACCCTCCGTTTCCATCATGACTAGTATAGAATCGTAGATTTGAAGAGATTCCTTCAAAAATTTCAGGAAAGGCAGAGCTTGTCCCATATCCAATTATGGCTAATCCGTTTTGGGGGTTGTATCTTCCGATCATATCCATATTTAACATCCAATGAATTTGAGCAAGTGGAATTGTCGGATTTTCTACAAAATACTTGGAGCCCAAGAGTCCCCATTCTTCTGCTGCAAAAGCGATAAACAAAAAATTAAACTTTTCTTTTTCTTTATTTTGAGAGTAATGTCTGGCTAATTCTAACAGACCTGCTACTCCTGAAGCATTATCATCTGCTCCGTTGTGAATTTTGCCAACATTAAGCGTATCTCGTGTACCTAATTCTCCTAGACCTAAATGATCATAATGAGCTCCAACAACAATTGTTTTTGGAGCCTTATTATCTATATAACCTATTACATTATGGGCTTCTCTGACACTATCTGTAACCACAACCCTTCTTAATTTTGCCTGAAAAGTCTGTAAAAAACCATTTTCTCCTTTGGGTTGCAATCTATATTTTATGAATTGCTGTTCGATATATTGTGCTGATTTGAGGGCCTCTTTGCTCCCTGTTTGCCTTCCTTTCATCTTGTCAGAAGCCAAATACGAAATATGCTTTTCTAGGTTTTTCTCAAAAATTTGAGCAGTTACACTATTTAAAACGAACACAAAAAATAGTATGAGGCAGTTCTTCATAAAAAATCGGATAATATACGCTTTAACAAAGAGAGAGGGCTTCCTCTCTTTATTTAATTTTCTACTTCAAAAAGGATTCTAAAGTGGTTTAGAATTTTTTGTTTTACTTCTGTTTCATCAACTCGTTCTACTCCGAGTTCTACGTTCATTGAAGTTACTGCTTTTCCTCGTATTCCACACGGAATAATATTATCGAAATAGCCTAAATCTGCATTCACATTAAGTGCAAAACCATGCATAGTTACCCAACGAGAAGCACGAACACCCATAGCACAAATTTTGCGTGCAAACGGAGTTCCTACATCTAGCCAAACTCCAGTCTCACCGGGGCTTCTTTCGGATTTTATTCCGTAATCTGCCAAAGTCAAAATAATAGATTCTTCTAAAAATCTCAAATATTTATGAATATCCGTAAAGAAGTTATCTAAATCTAGAATTGGATAACCTACAATTTGACCTGGTCCGTGATAAGTAATATCTCCTCCACGATTGATTTTATAAAAAGTTGCTCCTTTAGCCTTCAACTGCTCTTCGCTTAAAAGCATATTGCTCATATCTCCGCTTTTTCCTAATGTGTAAACATGAGGATGTTCTACAAACAAAAAGTAATTCGGGGTAGGTTTCGGATTCTCAAGATCTCTGTTGGCTGATTTGATATCGACAATTCCTTTAAAAAGCTCTTCTTGATAATCCCACGTCTGTTTGTAGTCTTTGTAGCCTAAATCTTGTATAGTGAGTTTTTTGTTTTTCATTATGCTTATTTGTTGTATTTCGGATTGTTTAAAATAACTAATGCTCCAATCACACCAGGTACCCATCCTGCCAATGTCAACAAGAACACAATCAGAACAGAACCGCAACCTTTATCAATAACCGCTAAAGGTGGTAATAGAATAGATAGTATAACTCTCCAAAAACTCATGATTGAAATAAAAGATATACAAAGGTCGGGAATTTTTAGTAAAAAAGACGCTAAGATTTATTACTTATATTGTCTGAAAATTCCTTTGTCTGTAGCGGTCCAAAAAGCTGCTTTTTGATTAGCGTGTTGTAAGGCACTATTAGCCCAAGTGTTGCAAGTAAAAAACAAATTATAACTTCGTTTGGCATCATAAAAGGCATCATTTTTACCGTAAACCATATCCGTTGAAATAAACATTGTTCTTTGGTTTTCGTAATCAAAAGACTCTTTTATATACTCCGTCAATAAACGATAGTTTTCTTTACTTATTACAATCTTTTTGCAATCTTCCCCTTCTTTTAAATCGTTATAAAAAGTAACATGTACGGCAGATTCACCAAGCCAAAAAGCAGCTTTGAAAGCCGTAGAGAATTTCAAATCTGCCCAAGTGGGAGTATCCAAATAAAAACCTTTATCTCCCCAGCCAAAAGCTATATGTTTAAAATCTTTTCGTCGAGATAAAGTATTTTCAAACGAGACGATTTCGCTCCAATTAATTATTTCGGATTCTATAGGACAAACAATATCCGTATGCACTCCGTTGGTCAAGATATAAATGGTGATTTCTTCGGTTTGTTGTGCTTTAGAATTAATCGGAATTAAAGGCAAAACCAGAACGGCTAGTCCATAACAAAAGATTATTCCCAGTAGAAAAAGAAAAGTTTTTAGAAGTATCTTAAAAGTTTTTTTCAAGGTGAAATTTATTTTGCTACAAATTTAATATTTCGTTTAAAGCCTTCAAATTTAGCTCTTTTTACGGCTGATTTTTGAAAGACTTTACTAAAAGTTTCTTCGGTAATCTCTATCCAATCTTGTTTGGAGAATGACAAGATCTCTTCTTTCGGATTCAAGAGTGATTCAGAATGTGGAAACGAAAATCGATTCCAAGGACAAACATCTTGACATACATCACAGCCAAAAACCCAATCGTCAAACTTTCCTTTTACCTCCTGTGGTATGTTTTCTTTGAGTTCAATAGTATAATATGAAATACATTTGCTACCATCCACTACATACGGAGCAATGATAGCATCGGTCGGACAGGCATCAATACAACGGGTGCAACTTCCACAATGGTCAGTCATGGTTGGGTTGTCATATCCTAGCTCAATATCCAAAATAAGTTCCGCCACAAAGAAAAAAGAACCTACTTTTTTACTGATTAGATTGGTGTTTTTCCCTACCCATCCCAATCCTGCTTTTTGAGCCCATGCCTTGTCTAAAACAGGAGCAGAATCTACAAACACCCGACCTCCCACTTCGCCTATATTTTCCTGAATAAAATGCAAGAGTTCTTTGAGTTTTTCTTTGATTATATGGTGATAGTCTTGTCCGTAAGCATATTTCGAAATTTTGAAACTGTCTTGTCGTTGAATATTTTCGGGGTAATAATTCAAAAGTAATGAAATTACACTTTTAGCTCCATCTACTAATAGTGCTGGGTTCAATCGTTTATCGAAATGATTTTCCATATACTGCATTTTGCCATTTCGGTTTTCAGAAAGCCATTTTTCTAGTCGGGGAGCTTCTTGTTCTAGAAATTCAACCTTACTAATACCACACGACAAAAAACCCAAACGCAAGGCTTCGGATTTTATAAGTTGGCTATATTTAGCAGTATTGGAATTCAACTTCGATTAATAATTAAATAAAGTAATATCCATTAGTTGATTGTTTTGGAAAGTAAGCACCCACAATTTGCCGTAATCGTTTTCATCCATTTCAGAAAACTTATTTTCTTTAATAAGCTTATTGACCAAAAGAGGAACAGTATTTGAATGTCCAGCAACGATAATTGTTTTATGGCTTCCATCTTTTACGGTTTCTTCAATAAGGGCAGGGTTAAGAGCCTCATAGGGCTTAATTTCGATGTTTTTTGCTTCACAAAGAGGCCCCAAGGTCTGAGTTGTCCGTTTATACGGAGTTGAATAGGCCTCATCAATTAAGACATCTTTCAACATTTCAGCCAGTCTTTTTGCTCTATTTTGCCCAACTTCTGATAAAGAGGGGTCTTTTGTTGCGTCATTTGCTTTTTCAGCATGACGCACTAATATTATTTTGGTAATACTATCCCCTTTTTGTTGGGCTAAAGAGATAGTCGTAACCATTACTAAAAAAAGGAGCACAATTCTTTTCATCTATTTATAATATTTCTTCCACACAAATATAATCGATAAAGACACAAAATAAAAAAGGTTCAAAGCTATTTGCTCTGAACCTTTTTTATATGTTTATAAACTAAAGCTTAAAACATTTCTCTTCCTGCAAAATGAAAAGCTCCTTCGATAGCAGAATTTTCGTCGCTATCTGAACCGTGAACTGCATTTTCCCCAACAGAAGTAGCATATTTTTTACGGATAGTCCCTTCAGCAGCTTCAGCAGGGTTAGTAGCTCCGATAAGTTTACGGAAATCTTCAACTGCATTATCTTTTTCAAGGATAGCCGCTACGATTGGTCCTCTTGACATAAACTCTACTAATTCTCCGTAAAAAGGTCTTTCGCGGTGAACAGCATAAAATGCTTGTGCATCAGCTACAGTAAGTTGTGTAAGTTTCATTGCCACGATTCTGAAACCAGCTTCAGTAATCATATTCAAAATTCCTCCGATGTGTCCGTTTTCAACCGCATCAGGTTTAATCATTGTAAAAGTTCTGTTCGTTGCCATTTTTCGTTTTTTCAAATTTTTTGCAAATGTAGTTATTTACTGTGAATTATACGAATTTATACTTGATTTTACTCCTCAGATTTACAAATTCGCAGTAAGTAATTCCACTTCAGCGTTTGGATTAAAAAGATAGATTTTTCCGGTTGAAATTTCTTCGCATTCATATCTCTTTATTCGGAGTGCTATTTTTTTAAATATTTTTCCGTTGTGAATTCTGAAGGTGCTTCCGTAGGGGATTTCAAAGACAAAATTTTTGTCGCTGGGTCTATCGTATTGTTTTAAAGCTAGAGCTAACGTAGCGTCTGTATCACTACTTGCTTTTGGATTGCGAAAATGTCTTGCTAAAAGAGGTAGTAATTCGTTTGGAAAAACTTCGGGACGAATAAATGGAACCATCAAGTGCTGAAAAGTATGTTTCCATTCTATTCCGTGAGGCAAAATATTTCTTCCATATTTTTCAAAGGCCATTAAATGGGCCATTTCGTGTATTAAAGTAATAAAAAAACGGTATTTATTCTCACTTGCATTTACAGTTATTTGATGCGTCCCATTTGGATTTCGCCTATAGTCTCCATGACGCGTTACTCGTTGATTTACTATTTTCAGATGAACGTTATTAGCTTTTATAAGCTCAAAAACAGCATCTAAAGCAAATTCAGGAACATATGGAGCGAGAACGTGTTTCATTTATTTTTTCCAAAATTTGATTTTCTTTTTCAGGCGCTGTTTTCTGTGAAATTTCTGTTGAAAAAGAGCTGTATAATACCACATCTTTTCAAAAACTTCAGAGAAATTTTCTCCAGAAATCAACGCATATTCTTTTGACATATATTCGATAATTTCCTTTTTAGGAGTTAGTCTAGACAGGTTTTTCATGCGACTTTCAAAGTCCATTTGGTCATGAAAACGCATTCTGTTTAAATCCACCAAAAAGAATTCATATTGGTTTTCCGACACTTTTTTTATTAAGGTATTTCCAGGGGAATGATCTAAAAACTCAATACCATTTTGATGTAGTTTATAACAGAATTGTATGAATTGTTTCAGAATATTTTCTGTATCGGGATAACTAAAATCCTGACTAATTTCGCGATAGGTCAAATCCACCTCAAGATGCTCGCTTATATAATAACTCGAGGTTAACCCGACAAGGTCATAATTTTCTTGAAAAGCAATAGGCTGTGGAGTTCCGACACCTTTCTCTAAAAGGATATTGGCATATTCATACGAGCGTCTTGCTTTGGATTTTCGGAAGAATTTATAGGCAATCTTATTAATAAAGTTGGGCTTTTTAAAGGATTTCACGTTGAGGGTTTTTCCTTCAAAATCAAAAAGTTTAATTTGATTGCGCTGTCTATCGTCAAAGTTTTTGCCCGAAACAGAAAAATTATCCAAAATGTTCTTAATGGAAGATTCTTTTTTCTTAAATTCAGGAGTTATGATGAAGTTCATTAAATTTTACTATTGAAAAAGGCAAAAATACGTAAAAAATCAATGGTGTAAGTATTGATCCACCCCATTTGGAACTCTTATGATCTTTTCACGGATGGTTTTCTGCTCAATAGCATCATTGAGCTCTAAATTATGTTTAGAATTTGTTTTATGGTGAATATGAAACACAATTCCAACATACCGGAGTCTTTTTGCTAAAACACCTTTGTTTCCCATTCGAATGACCAAATCAGAATCTTCTCTGCCCCAACCTTCAAAATCTTCGTTATAACCATTGACTTCAATAAAATCTTTCTTCCAATACGAAACATTACAGCCTCTGAATTTTTTGGAAACACCAGAATGAGATGGATACATTTTTGAGAAAAGCGGAATATGTAAAGTGCGTGTTTTATTTTTTATCTCTTTAGAAAAGAGGTTAAAAGAAATCATTTTGTTTTTAAAAATTTTTTCTACTGCATCGGGCAGGATATTCACTCGTGAACCATATAAATAAGTGTTCAATTGTGCGCCTTGTATATGATCTTTTATAAATTCCTTATGCATTATACAGTCGCCAT
Organism: Flavobacterium suncheonense; assembly: GCA_040392465.1. Taxonomy (GTDB): domain Bacteria; phylum Bacteroidota; class Bacteroidia; order Flavobacteriales; family Flavobacteriaceae; genus Flavobacterium; species Flavobacterium suncheonense_A. The sequence continues at coordinate 111,218 of JBEBWA010000005.1, forward strand.
CTATCTGAATAATATAATCAGCCTTAGTTCCTGCAAGGGCTTTGTTTAATATTTTTGATTTTCTGAATCCTTGATCTTCTTGCCAAAAATGAGTAACAGGAATACTTACTTTCTTTGAAAAATCGTCGATTAAATCTTTAGTATCAGCACCCGACCCATCGTCAGCTATGAGTATTTCGTCAGGGAGTTGAGTTTGAGCCGAAACACTTCTGAAGACCAAGTCTAAAGCGTTAGTCCAATTATAAGTCGAAATCAAAAGAGCAGTTTTCATTTGGCTATATCTTTATATAGTTGTAGGGTTTTTTGGGCACAATGTTTTGAAGTATAATTCTCAGTAAGTAAACGATATGAATTTTGACTAAACATATCTTTTAGTGCCTGGTTAGACAACAGAAATTTGACCTTTCCTGCTAACATTTTATAGTCTTTAACATCGGCTAACAATCCATTTTCTTCATCTGTTATAACTTCGGGAATCCCCCCTGCTTTGGTACTGACAACAGGGATTTTTTTGTAAAACGCTTCGTAAATAGTCAAAGGTAAGCCCTCTCTTTCTGAACTCATAACATATACATCAAATTGAGATATAAAGCTTGAGGCATCTTCTACAAAACCAGCAAGAGTAATATAATCAGTCAGCTTATATTGACTAATCCTATTTTTTAATTCAGGTGTGATTTTTTCATTAAAGCTCCCTATCTGAATCAAGTGAACATTTTTTTCTTGATGAAGATTAACCAATTCATTCATTGCTTCTATGAGAATAGGCAAATCTTTTGCCTTAACGTGATTAGCAATATTTCCTAATATTTGCTTTTCTTTATTTATCCCTAATTTTTCTACTAAATTATGGGTGGGTTCTTTTATTCTATCAACCGAAATTCCATCATAGATAACTTTCAGTTTTGATTTGTTTTTTTCTGAAAGAATAGTAGAAAAATCCTTCTTCACTCTCTCGGAAACACAAATTACAGCACTAACATTTTTATAATTATATTTAAATTTACTTAAAATACTACTGCTCCCTCCCATTCCTTTTTTTGAAAAAACAGTTGGAGTATTTAATCTATAAAGTAAATCAGAAATTGTATAAACAGTGAGCGAATCGCTAGTATGTAGATGAATAGCATGCGGTTTGTATTCTTTTACAATCTGTTTAAGAAATTTATAATTAGAAATTTTGTTTAATTTTTTTTCTTTACACTTAATAAACGGAATATTTTGTTTTCGACATTCCCTTTCTAAAGGGCTTCCTTCTACACCAAAAACAATATTAGAAACTTCTGTTTTTTCAAGTTCAGGGATTAAATCCATTAACTGTTGTTCATTTCCGCCCCAGCTTCTTGCTCCCGAAACATGTAGTATTTGCATGGTTTTTATTATGTTTTTACAAATTTAATTAAAAATATTTAACTTTGAGACAAAATCATTTTGATGAATATCACCATTGTAGAACGTGGGTCATCTATTCCAGCCATTAAATACGGGGGCACTGAACGAGTAATTTGGGGGCTTGGTTACGAACTCTCAAAATTAGGTCATAAAGTAACTTTTATTGTCCCTTTCGGTTCTTCTTGTTCTTTCGCCAATATTATAGACTATCACCCCAACATTTCTATAAATAAAATCATTCCTAGAGATACTGATATAGTTCATATGAATTTTGTTTCTGACGAAAATTTAGATTTCCCGCATCTTGTAACCATGCATGGCAATCCACCACACGAAGAACCATTACCTATAAACACCGTGTTTGTATCTCAAAATCATGCGAATCGATATAATTCTACCGCCTTTGTTCACAACGGTTTATTGTGGGAGGATTACCCCAGAGCTGATTTAACTCTTAAAAGAGATTACCTCCACTTTTTAGCAAAAGCTTCGTGGAAAATCAAAAATTTAAGTGGCGCATCCGAGATAGCTATTAAATCGGGAAACGAGCTCAAAGTAATGGGGGGAGATAAATGGAAAATGTGTAATATCAAGCGTAATCCTCTTTATACATTAAACCCCAAAATAGAATATTTAGGAATGGTAGATAATCAAACAAAAGTAGAGGTAATGCAACAATCTAAAGGACTGCTTTTTCCTGTCTTATGGGATGAGCCTTTTGGTCTTGCTATGATCGAAAGTCTTTATGCCGGCTGCCCTGTTTTTGGCACTAAAAAGGGTTCTTTACCAGAAATTATTACTGAAAATGTAGGCTTTTTAAGTGATAATCCTTCAGAAATAATAGAGAGCATAAAATCGAGTTATTTTACTCCAATAGAATGTCACCAATATGCCCTTTCTAATTTTAATGCAAAAAAAATGACTCTCAAATACCTAAAATATTATCAAAAAATATTAGATGGTGAAAACCTCACATAAAACCTCTATTTTCTTACAAATTTGGTTTTCATAAATGGAGTTTAATTTATGAAAATAAAAATATTTTTTTATACCTTTACGCTCATTTTGAAATAAAAGCCAATGTTGACAATTATTCTATTGACTTTTGTAACTGCGTTTCTTATCCTGTTTTCAGGGAGTTATCTTCGTTCCAAACATTATAAATTTATCGGGTTTCTTCCCGTTTCTCTTTTTGTTTACTTTTGCTTTTACCTGATTTCAATCCATTGGGAAAGTGAGATTTATTTGCCTTACAAATGGATTCCGTCTTTAGACATCAATCTCAATCTTAAGGTGGATGGATTATCCCTATTGTTTGCGTTACTGATTACAGGAATTGGCTCTTTGATTTATTTTTACGCTTCGTATTACCTAAAAAACCATCCCTATCTCAACCGTTTTTATTGCTACTTAACCTTGTTTATGGGAGCAATGCTAGGGCTGGTTTTGTCGGATAATCTGATTTCTATTTTTGTTTTTTGGGAACTTACTAGTATCACTTCGTTTTTCCTTATTGGTTTTAACAATGAAGAGGAGGCTTCGCGCAAAAGCGCCCTTACTGCCTTAGGAATAACGGGTTTAGGTGGTTTTTTGATGCTCGGAGGGTTTATCTTAATTTATAGTATTTCTGGAACCTATTCAATAAACGAATTATTGACCTCCTCTCAAATTATTAAAGACAGTCCTCTATTTTTAGTTATTTTGTTTCTGATTTTTGGAGGGGCATTTACTAAATCAGCTCAATTTCCTTTTCATTTTTGGCTTCCAGGAGCCATGCAAGCGCCTACTCCGATTTCAGCTTATTTACATTCAGCTACAATGGTAAAAGCGGGAGTCTATATTTTAGCGCGCTTTTCTCCTGTTTTAAGCGATGGTTTTTGGTGGAATAATACGCTTATGATTGTTGGAGGAATCACGATGTTTTATGGTGCTTTCCACAGTATTTTCAGAACAGATATGAAAGCTATTTTGGCCTATTCTACCATTTCTGCTTTAGGAATTATTGTTTTCTTATTAGGTATTGGAAACCCATATGCAGTGTATGCTGCCGTTACGTTTATCTTGGTTCATGCTTTATATAAAGCTGCTCTTTTCTTAATTACAGGAATTGTAGATCACGCGGTTCATACAAGAGAGGTTTCAGAGATTTCGGGATTGCGAAAAGTAATGCCTTTGGTATTTATAGCCTCAGTTATCGCTGCCTTGTCCAGTGCGGGTATTCCGCTTACTTTTGGATTTATCAGTAAAGATTTGATTTATGAAGCAACCTTACATATCCCGCAATGGGCTTTATGGATAACAGGAATTGCAGTACTCACTAATATATTTTTAGCTTGTTCAGGTTTTATGGCAGGTATCAAGCCTTTTGTCGGGAAACTTCCAGAAATTCACGAAAATACTCCTAAACCAAGTGCCTTCCTGTGGATTCCTGTTGTGATTTTAAGCTTCTTAACCCTGCTTTTTGGGCTATTCCCCGTATTGGCAGACGAAGGAATTCTGAGTTTTGCCTTTGATGTAGTAAGCAAGACACCGACAGAATTATATCTAAAAATATGGCATGGATTTAATCAAGTACTTTTATTGAGTGCCACTACAATTATTTTAGGTTTAGGGATATTTCTTGCTAAAAAATACAATGGAAAACCGCTTGAATTCCTGGAAAAACTCAACGGAATTTCCCCTAGAAATATAGTTGAAAATTTTGGTGAGGCAACAAGAAAATTTGCTTTTCTATATACCCGATTCTTTCATAATGGATACTTGCGGAATTACTTAATTACTATTATTTTATTCCTTACTCTACTTGTTGGATATCGCTTATTTACTACTACTTCTATCGAAGTAAATACCAAAGATTTATCAGGATTCAGAATTTATGAGTTGACTATGTTTGTAATGATCCTGGGAGCCATTTACCTTACAATCGTTACCCGGTCAAGACTTACAGCTATTGTAAGCTTAGGGATTATTGGCTATTGTATCTGTTTGATTTTTGTGTTCTACGGTGCACCTGACCTAGCAATGACACAGTTTACTATCGATACATTAACCGTAGTTTTATTTGTATTAGTATTATTCAAACTTCCACCATTTTTGACCTATAAAAGCAGAACCATTGTGATACGAGACACTATAGTTTCTATTGCTTTCGGTGGACTTATGACACTGATAGCATTACAGGCACTAGTAAGCCCTGCAACTAAAGAAACCAGTAAGTTTTATGCTGACAATGTTTATATTTTAGCAAAAGGAAAGAATGTTGTAAATGTAATTTTGGTTGACTTCAGAGGGTTTGACACCATGATTGAAGGCATTGTTCTTTCGATTGCAGCTTTGGGGGTTTATAGTTTATTAAAATATACGTCTAGCAATGAAGAAATGGAATAAACCTAATCCAGCAAATCCGAAATCGGACATGATAATTCTAAAGACAGCTACGAATTATCTAATTCCGCTGTTGTTAATGTTTTCGATTTTTGTTCTTTTGAGAGGTCATTACCTTTCAGGGGGAGGTTTTGTAGGAGGTCTTATTGCGTCAATTGCCTTTGTATTGCACTCGTTTGCACACACTACCAAAGAGACGCTACGGTTGTTTAAGTTTTCTCCCAAAACTCTTATCCCAATAGGAATTTCTCTATCCATTTTCAGCGGATTATTACCTGTTTTTTCTGGAAAGCCATTTCTTACAGGATTATGGTTTGATACACCCGTTGCTGTAATTGGCTCGGTGGGAACGGCTTTATTTTTTGATCTTGGAGTGTATCTGATTGTAATTGGAGTTACATTAACTATTTTGTTTACAATTAAAGAAAATGTTTAAATCTATTAATGCGATTTAAATAGTAGATAGTAAGACATAGGAGAAAGTAATTTATGAATATTGTCTTTGAAATTTGAAATTGATTTATGGAGTTACTTTTAGTATTATTAGTAGGAATATTATATTCGGCAGGAATTTTTCTAATGCTCCGCAGAAGCATGGTAAAATTACTTCTAGGATTACTATTGTTGGGAAACGGAGCTAATATTCTCATCTTTTTGATGGGAGGATTAACCAAAGGAAAACCTCCTATTTTAGGAGAGAACGAAAAACAGTTTACAGATGTCTATGCAGATCCTGTACCTCAAGCCTTGATTCTGACAGCCATTGTAATTAGTTTCGCACTTACGGCTTTTGCCATTATTTTGCTTAAAAAAGTATATGCAACAACGGGTTCTGATGATTTGGATTCGTTAAACATTCAGGATTTGGATATATGATAACTAATTTTATACTTGCACCTATACTTATCCATATGATAACAGCTGTATTGCTGTTGTTTTTCTGGCAAAAAGTACAGGCCCAAAAAATTATCAGCATTGTAGGAAACACTATTGCTTTTCTGCTCTGTATTCGTTTGTTTTTAGCAACTCAAAATGAAGGCTTTCTGACACTACAGGCAGGTGGTTGGCAGGCGCCTTTCGGAATTACCTTTGTTTCGGACTCCTTTAGCTCCATAATGGTATTGCTTACAGCTATTGTCAGTCTTACTGTCGGAATTTATTCTGCTGCTGCACTGAATGTCAGCAGGATAAAATATGGTTACTTTTTTATTTTCCATTTTCTGATAATGGGGCTTCTAGGGGCTTTCTTAACAGGAGATATATTTAACTTATACGTTTGGTTTGAGGTTGTAATTATTTCTTCGTTTGTATTACTGACTTTAGGAGGGAAGAAAATGCAGATGGAAGCAGCTATCAAATACGTAACTATGAATATGCTTGCCTCCTCCATCTTCCTTACTGCTATCGGGATTTTGTATGGAATTACTGGTACTCTGAACATGGCCGATTTATCCTTAAAAATTGCAGAAATACCAAGCAAAGGGCTAGTCTCTGTAACAGCTCTCTTATTCTTTGTAGGATTTGGTATTAAATCTGCTGTGTTCCCGCTATATTTCTGGCTACCTTCATCCTACCACACTCCGCCTTCAGCTATTGCTGCTATTTTTGGAGGATTACTTACCAAAATGGGAATTTATGCAATGATAAGAGTATTTACTCTTATTTTTCAGCCAGACGATTTCACCAAAAACGTTTTTATTGTAATTGCTATAATGACAATGATAACGGGAGCTTTGGGGGCTATTAATAAACGAAGTATTCGAAGACTTATTTCCTATCTCATTGTCTGTCATATTGGTTATTTAATAGCGGGACTCGGTGTTTATACTGAGTTGGCTATGGTAGGAGTAATTTTTTATTTGATTCACGATGTTATTGTAAAGAGCAATCTTCTGATGATAACTGGGATTATTCAAAAAATACGAAAAACTATAGACATGACCCGATTAGGAGGATTGGGAAAGGATTATCCAAAACTCTCTTTTGTAATTGCTATTGCTTTGTTCTCTCTCGTGGGAATTCCGCCTTTATCTGGTTTTTGGCCAAAAATTCAGTTTTTTGGAGAAGCGCTTAAAACAGAAAATTATTTTCTATTGGGAGGGTTGATTATAGCTAGCTTTGTAACACTTTTTGTCGTAGCAAGAATGTGGACAGAAGTGTTTTGGAAAGAATCTCCCAAACCACTTACAGACGAAATAGATCATTTTGCCAATTTGGATTTTTGGAAAAAATTTCAACTTGTTGCACCTATAACTGTCCTGTCTTTTATATCTTTATATATTGGTCTGAATGCTGAGGCAGTTTATGAAGTGGTCCAAAAAACAGCTCATGAACTGATGAATCCATCTATATATATTGATGCCGTTCTAAACAATAAAATAACCAAATAATGATTAAGAATTTTTTACTTAACCTATTGTTGTCTTTGGTTTGGGTAGCCTTAACGGGTCACTTGAACTATACCAACTTTATGTTTGGGTTTATAATGGGGTTCTTTATCCTTTGGGTACTTGCTCGTGCCTCTAAAGCAGAAGAACGCAATTATTTTTATAGGGTTCCAAAAATCATACTCTTTATTTTTTCCTTTTTTTACGATATGATTCAGGCTAACATTGAGGTAACTCGAGAAATTATGACTCCTGAGCTCAATATGACCCCTGGAATTATAGCGTACGAACACAGCCTAAAAACAGATTTCGAAATAACGATGTTGACCAATCTTATTGCCCTCACCCCTGGAACTATGGTTCTAAAAATTAGTGATGACAAAAAAATTCTTTACATACACGGATTGTACGTAAAAGATAAAGAAAAATTTATAGAACGCTTGAGAAACGGATTAGAGAAAAAACTAATAGAAATTATACGATAATGACAGTAGAATCTTATTTGATGTGGGTAGTCATTCCTATTATTTGTCTCTCGTTACTTATAATAGTGGTTAGATTTGTAAAAGGACCTCATGTAGTGGATCGCGTAATTGCTTTGGATTTAATCATTTCATCTGGGGTAGGACTCATTGGAGTCTTTAGTTTGGTCTCTGAGGATCAAACTTTTTTAGATACCGCTATGATCTTGGCTCTAATTGCCTTTTTGAGTACCATTGCTTTTGCTTATTATTTAGATAAAGGAGATAAAAATGAATGAGATTCTAATTATGATATTAAGCACTTTGGGTGCAATTTTCATTCTGATAGCCTCTTTAGGTATATATAGGATGCCTGACTTTTATACGCGATTATCTGTAACTGTTAAGGCTGCTACATTGGGAGTGGGCTGTATTCTAGGAGCGGTTGCTATTCATTTTTCGGACTTTTCGATTACTACCAAAGTTTTTGCAGTAATTTTCTTTTTGTTCATTACTTCTCCCGTTGCCGCTTTTTTGATTGCAAGAACTGCCTATGTCAGTAAAGTAAAAATGTGGGATAAATCTGTCAGAGATGAGCTTAAAAATGTAATAGATTCTAAAGAAGGAACACGAAAACAGGATGAAGACGGAAGAAATGAAAGCGAAGTCTGTGATGATGAATAGATAATAAGTATGAATGATATAAAAACAGAAGTTCACAACGCTTTTGAGGTGATTAAAAACGGAGGAATCATCCTCTACCCTACCGATACAGTTTGGGGAATTGGTTGTGATGCTACTAACTCTGCAGCAGTACAAAAAGTGTTTGCTCTAAAAAAAAGGGCTGAGTCCAAAAGTATGATTGCTTTGGTAAACGGAGACAGAATGTTGTATCAGCTGTTTAGTGAAATTCCCGAAAATGCTTTTCAGATCTGGGAATTATCTGAAAAACCAACTACATTGATTTTAGATAATCCAAGAAATATTGCAGAGGAGATTATTGCAGAGGACAATTCTGTCGGAATTAGAATCGTAAAAGAGTCTTTTTGTTATAATTTAATCGAACGAATGAAAAAACCGCTGGTTTCGACTTCTGCCAACATAAGCGGTGATGCTACTCCAAAGTCTTTTTCCGAAATCAACCCTGAAATTATTAAAGGTGTAGATTATGTCGTAAATTTGCATCAAGACAAAAAAATGGACAAACCTTCGACTATCATCAAACTAACTTTAGACAATAGAGTTACAATTATTAGAAAATAGTTGTTTGAGGTTTTCGTTTTAAGAACTGACACTACAAACCTGAAATTAAAAAATTGATCTACAAAAAAGCCCTTATACATCCGATTTTTGAAGTCGTATCTCAAGCCTCTGAAGCTTTGGGATTAGAGAGCTATGTGATAGGAGGTTTTGTAAGAGATTTTTTCCTAGAAAGGGATTTTAAAAAAGACATAGACTTTGTCACGGTCGGAAGCGGAATTGAACTGGCTCAAAAAGTATCAGAACTTTTGCCTAATAAACCCAAAGTTCAAGTTTTTAAAAACTACGGAACAGCTATGTTTCGGTACAAAGATTTAGATATTGAGTTTGTCGGGGCCCGAAAAGAATCTTATAACTTCAATTCTCGAAAACCTATAGTAGAAAACGGAAGTTTAGAAGACGACCAGAACCGAAGAGATTTCACGATAAATGCATTAGCTCTTTCGCTCAACAAAAAGAACTATGGAGAGCTTCTGGATCCCTTTGGAGGGTTAGAAGATTTAGAAAACAAACTCATCAAAACTCCTTTAGATGCAGACATCACTTATTCTGATGATCCGCTTCGAATGATGAGAGCTATTCGTTTTGCTTCTCAACTTCATTTTGAGATTGAACAGGATTCTTTGGAGGCTATTAGCAGAAACAAGGAGAGAATAAAAATCATATCGGGAGAACGAATTGTCGAGGAACTTAATAAAATCCTATTGTCCGAAAAACCTTCAATCGGATTTTTATTGTTACACAAAACCGGACTTTTGGATATTATTTTGCCTGAACTCACTGCTTTGAACAATGTAGAAGAAATTGAGGGTCATACTCATAAAAATAATTTTTATCACACACTTGAAGTAGTCGATAATATCGCTCCACACACGAATGACGTATGGCTTCGTTGGGCTGCTCTTTTGCACGATATCGGAAAAGCACCTACCAAACGCTATAATAAAAAACAAGGTTGGACCTTTCATGGACACGAGTTCTTGGGAGGAAAAATGGTAAAGAAAATCTTTACCCGACTACATATGCCTTTGAATCAAAAAATGAAATATGTTTCGCAGTTAGTGATGATGAGCTCTCGCCCCATTGTGATCTCAGAAGATATTGTTACTGATTCGGCCGTTAGAAGGTTAGTGTTTGATGCAGGCGAACATATTGAAGATTTAATGACCTTATGTGAAGCAGATATTACGACCAAAAATCCTAGAAAATTTCAGAAATATCACAATAACTTTCGTATCGTTAGAGAGAAAATTATTGAAGTAGAAGAAAAAGATAGAATTCGTAATTTTCAGCCTCCTATCTCAGGAGAACAAATTATGGAGCTATTCAATCTGAAACCTTCTCGTGAGATTGGAATCCTAAAAGAAGCTGTTAAAGAAGCTATCTTAGAAGGAGAAATTCCGAACGAATACGAAGCCGCTTATAATTTTGTTCTGCAAAAAGCAGCAAAATTAGGTTTAAAAAAGCCCAATTAATAATAATTATTCATACCTTTTATTAAAAGCAGGTTTAACATAAATTTAATCTATCGATTAAATTATTATTCCTACATTTGTATATACAAATTAATTATAGGGAAATATAATAACTTAAAACAACAAATTATGTCAAAATTTATAATAGACTCAACCCATTCCGAAATTGGTTTTAAAGTAAAACACATGATGTTTACGAACGTTTCTGGGAAAATAGATGTATATAAAGCAACTATAGAAGCTGACAATGATGCTTTGGACAATGCTATTATCAAATTTGAAGGTGATGCTTCAACTATATTAACAGGAAACACAGATAGAGATAATCACTTAAAAAGTGACGATTTCTTCGACGTAGAAAATCATCCGAAAATTAGTTTTGAATCAACTAAATTTAATCCAGAAACCCAATTAGAAGGAAATTTAGAAATAAAAGGAGTATCTAATCCTGTTGTTTTGGATGTAGAATTTGGTGGAATAGGGAAAGATCCGTGGGGGAATACAAAATTAGGAATGACTCTAACAGGAAAAATAAATCGAAAAGATTGGGGGTTAAACTGGAACTCAGCTCTTGAAACAGGAGGGGTTTTGGTAAGTGAAGAGGTTCGATTCAATATAGAACTACAGTTCGTAAAACAATTAGAAAGTTAAGGTTATTGGTTAATCTATTTAGTTGGAAAAGGCTTGGATTTTTTTTAAAAATCCAAGCCTTTTAGTATTGACACAAACATTAAGTTAACCTCTTATTTTTGTTTTTTGTATCTTTGAAACAAGTTAAAGAAGTAAAAGAGCTATGGTTTCGCAAGTTACACAAGGCATAAAAGTTTCTGTTGTCACTAATTTTGAAGGAATTTACTTCAAAAATTATAAGATTTGCTATGCTTTTACTTATCATATCACCATAGAAAATCAGAGTAAAGACTCTGTTCAGTTATTGAGTCGCTGTTGGGAAATTTTTGATTCTCTGAATGACAAAGAGATTATAATGGGAGAAGGAGTTGTAGGCCAGAAACCTATAATAAAATCAGGAGAAAGTTATACTTATCATTCAGGATGTTTATTGGTTTCACCTTTTGGAGCAATGAAAGGATATTTTATGATGGTAAATTTTACGACTACTAAAAAATTTAAAGTAACTGTTCCTATTTTTCGCTTAGGGGCAGTCTATGCACTCAATTAAGACAATGAACTTTGTAGATTTTTTTCTAGCAATAATACTTCTTTATGGACTTGTTAAAGGAGTCTGGAAAGGACTTTTTATTGAGTTTGCTTCTCTTATCTCCTTACTTATAGGGATTTATTTAGCTATAAAATTTTCGGGCTTAACCGCTAATCTTATCCGAGATAATTTTGACACTAGCACTGATTATATTGAAATAATAGCCTTTGCAATTACTTTTATAGCGGTAGTTATTGGAATAGTTTTACTGGCAAAAGTATTTACAAAAATTGCCAATTTTGCTAATTTGGGATGGATAAATCGCTTATTAGGGGGAATATTCGGGCTTATCAAAATGATTTTTATTTTAAGTGTCTTTCTACATTTTTTTCATAAAATAAATACTTCCAATACTTTTATTTCAGAAGAGAAATTAACCGAATCTATCCTTTACAAACCCATCGTTAAAACATCGGAATTTGTATTTCCTATAATTTCTGAGTGGTTTGACAAGGCTAAACAAGAAGTTCACCCTCCAGAAGCAATATAATTATTGAGGTTGAAATTTTTTAACTGCCTACCTTTTCTTACAAAAATATAGTTATTCTACAAAACGCTGGTCAGCTTCCATTATGTCACCACATTTTTCGCACGTACGTAGTTTCTCTGAATTATAAAAATTTTTAAAATGAGGTAAGAAATCTTTTTCAATATCATTTAATTCAAAGTGGACCTCATATAATTTGTGGTTACAATTCTCACAAAACCATAACAATCCATCTTTATGTTTCTTTCCTATTCTTTTGCTCTCTATGACAAGACCTATAGAATTTTCTTCTCTTACTGGAGAATGAGGAGTTTCTGCAGGCAATAAAAACATATCCCCTGAGTTCAATATCATTTCTTTCTTTTTACCATCTTCTTGGATAAAAATACGTGCAGTCCCTTCTAATTGAAAAAAGAGTTCTTCGGTCTGATTATAATGGAAATCTTTTCGCGCATTAGGTCCTCCAACTATCATCACAATATAATCTCCAGAATCTACATATAGGTTTTTATTACCCACAGGAGGCTTGAGCAAATGACGGTTATCTTGAATCCATTTGTACAGATTAAATGGCTTTTTAATTTCCATAAAAAAGAATTTATAACGAAGTTAAATATAAAAAATGAATCTAAATCTAAAAACTTATCTTTTTAAAAGAAGGAAAATAGAGTTTGAATCCCCTAAAATTATTTTTTACTTTTAAATAGTATGTAAAAAAGAGCCTTTTCATTTAAATGAAAAGGCTCTTTTTTTTTATCAGTCTATTTTAATTTATAATGATAAATTCGGAACGGCGGTTTGCCTGATGGTCAGGTTCACTACACCAAACTCCATCCGCACATTCATTTACCAGTTCAGTTTCTCCAAAACCTTTAGCTGTAAGCCTCACCGCTGGAACTCCTTTTTTTATCAGCCATTCTCGGGTTGATTTAGCTCGACGGTCAGATAATCCTTCGTTGTAATAATGACTTCCTCGACTATCTGTATGTGAACGGATATCTATATTTAGCCCTGGGTAATTCTGTAAAACCTGTAATAATTTGGCTAATTCTACCGCTGCATCAGATCTAATATTTGATTTATCAAAATCAAAATAAATGATAGGAATATTTAATTCTTTCGCTAAGTCGGTACCTGGAAGAATATTGATTTTTACTTTTTTAACATCAAAATTTTCAATGTTTATATGACCGTTAACATCTCCTGTAATCAATGAACGTTCATCTATATTATGGTTTTCTGATATTGCTCTAATGCGATAAAATTCATTCCCTTTTATCAGGTCTTGTCCAAAGGTGTATTCCCCTTTTTTATCAGTAGTTGTAGTTCCTACAAAATTTTCTTCTCCATCGTATATATTTACAACAACATCCGAAACAGGTTCTCCTGTTTCTGCATCTTTAACTGTACCTACAATACTTTGCGTGATAAACAAAGGACGTGTTTCTACAAATTTATAAATATCATCATATCCTTTCCCTCCTTTTCTGTTTGAAGAAAAGAAACCCGTACGTTTTTCTGAATCATAATAAAAAGCAAAATCATCCAAAGGTCCATTAACAGGTTTACCTACATTTATGGCTTCTTCGTGTCCTTTTTCAGTAATTCGGGATACAAAAATATCTAACCCTCCAAGTCCTAATTTACCATTAGAAGAATAATATAAATCATTTTCTTCTGAGACAAAAGGAAAAGTCTCTCTTCCTTTTGTATTTACAGTAGGGCCTAAATTTTCAGGAGTTCCAAAAGATCCATCATCATTTATAGAAACTTTCCAAATATCAGATCCTCCTAAACCACCTGGCATATCTGAAGAAAAATACAAAGTCTTTTCATCTGGACTCAAAGCTGGATGGGCCACACTATATTCATCACTATTAAAAGGAAGTTCTGTAATATTTTTCCATTTCCCGTTTTTAAATACGGCTCGGTATATTTTTAGATGGGTAGTTTGGTCAGACGAATACCCTCTTTTCTTAAGATAATTGTGACGAGTAAAGTAAATAGTATTCCCATCTGAAGTAAAGGCAGGAGTACTTTCGCTATAACGTGAATCCAGTTCAGAAGAAAATAATTCTGGTTTTTCTAAATTACCCTGCTGATCTATTTGAGATGCATATAAGGATTCATGATATTGGTCACTCCATGCTTGTTTACGTGATACTAACCAGCTTTTTCTGCCTCGGGTAGAAGCAAAAATTAGATTATCTCGATGAAAAGATGTTCCGTAGTCTGCTTTATCAGAATTTAAAGCTTCTACACTAGCCACTATAAAACGACCTGAATTATCCTCTATTTCGTCTAAATAATTCTTTGCAGTTGTTTTTCGAGAATCTTTTCCTATTGCTTGAAAATATTTAGTAAGATATTCGGTAGATTTTGTTATATCTCCAATTGATTTCAAACTTTGCGAATATCTGTAATAGTATTCAGGATCTGACGGTTTACCCTCCATCAAAAACAATTCGGAATACCACTTGGCCGCATCTGCATATTCGGCATTAAAGTAATAAGCATTACCTAAACTCTGTAGCATTTCTACTGACCTATATCCTTTATCATATATACTTTCATAAATTTTAATTGCGTCTATATAAGAATAATCTTCATATTCTTTTTCCGCTTTTTTTACTCGAGTTTGTTGGGCTGTCAACGTAAACAAGTTACCTAAAGCCAAAAAAATGATAATAAATATAGTTCTTTTCATGATATATAACTTTTTTATAAAGTTAGAAAAATCTCGGAGAAATCATACGACTACTCTTACGAAAAAATTCATATCTTAAAAATATCTCGTGGGAACCCGAGTTATAATTTGCTAATTTAGTAGTTTCTGCATCATATCCATAACCTATAAACCAATTATTATCAATTTGGAATCCTGCTAATCCACTGACGGCAGCATCCCAACGCCAAGCAACTCCTAAAGTAAAACGTTCGTTAAACAAAAAGTTTCCTGTAACGTCAAGTTGTAGGGGAGCTCCTTTGACCACTTTTGCCAAAGCAGCTGGCTTAAATTTAATATTGTCTTTCAAATCAAAAACATAGCCTGTAATCAGATAACTATGCATGCGCTCTCCAGACAAAGATTTTGTTGCGCTGTTATCATCATAATGTTTTGTTTCTAACATATTAGGAACAGAAATACCTGCATAAAACTTATCCGAATATAGATAAAATCCTGCTCCTATATTAGGAGAAAAACGATTTTCTATATTATTTTGAAGTAATACGTCATCGGGATTATATACAAGAAGTTTGGAATAATCTACGTTAAGTAAATGCGCGGTCCCCTTCAGCCCGAAGGCTAATTTATAATTTTCAGTAACAGGAATTGTGTACGAAAAATCAACTGAAATTGTAGTCTCGTCTGAAATACCAATCTTATCATTTATAATAGTAAGTCCTAAACCAACCCGTTCGCTAACTGGCGAATGTAATGAAAAAGCACCTGTGTCAGGTGCCCCTTCTAATCCGACCCATTGTGTACGATACATTCCAAAAATACTCAACACCTCTCTTGAACCTGCATAAGCAGGATTAACATTATTAGTATTATACATATATTGTGTGTATTGAGAATCCTGTTGCGAATAACCAAATAGTGAAAGCAAGAAGAATACATTGAGTAATAGAAAACGATTTATCTTTATTAACATAATCTTGAGTATTTAGTTAATGGCTATTCTGTTGTCAAATATAAATATCCTGCTTTTCTGACCCATCGAGGATTATCATCTTCATCAAAAAAGTAATCTATTATATAAAAATAATGTCCTGTAGGCAGCATATTTGAACCGCTCATAGTTACACGTCCGTCCGAAGTACCTTTAAAAGATACGTCGTTATTATTATATCCTTTTGCTGAATATACCTCTACTCCCCAACGATTAAATATCAACACATTGTTATTAGGAAATTTATCAATATTATCTATAAGAAAATAATCGTTATGACCATCTTCGTTAGGTGTTACAGCATTATAGATAACCACATTTCCTGGATTGATTAAACTTCCTCGAACTCGTGCCAACGTAAAAACACCATATCCTTCTACACGAGAAGCTGTATGAACAGTTTTGTTATCCAAATCTACAATCCCGCCTTCGCTAACCCAAAGGTTTTGGACATCATCCCAACGGACAATATGTATATCCTCATACGGTTCTATGATTATTTCTATAGGTGTAGTTGCTTCGTCCCAGCTCAAAGTTACAAAAACATCTTCTCCTGACACTTCTTTAGTTACTGTCCAATATTCTCTATTATCTATAATCTCTATAATTCCAGCTCTGCTAGAATGAGGATAAAGCAAATCTGAATTCTCTAAAAAATATTTCCCTGTAAAAGATTGAGCACTATTTCCAGTGGGAGAAATTCGAGCAAAACGATAATAATTACCATCTCCTATAGGATATTGAAACTCTTCAGCTCCATTTTTTTGAACATAACCATCAACATGAGCAAAGTTGTCAACATTTGTATAAGTAGCAGCTTCTTCAAAAACCATAAGTCCGCCAAAATCTTCATTATCAACAATACCTGCAACAAAATCAGCATTTCCTGAAACAGAAATATTTCCAGACAAGCGAAATGCAGGTTGAATCGCAGTATTACGGAATAGAACATCATAAAAATCGACTGGAATACTCCCCGAAATATTCTGTTGATCAACTCCTTCAAAACGAGTATAGCCCTGATATTGAGAATTAAAAGTAGTTATACCATCATTATTAAAATGCCCTTGGAATAATACTTCCCCATTATTCTCATATTCCCCCATATCAGTATTATCAAAATCAGAAACCACAGTCATTAGCGTTCCGGGACTTATATACAAAAGTCCTTCGTTGACTGCTTGACCTGATTGAGAGTACATATTCCCCAATCCAAACAATCCGAAAATAAGAAAACCTATTTTAATTATTTTCATAATTTAATCTGGTTAATTTATTAGCTTATAAATATATTACAAAATCTTCACCCTCAAAAGAGAGGGTAAAGATTTATTTTTATTATTCTATTACTACAAATATAATATTCATATATGAGGCTTCCGAAGCTGTACCAATAATGTTATAAGTAAGTACTCCTGTGGCACTAATACTCACATTAGAGAACACTGTTTGGTCATAATAAGATACATAATAATACAATTCATTCGAAGCATATACAGCTATATCTGCTGGCGCTCCTGCACTTCCAATCAGCCCACCTGTATATGGCATAGAATAACCACTCGCTCCGTGCGCTACATTATATGACGCATTACCTGGACCTACTTGTCCTCCTGTAAACTGGTTTACATAATCCTGATATAAGTTTCTTGTTAAACCAGTACCAGTAACCGATGTATCAAATACAACTGCAGGCATATAAAACATTCTTGGAGCTGATCTAACTTGTCTTACAACTCCAGTAGTAGGATTTGCCACTACAGTTCTATCTGTTGCAGACCCTGTTTGTAAACCTGCTAAAGCTATAGTGTTAGTTGCAGTAGTTGTAATTGTAGTTGGTGTCACTAAAGGACCTCCAAGCTGTACATTATTATTATTTACTTGAATACCATTATTCACATCCAATTCTAATGAAACATTTGTTAAAGTTGCATTCGTACCACCAGTAACTGTCAAAGCAGTAGTATTAGAAGTAAGATTACCTGTGCTTACACTTATATTATAAGGAGATGCTTCTGTTCCTGCTCCTGATATTGCTATAGGAGATGTTACTGTAGTAACTCCACCTTGGCCTGCTGGACCCTGAGGACCAACTTCTCCTTGAATACCTTGTGGACCTTGAGGACCTACTGCACCGTCAGCACCATCTG
>JBEBWA010000006.1:0-126692 GCA_040392465.1 Flavobacterium suncheonense
ATCAGGTGGTCACTTTAAATTGGAATTGGGTGGTCAATATCACTGGAATTTGCAATTTTAGCCTTTTTTGTTAACCTTTATTTTGTTTTTGGAGTTATTCTCTCAATTATTTGTGATTACCCCCACAATCATTGTTTTAAGCGTTTTTATTTTTAGGTCTTTTGAAAAGTTTTATAATTACTGGAATAGTAGTAATAGTAACCAATATGATTACGATAAGACCAATGTTATCTTTAAGTTCAATTCCGAAAGTTCTTCCGAAAAGATCATTGAGGTAATGTCCTGCAAAAATTAAACTAAAAGCCCATAAGATTGAACTGATAATATTAAAGAGCATAAATCGTCTTTTATTCATTCCTGAAATACCAGCTACAATGGGAGCAAAAGTTCTAAAAATAGGAAAGAAACGAGCAAAAATAATAGCTCTTCCTCCGTGCTTATCAAAAAACTCTCGGGATTGAATCAAATATTTTTTCTTAAACCAAAAACTGTCCTCGCGTTTATAAAGATAAGTACCGCTCTTAGAACCAAACCAATATCCTACCATATTTCCTAAAATACCTGCGAGTGCAACTAAACAAGAAAGCACGAGTACATTTATGAAATCACCCTCTAGGTGTACAAATTGACTTACTAATTCGGTAGAATAAACCCCTGACAAGAACAATAAACTATCTCCAGGGAGAAAGAAACCGACAAATAATCCAGTTTCAGCAAAAACAATAAACAAAACAACCCAAAGACCTATATTTATACCGCCTATTTTCATATTGATATAAAATTCAGGATTTATAAGTTGCATCCAGTCAAAATCTTGCATGGTTTATTTTTTAAAGTTGATGAACAAAAGGATTTTTAAGCCCGTGAAATTAGATTAATTATGTTTAAATCACGTTAAAAAAAATACAAAGTTCCAATAAATTCATTAGAGATAGCTCAAAAAATTTATATTTCAAGAGCTCTTTGAAGTATTAGTGGTAATACTATATTATAAATTATTGTCTTGAACAGTTTTTTTAATGTCTTGTTCTTGTGATTTAGGATAAATCAAAATAGTATTTTCTGTTTCCACAATAATGAAATTATTTAACCCTTTAATGACAACAGTTTTATTTTTATGAGTACGCACAATATTATTTTCAGCATTCTCTGCTATGAGGGTGGCATTGATAACAGCATTTTTTCCCTCATTTTTAGGTAACTTTTCATAAAGTGAACCCCAAGTACCTAAATCGTTCCAGTCAAAATCAGACGGGAGTACATAGACATTTTTGGCTTTCTCTAAAATGGCGTAATCAATCGAAATATTCTCCGATTTCGGATAATTAATCTCAATAAATTGTTTTTCATCCCGCGTATTATAAAGTTGATTTCCACTTTGAAAAAGCGAAAACATTTCGGGCTGATGGATTTTGAAGGCATTAATGATTGCCTTTGAAGACCAAATAAAAATTCCAGCATTCCACAAAAAATTACCACTTTCAATAAATTTTTGAGCTGATTCTAGATTTGGTTTTTCTCGGAATTGTTGTACTTTTTTTATAGGATTAAAATCCTTTTTATCAAATTCAATATAGCCATAACCTGTATTCGGAAATGTTGGTTGAATTCCCAATGTCATCAAAACATCATTATTTTCGCAAAATAAAAATGATCGTTTGAGGTGTTCTAAAAAGAGTGCCTCATCTTCAATCCAATGGTCTGAAGGCGCAACCAAAATTTGAGCTTTTGGATTGAGCTTTTGGATTTTTAAAGAAGCATATAATATACAAGGAGCAGTATTTCGCATGGCTGGCTCTAGAATTACCTGCTCTTGAGGTATCTTTAATTGTTCTAAAACCCGATTATTGTACCGTTCATTAGTTAAAATCAAAATGTTTTCGGCCGGAATAAGCTGCGATAGACGAGAGAAAGTTTTTTGCAAGAGTGTTTCTCCTGTTCCTAACATATCGTGAAATTGTTTTGGAAAATCAGGAGTGCTTACAGGCCAAAACCTTGAACCTACACCACCAGCCATCAAAATCGCATAAAAATTAGTATTCATGATGTTTTTTAGAAAATTATACCAAAGATAATTTTTTCATATTGAACGAACAAAAAAGATATTTTTATGTTGAAAATATATTTTTTTGACTCAAGCCCTAAAATTTTAGGGGTTAAATGTTTGTAAAAACCATTTTTTTGTATTTTTGCGGTGTTATTTATAGGGTATAAACTAAAAAGCATTACAAATGTCAACATTTCGATTTCAAGCAATCAAAGAAGCTACTTCAAGAATTCCGGTTCATGTAGAGGATTCTGGGAGAAAATCATCAATTTTTGGGCAAAACGTATTCAATGACAAAGCGATGAAGCAGTTTTTGAATATTGATGCTTACAAAGCGCTTAAAGACGCTATCAATCACGGTAAAAAGATTGATCGCAATATGGCTGATCATGTGGCTATCGGAATGAAGCAATGGGCTTTGTCAAAAGGGGTAACGCACTATACACACTGGTTTCAACCTTTGACAGGAACAACAGCAGAAAAGCACGATGCTTTTTTTGAAACTTCAATGGATGGGAGTGACCCTGTAGAAAGACTCTCGGGTGGTGCTTTAGTACAACAAGAACCAGACGCTTCTAGTTTCCCGAATGGAGGAATCCGAAACACTTTCGAAGCTCGTGGTTATACTGCTTGGGATCCGACATCTCCTGCTTTTATATATGGGACTACGCTTTGTATCCCAACTGTTTTTATCTCTTATACTGGAGAAGCTCTAGATTTCAAAACACCACTTTTGAGAGCTCTAGGGGCTATTGATGAAGCAGCAACAGAGGTTTGTAATTATTTTGATAAAAACGTGAAAAAAGTTACTGCTACTTTAGGGTGGGAGCAAGAATATTTCTTGGTTGATAAAGCCTTAGCAGCTTCAAGACCAGATATTTTACTTACTGGAAGAACACTTTTAGGACATACATCTGCTAAAGGACAGCAATTAGAAGACCACTATTTTGGTTCTATTCCGACTCGTGTATTAAACTATATGAGAGATTTAGAAAACGAATGTATGCTTCTTGGAATTCCAGTTAAAACCCGTCATAATGAGGTAGCTCCAAATCAATATGAGTTAGCTCCTATTTTTGAGGAAACAAATCTTGCAGTTGACCATAATTCATTATTGATGGATGTGATGCAAAAAGTTGCAGAACGCCATAATTTTAAAGTGTTATTCCACGAAAAACCATTCAAAGGAGTAAATGGTTCTGGTAAACACAATAACTGGTCTTTGGCAACTAATACCGGAGTAAATTTACTTAGCCCGAGCAAGACTCCAATGAACAACTTACAGTTTTTGACTTTCTTTATCAATACGATTAAAGCTGTTCAAACGTATGAAGAGTTACTAAGAGCTTCGATAACATCTGCAAGTAACGACCACAGATTAGGAGCTAACGAAGCACCACCTGCTATTATTTCGATTTTTATTGGAACTCAACTTACTAAAGTGTTAGAAGAACTTGAAGGGGTGTCGAAAGGAAAACTTTCTCCAGAAGAAAAAACAGACTTAAAATTAAACGTAGTAGGTAAAATTCCAGATGTATTATTAGATAATACAGACCGAAACAGGACTTCTCCGTTTGCTTTTACAGGAAATAAATTTGAGTTCAGAGCTGTAGGATCTACTGCGAATTGTGCGAATTCAATGACAGTACTAAACACTATAGTAGCAAAACAATTAAAAGACTTTAAAAAAGAAGTGGACGCTCTTATTGAGAAAAAAGGGTTGAAAAAAGACGAAGCAATTTTTAATGTTTTGAGAGAATATATAAAAACATCCAAACATATTTTGTTTGAAGGCGATGGATATAGCGATGCATGGGAAAAAGAAGCTAAAAAACGCGGTTTAAGCAATCATAAAACTACTCCCGAAGCATTAAAAGCAAAAGCCTCTCAGAAAGCTTTAGAATTGTTTTCAGAAATGGGTGTAATGAATCGCACAGAAGTAGAAGCTCGCTACGAAATAGAGCTAGAAGAGTATGTAAAGAAAATCCAAATTGAAGGAAGAGTACTTGGAGATATTGCTCGCAATCATGTGATTCCTACCGCTATTCGCTATCAAAATTTGGTTGTTAAAAACGTAAGTGGGCTTAAAAATATCTTCGGAGCAGAGTTTGAATCTATAGGCAAAGAGCAAATTGCTATTATAAAAGAAATTTCTAATCATATCGAAGCTATTAATTCTTTAGTTGAAGCTATGACAGAAGAAAGAAAAAAAGCCAATGCCTTAACAGATATTGAAAAACAAGCAAAAGCTTATTGTGAGAAAGTAAAACCGTTCTTTGATGAAATTCGTTACCATTGTGATAAATTAGAACTTGTGGTGGATAACGAAACATGGACATTAACTAAATACAGAGAGTTGTTATTCACAAGATAATACTTGTTTACATAAATAATAAAGCCATTATTTTTAAAAATAATGGCTTTTTTTATGGTGTTAAGTATTATTTAGCCCAAGAGTGATAAAAGTTCCTTAGAAAATATTTTTTTGGTTTGAGGCAATTAGTAAGCTACATGTTCTGAAATTTCAAGCCCGTACCCTACCATCCCTACGCGCTTGGTCTGTTGAGAATTTGAAAGCAATCTAATCTTCGAGATATTTAAATCATGTAGAATCTGAGCTCCAATTCCAAAGTCTTTTGCATCCATCGGAACTTTAGGAGCTTTGATTGTGCCTTGTTCTTGTAATTCTTTAAATTCAATTAATCGAGTGAGTAAATTCATCGATTGTAATTCCTGATTGATAAAGATGATCGCTCCTTTTCCTTCTTGGTTTATAGCATTGAACATTCTTTCTAATTTTTCATCAGGATTATTAGTAAGAGTTCCTAGAATATCATTATTTACCAACGTTGAATTAATCCTTGTAAGTATAGGCTCGGTCTCATTCCACGTACCTTTAGTCAAGGCAATATGAACCTGTTTATTTGTTTTTTGTAAATAAGCTCTCAAGCGGAAAGTTCCGAAACGGGTATTGATTTCAAAGTCTTCTTTTTTTAGAATTAAACTGTCATGCTGCATTCGGTAAGCTACCAAATCCTCAATAGAGATAATTTTGAGATCAAATTTCTTAGCTACTTCTACTAGTTGAGGTAATCGAGCCATTGATCCGTCTTCATTTAAGATTTCAACCAAAATTCCCATGGGCTTAAATCCTGCCAAACGAGCCAAATCAATAGAAGCTTCTGTATGTCCAGTTCTTCTTAAAACACCTCCTTTTTTGGCCACTAGCGGAAAGATATGACCTGGTCTTCCAAGCTCTTCGGGTTTGGTATTTTCGTCTGTTATAGCTTTAATCGTTTTGGCTCTATCGTGAACCGAGATTCCGGTTGTGCAGCCGTAACCTTTTAAATCTACTGAAACGGTAAAAGCAGTTTGATGTAAAACAGTATTATTTTCTACCATCATCTTCAAATCTAACTCTTTGGCTCTTGTTTCGGTAATCGGAACACACACTAAACCCCTTCCGTGAGTAACCATAAAATTAATCATTTCGGGAGTTACGCTTTCGGCAGCTGCAATAAAATCTCCTTCGTTTTCTCGATCTTCATCATCTACAACAATAATTACTTTTCCTTGACGAATATCTTCAATAGCTTCTGCTATAGTATTTAATTTGATTTTTGTATCAGACATTTTGAGTTGTATTTTTTTGTTTTGTTTTGAAAATTTTAGCGAAGAATCGCTGAATAGGTTCAGTAAACTTATCCAAACCTATTTTTTTATCATTAGTTGCTTGATAGGTAAGAACTATAGCCAGTGGAGTCAAAATTATTGAAGAACCCCAAGCTCCCCAAAAAGCTTGTATTATTCCGTCCTGAGCAATTTTTTTTCCGAAAGTTGTCGTAAAATGGTAGGCAATAAAAATGACAATAGCAAAAACAATGGGAAGTCCAAAACCTCCTTTTCGAATAATTGCTCCCAGTGGAGCTCCTATAAAGAACATTAGTAAACACGAATAGGCTACCACGAATCTTTCGTATAAAGAATATTGGTAAGAACGAATATTTTTGGTCTGAAATTCTAAATTGTTTTTTGTTTCTGCGATACTATATTTTGAACCTGTTACAGTAGCTAGTGCAGATTCATAAATTTGTTTTCGTTGGGATTCCGGAACAATTTCTATAACATCCTTTTTATCAAAAACTTTTTTCACAGAGGATTGATTTTCAGCATCCTCTGCCTCTGTACTTCTTTTTCTAATAGTCTGAAAGACCGTAGTCATTTTGTAATGAATATTGTCTGAATAAGAAATTTCATCTTTTTTCTGTTGGATTTTTAGAGAATCAATGGTGTATTTTAATTCTGAAACATTGAGTAATCCATCTGCATTTTCTCCACTGTCCGAATCCAAATCTACATTGAGTAGTCCTGACAAATCCATGTTGATAATATACTTTTCGAAATCCGCCTTAGCAAAAGGGATTCTTTGTCTTTCCTGAAAATCTTTGGGTATAATATCTTCGTAATGGTGCCCATCATACAAAATAAGCTGAAGAATGCTTGAGTCGTCTTTACTTACGAGTTCTCCTCTTTTGGCTTTAGTAACAGTAGTGTTTTTGCCTTGAGCAGATTTTTTGTGAATAACAACTCCCCTTAATAGTTGGTCATTATCTCCGTATTTTTCGTCCACTTTAATATTATAAGCTCCAAGATCATTAAACTGACCTTCTGCAATAGCCATTGATGGCTTTTCTTTAATATTGTTTCTAAAATTTTTGACTTTATATTTAGAATACGGAATAACATCATTAGCAAAGAAAAATGCAATTCCAGCCAGAAATAATATAAAAACAGTTAATCCTTTAGAGGCTCTTCCAAGAGACATCCCAGCTGATTTCATAGCAGCAAACTCATAATTTTCAGCAAAAGAACCAAAAGTCATAATGGAAGCCAACAGAATCGAAAGCGGCAGAATTAAAGGCACCATTGTCGGCATGGCATACGAAAGAAATTTAAGTACAAACCATACGCTTAATCCCTTTCCGGCTAATTCTGGGATATACATCCACAAGAGTTGTAAAATAAAAATAAAAAATAAGATTACAAATACCGAGGCAAATGTAGTCACGAAACTAATAATGATGTATTTGTCAATTATTTTCACTTAAATCAATCTAATCTGTTGATGTAATAGTTGGAATATTTACTTTCAACAAAGATAAAATGATTTTCTGACAAAGTTTGATTTGGTTTAAAAGAAATGATACTCAACTCTGAACGGGTTCCGTCTTTTGAAATTTGAATAAGTTGATAAATGTTTTTGGTAACATTATCAATTCCTAACAGAATTTCTTTTACATCACTATTGGCATCTAGAGGTTTTAGTTTTATAAACTGAATTTTTTTACCCGAAAGCAAAAGTAATTTATCCCATTCATACTTATACCCTTTGGTATAAAACGTAAGTATTTTGGCCGGAGAAAAAGCATTTTCTTTTTTAGGGTCATACGTTTCAATTGTAATCTCCTCATCCTCTGGGATAATGGTATATTTATTCTTTCCGTCAAACATTTCGGTTGTTCCCAAAAAATTAGAAATGTATTTTTCTCCAGAAAGAGTTAAGTTTCCCTTGCTATCTTGAGAAATATTTTCTTTCAGATTCTTAACAGTATATCTAAATTCTATCGAAACATTATCATACGATTTTACTTTTGCAGCAACTTCATCTAAAAGCTTTTTTGCTTTTTGAGCGTCTTGTCCGCTTGCAAGAAACGAAACCAGAGTAAGTATTATAACACTTAAAAACCGCATTTTAATTATTATTTTGTTCATTGTTTAAAAAATGTTCGAGAGCAACCAAATCTGGAATTAAAACAGCTCGTGCTTTACTTCCTTCAAAAGGGCCAACAATTCCTGCAGCTTCTAATTGGTCAATAAGTCTTCCTGCTCTATTGTATCCTAATTTTAGCTTTCTTTGTATCAATGAAGTTGAACCCTGTTGCGAAGTTACCACAACTTCGGCAGCATCTCTAAATAAAGAATCTCTTTCAGAGATGTCTATATCAAGACTTATGCCACTTTCCTCACCTACATATTCTGGCAGGAGATAAGCATTAGGATAGGCTTTTTGAGAACCAATAAATTCACATATTTTCTCTACTTCTGGAGTATCCACAAAGGCACATTGTACTCGTGTTAAATCATTACCTTGGGTGTATAACAAGTCACCACGTCCGATTAACTGATCAGCTCCTTGACTGTCTAAAATTGTTCTGGAATCAATTTTAGAAGTTACTCTAAAAGCGATACGAGCAGGGAAGTTAGCTTTGATAATACCCGTGATTACATTAACAGATGGTCTCTGTGTAGCAATAATCAAGTGTATTCCAATAGCACGAGCTAATTGTGCCAACCGCGCAATTGGAGTTTCAACTTCTTTTCCTGCTGTCATAATAAGATCTGCAAACTCATCGACCACTAACACAATATACGGCAAGAAGCGGTGTCCATTTTCTGGATTAAGCTTGCGTTTTTTGAACTTTTCGTTGTATTCTTTGATGTTGCGAACAGAAGCTTCTTTAAGCAATTCGTAGCGGTTATCCATTTCGATACAAAGTGAATTTAACGTATTGATAACCTTAGCATTATCGGTGATAATTGCTTCTTCAGTATCTGGAAGTTTTGCTAAATAATGTCTTTCTATTTTATTAAAAAGGGTAAGTTCCACTTTTTTAGGATCTACCAGAACAAATTTTACTTCAGCAGGATGTTTTTTGTAAAGTAATGAAGTAAGTACAGCATTCAATCCTACTGACTTTCCCTGCCCCGTTGCTCCCGCCATCAATAAGTGAGGCATTTTGGCTAAATCGACCACAAAAGTTTCGTTAGAAATGGTTTTTCCGAGGGCAATCGGTAATTCCATTTCTGCATTCTGGAATTTAGCAGCACTAATAGCAGATTTCATCGGAACCATAGATGGGTTTTGATTAGGAACTTCAATACCTATGGTCCCCTTTCCTGGAATTGGAGCAATAATACGAATCCCTAAAGCCGAAAGCGATAAGGCAATATCATCTTCTAAACTTTTAATTTTTGAAATACGTATACCTGCCTCCGGAATAATTTCATAAAGGGTAACAGTAGGACCAACAGTCGCTTTAATCTGAGCGATGTCAATCTTGTAGTTTTTTAGGGTTTCTACAATTTTATTTTTATTAGCTTCGAGTTCTTCCTGATTAATAGTAATGCCAGAAGTTCCGTAATCTTTGAGTAATTCGATGGACGGAAATTGATAGTTTGAAAGCTCTAAAGTAGGATCAAATTCTCCAAAATCTTCAACTAATTTAGAAGCTAAATTTTCTACAATAACCTCTTCTTGAATAGTTTCTACAACAAAATCTTGTTTTTCTTCATCCTTAATGACAGGCTCTTCAACTAGAGCTTTTGATTTCAGTTCCGTCGAGAGATTGATTTCAGAATAGTTAGAAATAGTAGGACTATCATCTTCAACATTCTTTTCGAAAGTTGATAAAACAGGTTCTTCTTCAACAATTGTTTTTAAAGTAATTTCCCCTAAGTCCTCTTCGACCTCTTCGCGAAGAGAAGTTGGAATTTGAGTAACTACTTGTTTTTCGCTTTCTATTTCGGACTCGACATATGGAGCGGTTTCTTGAGGAGCTATTTCTTGGGCTTTGTGAAGTTCCTCTCTGATTTTGTCCTGTTTTTCTTTTACAAAGTTTTTAATTTTGTCAGGAGACATTCTTATTTTAAAAATCAAATAAATCAGAATGCCTAACACAAGGACTAAAATTGTCCCTGCACTTCCGATATAATCTTGTAAAAAAGAGTTCATTTCAAACCCAAACACCCCTCCTAATTCGGGTAGTTTATTGTGGAAGAATCCGAATAGAACCGAAATAACCACTATCACATATAAATCCCAAAACCAGATTTTTTTTAGTTTTGAAAAACTCAATTCTAACATCAGGTATATTCCAGTCAAAAAGAATAATCGAACAAACAAAAAGGAAGCAGCTCCAAATCCTTTATACAGAAAAACATCTGCTAAAAATGCTCCAAATTTTCCCAACCAATTTTTAGCCTTATCTCCTCTATCCGAGAATTCCGAAAGAACGCTCTGATCGGCCTTTCCGTACAAGTAAAAAGAAATAAAACTCAATAATAAAGCAACCGAAAATAAAACTAAAATCATTCCAAAAAACAATTTGTTTCTCGGATTCCAGAAAGATTTCTTTTTTGTCTGATTTTCAGGCTTATCAGTTTGTTTTTTAGTGGCTTTAGTCATTATAAAATGAATTTAGGCAAAAATAGGAATTTTATTTAGGATTTATGAGTTTGAAATTTAGGATTTAATTTATTCTGAAAAACAAACTCTAATCTCAATTCGTATAAAAATAATTGTCTTGTTTCTTCACTTGGTTAGCTGTACTTTTGTACCCAATCATTTATACAAAAATGTCAAGAAAAAATAAAAAAGAAAACATAGTTTTCGAAAATATAGAGGTTTTAGATGCGGGAGCTAAAGGAGTTTCGGTTGCTAAAGCTCCTGAAGGACAAGTAATCTTTATTCCGAATGTCGTTCCAGGAGATGTTGTTGATGTAAAGACCTTCAAAAAAAGGAAAGCCTATTTTGAAGGGAAGGCCATTCGTTTCCATAAATATTCATCAGATAGAACAGAACCCGTTTGTAAACACTTCGGAGATTGCGGAGGTTGTAAATGGCAGAATATGAAATACGAAAAACAGCTCTTTTATAAAAACAACGAAGTTTATAATCATCTAAAACGCATTGGTAAAGTAGAACTACCTGAATTTGAACCAATTTTAGGAAGTGATAAACAGTTTTTTTATCGCAATAAAATGGAGTTTTCTTTTTCGGATGCTCGTTGGATAACAGAAAAAGAAATTGCAGAAACAGAAAATATAGATAGAGGAAATGCCCTAGGATTTCATATTCCTAAAATGTGGGATAAGATTTTAGATCTTGAAAAATGTCATTTGCAGCAAGATCCTTCAAACGAAATTCGAAACGAAATCAAGCGTTTTGCAACCGAGAATGGACTTACATTTTTTAATGCCAGAAATCACCATGGTTTATTGCGAACACTTATGATTCGCACCTCTTCGATTGGAGAAATTATGGTTTTAATTCAGTTTTACGAAGAGGATACCATCAAAAGAGAACTACTTTTAGATTTTCTTGCAAATCGCTTTCCTGAAATAACCTCCTTACAGTATGTTGTGAACAATAAGCCGAACGATACGATTTATGATCAAGAGGTAGTTTTATATAAAGGGAGAGAGTATATTTTGGAAGAAATGGAAGGACTTACCTTCTCAATTAATGCAAAATCATTTTATCAAACCAATTCTGACCAAGCATACGAATTATATAAAATAACTCGTGAATTTGCTGGTCTTTCGGGAGATGAGCTCGTTTACGATTTATATACTGGAACAGGAACTATTGCACAATTTGTATCCAAAAACGCCAAAAAAGTAATTGGAGTAGAAGCTGTTCCCGACGCGATTAAAGATGCCAAGATTAATGCAAAACGCAATAATATTACAAATTGTGAATTTTTTGTCGGAGATATGAAAGACGTCTTCAATGAAGAATTTATTGCCACTCACGGAGTTCCAGATGTTATTATTACCGATCCTCCCCGTGACGGAATGCATAAAGATGTGGTAGATCAAATCTTAAAGATAGCTCCTAAAAAAGTAGTATATGTAAGTTGTAATTCTGCTACTCAAGCACGTGATTTAGCTCTAATGGATCAAATGTACCAAGTAACGAGAATTCGTCCAGTAGATATGTTCCCCCAAACGCATCATGTAGAAAATGTAGTGCTTTTAGAGAAAAGATAACTAGCTTACCATTCGTTTACTTTATTTGCATCGAGCTTTACAAAAATAAATATCAATAAAGTATAAGCCCAAATTCCAGAACCTCCATATGAAAATAATGGAAGAGGTATCCCTATGGTCGGAAATATTCCGAGAACCATTCCAATATTGGCAAAGAAATGAATAAATAAGATACAGACTACTCCATAACCATATACTCTGCTAAAGGTAGATTTT
Source organism: Flavobacterium suncheonense (assembly GCA_040392465.1). Lineage (GTDB taxonomy): Bacteria > Bacteroidota > Bacteroidia > Flavobacteriales > Flavobacteriaceae > Flavobacterium > Flavobacterium suncheonense_A. The sequence goes on from JBEBWA010000006.1 coordinate 12,095, forward strand.
TGATCTTCTGCTAAGTATAAAATCCGAAACATCAAAAAGACATATAGAATAACCACGGTTACTGTTCCTATAAACCCCCATTCTTCTCCGAGAGTAGTAAAAATATAATCAGTATGCTGTTCAGGAACAAAACTACCTTTGGTTTGAGTACCTTCCATAAATCCTTTTCCGTTTATTCCTCCAGAACCTATGGCTATCTTGGATTGATTTAGGTTATATCCAACCCCTTTTAAATCGATTTCTTTACCTAAAATTATATTTATTCGGTCTCTGTGGTGAGGCTGAAGCACATTCTCGAAAATATAGCTGGACGAAAAGACAAACAGAGAGATTCCTGTAAAAACAACAAGACTGGCTATAATATTTCGATGTACTTTTTTGGTTCGGAAGTATAAAAAAGCAGTAATAATAAATATACTTAAGATAACAACCCACACCTCTATAACCAATGCCAAGATAAAAAGAACTACTACCAACGCACCTATAAGTATATAAATAAAAGGAAGTCCCTCTCTATAAAGGGCAAAAATTAGAAACATAAAAACAATAGCACTACCTGGGTCATTCGGTAGAATAAGCATCATTGGGATTCCTATAATTGATAAGGCTTTAATTTGGGTAGAGAAGTTTTTTAAATCTATGTTGGGATCATCCAAAAACTTGGCGAGAGCTAAAGCTGTTGCTACTTTAGCAAATTCTGAAGGTTGCATACTAAACGGGCCTATTCCGTACCAGTTAGTTTGCCCTTTAACTGTTTTTCCGAAAAAGAATAAACCTAGTAATAAAAGTAGCGCAATGATATATATAAGCCCTGAATATTTCTCATATATTTTAGCGTCTAAAACCAATAGAAAAAGGATAATAAATAGGCTAGAGGCAATAAAAATAAGTTGTCTTCCGTATTCCGCCGAAAAGTCAAATTCTGTAATTCCTTCAACAGGAGAGGAAACCGAAAAAATGTTAACCCACCCAATAACCACTAACACCATATATAACAATACAGTTATCCAGTCAATATTGGCTGAAGTTGACAAATTTTTCATTTTAGTTTTTTATAATGTTGATTTCGTCTTCGGGTTCTTTTTTTGGAAACTTTTTTAAATCAGTCTTTTTAATAATACTCTGATTGATAAGAAAAGGGACACCCAAAAACGGCTTTTCATATTCATGTTCCAAAGTCTCGGTATACATTCGGTTTTCTAAATCTGTTCGGGTAATCTCACCTTTAATATACTTTTCAATCATCAGCGAGGCAATAGGGCCAGCATATCTAGAACCCCAATATCCGTTTTCAACAAATACTGCAATCACAATTTTAGGGTCATTTTTTGGAGCAAAAGCTAAAAAAATAGAGTGATCGGTAAGTTGTGTTTTTTTTCCATTTATTTTAGTAAAATTTTCAGCCGTTCCTGTTTTTCCGCAAATTTCAATGTCGGGAATTTGCAAACTTCTTGCCGTTCCTCCTGTATATACAGCATAAAGACCTTCTATAACGGGCTCAAAATGCTTGGGGTCGATGGTTGTTTGGTGTTTTGTAACAAACTTTTTATCAATTTCTTCTCCTTCTATAGCTTTTATGATATGAGGTGTATAATAATGACCCCGGTTAGCTACTGCACACATCATTGTCGCCAATTGAATTGGAGTGGTAGCAATTTCACCTTGTCCAATTGAATTAGAAATTGTTGTAGTTCCTCCCCATCTACCGTTTGGATACCATTTGTTATAATAATCTCCATTTGGAATTCTTCCTTTTCTTCCAGTAGGTAAATCATATCCTAAAAAATCCCCTAGACCAAAGCTTTTGACATGTTTGCTCCAAGCGTCCATTCCTTCTTTTCCAGTTTTGTATTTATCAATACTACGTCTGTAAACATTTGCAAAATAAGTGTTACATGAACTTCTAATACCGCTGTGTAAAGTAATGTGTCCTGAATCGTGACACTTCATTCTTCTTCCTGGACCATACGTAAAACCATGGTTGCATGTAAACCCTGTGTCTTCATCTACAACGCCTTCTTGCAATCCGACTAAAGCAGTAACAATTTTAAAGGTTGAACCAGGGACATATTCAGCTAGTAACCCTCTATCATATAAAGGTTTTGCTAAAGTATCACGGAGAAGGTTAGTGTAATTTTTAGAGCGTTCTCTTCCGACCAAGATAGAGGGGTCATAGCTAGGGGCAGATACTAAGGCTAATATTTCTCCTGTTTTAGGGTCAAGAGCTACGATTCCTCCTCGTTTATTCATCATGAGAGATTCACCATATTCCTGTAACTCCATATCAAGAGTAAGAGTAATATCTTTTCCTCGAACAGCAAGTGTGTCATACATTCCGTTTTTGTACGAGCCTAATTCTCGATTGAGTTTATCTCTTTGAATACGTTTAATTCCTTTGGTTCCTTTTAGGATATCTTCATAAGCGAGTTCTACACCGTTTTTGCCTTTTAAATCTCCACTTTTATAATAAGGGTTTTTTTCAATTTCAGAAGAATTTACTTGTGCAATATCTCCAAAAACATTGGCCGCAGATTTTGTTTGGTAGTCTCTTAAGTATCGTTTTTGAATATAAAACCCCTTGAATCGACGCATTTGTTCTTGAAAAGCAGCAAATTCTCTTTTGTTAAGTTGAGTGAGAAAAGGAGAAGGAAGCCAAGGGCTATACTTGATAGCTTTTTGTAGTTGTGATTCAAAAAAATCTTTAGAAATATTTAATGCTTCACAAAAAGCCAAGGTGTCTAAACCTTTCATCTCACGAGGAACGACCATTATGTCATAAGAAGGCTGATTGGCAACCATTAGGTTTCCGTTTCGATCAAAAATATATCCTCTTTCCGGGAATTCATATTTTATTTTAATGGCATTATTTTCTGCTTGTAATTTATATTCTTCGTCCATGATTTGAAGATAGAACAAACGAGCTGTGATAAGCAAAGCGGCTGTAATAATCAATAAAGGAAGAAGTCCTTTTCTCATTTTTTAGAAGATTTGAACAGATTTATAATTAGGACACTAAAGATAATTGTAAAAATAGCTGAAAGCAATACTTTTAACAATACATTTCCTATTAAACTAAAACTGAAAGCTTCTAAAGAAAAAAGAATTAAATGATGAATAATTACCGAAAGGGATACAAATAATAGTTGTTCTTTTAGAGATGAGTATTGAATTTTTAGAGTTTGGTATTCCGAGCTTAATCCGAAAGAAAGTTTGAGTAGATGGTCGCGGTTATAAGCCAAAATTAGACACGAGGCAGCATGAATTCCGCCTGAATTACTAAACATATCAATAGTTAGCCCTAACAGAAAACTCAAAAACAGAAAACCGTAACGATTGGTGTTTACGGGATATAAAATTATAAAAAGAATATACGGATAGGGATTTATATGCCCAAAAACAAGAACATTGTTAAATACGGCTACTTGCATAAGTACAAGTACCAAAAAACGGGCAATATTTATAAGAAATTCGCTATTCATTTTCGGTTTTTCCTTGTAGTTCTTTAACCTCTTCGCTGTGTATATTTTCTACAACATATACATTGCTGACCTTAGTCATATCATTGAATATACGAACATATAAAGTAGAGTTATTGGTTTCATTATCCACTACTATTCTGTCTATTGTTCCGATAGGGATGTTCTCTGGAAACGCCTTTGCACTGAATCCTGTAACTATTGTATCTCCTTTTACAATAGACTCTATCCTAGGGATGTCAATAAGCTGAAGAAATCCAGTGCTTTTTCCGTCCCATACCAATGTTCCGAATTGATTGTTCTTTTTTACTTTAGCAACAATCTGAAAATCAGTATTTAAAACACTTAATACAGTGGCATAATTAGCCGAAGAATGTTCAATAATTCCTATAATTCCTCGGTCATTTATCACTCCCATGTCGGGTTTAATACCTTGTTTCTTTCCTCCTTTAAGAGTAAGAAAGTTTTTTTGTTTTCGATAAGAGTTTTCAATTACTTTTGAACCAATAACATTAATTTCCCTTTGTAGAATAGGAGGGATTTCGACTTTGGCTGTGTCCAGGCTAGCTATTACTTGTTGGTTAAGGATATAGTCTTTTAGCTGTAAATTTTCCTGATATAATCTTTCATTTTCAGATTTAAGTGAAAAGTACTCACCTACAGAGGATATGTTTGAATACACATATCCCGATACTCTGCTGGAAGAATTGATAAATTTACTTCTGTGAAAATAATGATGACTTATTGTAAGCCATAATGAAATTCCTAAAAGAAATAAAAACAGCAATCGAAGTCCGTTTTTTACGATAAAACCGATTATCTGTTGCATTGATAAAATCTATACTTATTTTATAAGAATACTTTTGTATTTCTGAATGTTTTTAAGTGCCATTCCTGTTCCGCGAACAACTGCTCGTAGAGGGTCTTCTGCAATATATACTGGTAAATCAGTTTTTTGAGATATTCTTTTATCCAGACCACGAAGCATTGACCCTCCTCCCGCTAAATAAATACCAGTATTATAGATGTCTGCTGCTAATTCTGGAGGGGTTTGAGAAAGAGTTTCCATAACAGCATCTTCAATTCTTTGAATTGATTTGTCTAATGCTTTTGCAATTTCACGATACGAAATATCCACTTGTTTAGGTTTCCCGGTAAGTAAATCTCTACCTTGTACTGGCATCTCGTCTGGTGGAGATTCTAAATCATCGGTTGCTGCTCCAGCCTCTATTTTTATTTTTTCTGCGGTTGCTTCTCCTACATATAAATTGTGTTGCATACGCATGTAATAAATAATATCATTTGTAAAAACATCACCTGCAATTTTCACGGACTTATCGCATACAATACCTCCAAGAGCAATCACCGCAATTTCGGTTGTCCCACCACCTATATCTACAATCATGTTGCCTTTAGGTTGCATAATATCTAAACCGATACCAATCGCAGCAGCCATAGGTTCATGAATCAAAAAAACTTCTTTTCCATTAACTCGTTCACAAGATTCTTTTACCGCTCTCATCTCAACTTCAGTAATTCCTGAAGGTATACATACTACCATACGCAATGAAGGAGTATATATTTTTTTCTTCAATGCAGGGATACTTTTAATCAAAAGACTAATCATTTTTTCCGAAGCATCAAAATCAGCAATTACTCCGTCTTTAAGAGGGCGTATAGTTTTGATATTTTCGTGTGTTTTTCCCTGCATGAGGTTGGCTTCCTTTCCAACAGCTATTATTTTCCCAGAAATTCTATCTCGAGCAACAATAGATGGACTATCAATAACCACCTTGTCGTTGTGTATAATCAATGTATTTGCTGTTCCAAGGTCTATCGCGATGTCCTCGGTCATAAAATCAAAAAATCCCATAAAACTATCTAAGGGTTAAAAAATTAGGCTTGCTTATATAACTTACAAAGGTAAATAAAAAAGGCTTTTTTCTGATAAAGATTTTCAAATATTTTTTATCGCTATTTTTGGTTTATTTTATTCTAATCTCATCCACAAAAATAAAGGCTTCTCCATTAAAAGGAAACCCTTGGTGCCACTCAGGTAGTTTTCCAAAATTATAAGCTTTTATTTTGATGTATTGCGCTTTTTTTGTGCCGATTTGTGAGATAAATTCCTTGATTTGGGAATCGTAATTTTTTGGGTCGATGGTATTATCTATTGAGTCTACCAGTTCAAAGGTTTGATGGTTGTTGGAGATATAAAATTCAACTTTGGTAGGCATCAAAATCCAAGATCTTGTGTCTTGTAAGAAATTGACGGCCATTTCCGAAAATTCCGTTTCTTTTTTTAAGTCTATTACAACTTCAAAATCCTGACTTTGATACCCGTGCCAATCGCCTTTTCTCCAATTTGTTGTTCCCTTTATTCCGTCAATAAGTCCGTCATTGCCTCCTGCAAAATACATCGGGCTAGGTTTAGATATAAGTTCTATACTCCAATTGTTGGCTTTCTTGAAAAAAGTAGCCGAAACAATTTTGCTTTTCTCCCCATATCCGTTATCAGAATACATACTGACATTGGTGGTTTGATTAAGAATAATTGGTTCAGTATGGATTTTAAATTCACTTTTATTGAGGCTATAAAAGAACTCTGTATTTTGATGTTGAGCATCAAATGATAATTCCAATTTGTTTTTGAATGATTTGCTTTCTGCTACAATTACTGGATTGGGAACAATCAGGGTATATTCTTTTTGGACTAACGGCTCTACGCTTTCAAAACCCAACTTTTCCAAGTCTTGTTTTGGAGTATTTTTGGTGATAGTTCGGGAGGTACCATCTTCAAAATTCACTTTTATTCTATCGAAATACGGCTCAGTAACGCTCCATCTAGGATGCCCTGGAGCTACAGAATACAGACCCATACTACTTAAAATATACCAAGCGCCCATTTGTCCACAATCCTGATTTCCGATAAGACCGTCAGGAGAATTTGGGTAGAATTCATCTAGAATATAATGAACTAATTTTTTTGTTTTTTCAGGTTTTCCAATGTAGTTATAGAGATAAGCCATATGATGCGAAGGTTCATTCCCGTGAGCATATTGACCGATAAGTCCAGTGATGTCTACCTGATGTCTTCCAGTTGTTTCTGCTTGTTCTGAAAACATTTGATCGAGCTTTTTCTCGAAAGCATTTGTTCCGCCATAAAAATCAATCATTCCGTTAATATCATGAGGAACAAAAAATGAATATTGCCAAGAGTTCCCTTCTGTAAAATTATTGTTTACCTCTTTGGGGTCGAATGGAGCGTCCCAACCACCATTTTTTTTGGGACGCATAAATCTAGTGTTCCAATCAAAGGTATTTTTCCAATATTGTGAACGCTCCATATAGGTTTGATAATCGGAGTCTTTGCCCAAAAGAAGAGCCATTTGAGCAATACACCAATCATCATAAGCATATTCCAAAGTTTTAGAAACGCTTTCATGCTCATCATCAATAGTTATCTGTCCTGTTGTCTTATAGGCTTTAAGTCCTAACCAATCGAGATTAGAACTGTGTTTAGCAGCTTCGAGAGCTAGCTCATAATCAAATCCTTTGATGCCTTTTGTCATTGCATCAGCCATCACCGAAACCGAATGATACCCAATCATACAATCAGTTTCGTTAGAGGCCAATTCCCAAACGGGAAGTCGTCCTCCTTGCTCGTATTGCTTCAAGAAACTATTGATAAAATCTGAAGTTCGTTTTTTATCAATGAGCGTGTATAGCGGATGTGCTGCTCTAAAAGTATCCCAAAGAGAAAAAACTGTGTAATAATCAAAACCTTCTGCTTGGTGAATTTGATTGTCTCGCCCTCGATATTTTCTATCTAAATCTTGAGCAATATTGGGCTGAATCATCAAATGATACATGGCTGTATAAAAAACAGTGAGTTTATCCTTGTCATCAGAAGTTACTTCTATTTTTGAGAGTTCTTTGTCCCAAAGTATTTCGGTTTTTTGTTTTACTTTTTCAAAATTCCAATGCGAAATTTCGGTTGAGTTGAGTTTTGCTCCCTCATATCCCGTTAAAGAAAGAGCTACTTTAACTTTGATTTTATCTCCCTTTTTTACAGTTTTCGAAAAAGCTAAAGCCAATTCTGTCCCCGAATAAGTTTTTTTGCTTTGTTTTTCATTCGCTTTGAACACAGAAATTTCCATAGGAGAATCAAACTGGATGTGAGCATAAATGTATTGGTTGGTTGCCCAAGCCTCACTTCGTCTGAAAACTTCAATAGTTTTGTTGTCGATTATTTTTACTTCTCCTTCAAGCAGAAGATCTCGATGATTAAGGTCCAAAACAATGTTGGCTTGACCATCTTCATTAAAGGAATATTCATGAAAACCTACTCTTGTTGATGCGGTCAAGCGTACATCCACATTGTGTTTGTCAAGTTTAACGCTATAAAATCCGGCACTTGCTTTTTCGTTGTGGTGAGAAAAGGTAGAAGAATATTCTTTGTTGTCTAAACTCGGAGTTCCCATAGTCGGCATTAATAAAACATCTCCGTAGTCTGAAACTCCAGTTCCATTCAGGTGAGTATGCGAAAATCCATAAATTACATTGTCAGAATAGTGATAGCCAGAGCAGCCTTCCCAACTTCCGTCAATTCTTGTGTCGGAGGAAAGCTGTACCATTCCGAAGGGAGCTGTTGCTCCTGGAAAGGTATGACCCGTTCCGTCAGCGCCGATGATTGGGTTTACTAGTTGATAATAATTTTGTGATGAAGCATTAAAACAAATGAATAAAATGCTAAAAAAATAAAAAGGCAACTTCATTTTATGAAAATTTATTCAAATATAGTATTTTTAAAGAAATTTATTCTTTGATAGACGGTAGAGATATGGAAGGAAGAAAACATTTTTTGCGATTTAATAAAAACCAACAAAAAGGGCTGTTGGCTTTTTTTATTGTGATTGTGGTTTTACAAGGAATCTATTTCGGAATATCCTATAATGACAACTTTGTTGATGATAATCCTGAAAAATCAGAATGGTTGTCAAATCAAGTTTGGATAGATAGCCTGAAGGCTATCGAAAAACCAACTTACCAAATGCACCCTTTTAATCCGAACTTTATAACCGATTTTAAGGGATACCAACTCGGAATGTCAGTTGAGGAAATTGATAGACTTCACCAATTTAGAGAGGCAAACAAATTTGTTAATTCTAATAAAGAATTTCAGGAGGTAACGGGCATTTCGGATAGTTTACTGAACCAGATTTCTCCCTATTTTAAATTTCCGGAATGGGTTACAAAATCAAAAGAAACAGCGCACTATAAACCTGAAAAGAAACCCGAAAAAGTTGTTGCTAAAGATCTCAATTTGGTTACCCAAGAAGACTTAATGATGGTTAGAGGAATTGGACCTATACTCTCTGAAAGGATTTTAAAATATAAATCTACAGTGGGAGCTTTTGTTTCGACAGAGCAACTAAAAGAAATTTATGGGCTGTCTGAGGAGGTGATTATAGAGTTAGATAAATATTTTTATATTTTGGATATTTCACAAATCAGAAAAATCAAGATAAATGAGCTTTCTATAAAAGAATTAGGAACTTTTCCTTATTTTCGATATCCTATTTCTAAAGAAATTGTAACCTATCGAAGTATGAATGGAGAAATCCGAAATTCTGACGATTTGATAAAAATTAAAGATTTTCCTGTCCAAAAAATTGAAATAATTGCTTTATATTTGGAATTCTAAAAAATTAAGTTAAAAACACTATGAATTTTCAGACATCCGAAACTCAAAAGATGATTGCAGACTCTATTCGAGATTTTGCAGAAACCCATATTAGACCTTACATAATGGAATGGGACGAAGCTCAAACTTTTCCTGTTGAACTTTTTAAAAAGCTTGGAGAAATGGGCTTTATGGGGGTTTTAGTTCCAGAAGAATTAGGAGGAGCTGGATTAGGATACCATGAATACATCACTATTGTTGAAGAAATATCGAAAGTTGATTCTTCTATAGGATTGTCGGTTGCGGCACATAATTCGCTATGTACCAATCACATTTTAACTTTTGGAAACGAAGAACAAAAAAAGAAATGGATACCTAAACTCGCTACTGCAGAATGGATAGGAGCTTGGGGTCTTACAGAACACAATACGGGTTCTGATGCAGGAGGAATGAATACTACTGCTGTTAAAGATGGAGATTACTGGGTTTTAAATGGGGCTAAAAACTTCATTACCCATGCTATTTCTGGACAAGTGGCTGTTGTAATTGTAAGAACAGGAGAAAAAGGAGATTCTAGAGGAATGACTGCTTTTGTGATTGAAAAAGGAACTCCTGGATTTTCGAGCGGGAAAAAAGAAAATAAACTTGGAATGAGAGCCTCAGAGACGGCCGAACTTATTTTTGATAATTGTCGAGTTCCTGATGCTAATCGCCTAGGAGAGGTAGGAGAAGGATTTATTCAAGCTATGAAAATTCTGGATGGGGGAAGAATCTCTATAGGGGCGCTGGCCTTAGGAATTGGAAAAGGAGCTTATGAAGCAGCACTAAAATATTCTAAAGAACGCTATCAGTTCGGAAAACCTATTAGTTCGTTTCAGGCAATCGGTTTTAAATTAGCTGATATGGCTACAGAAATAGAGGCGTCAGAACTCCTGTTGCACAAAGCAGCATCTCTAAAAAACAACAATCTTCCGATGACAACAATAGGAGCAATGGCAAAAATGTATGCTTCTGAAATGTGTGTAAAAGTTTCGACAGAAGCTATCCAAATCCACGGAGGTTATGGGTATACTAAAGATTTTCCTGTAGAAAAATTCTTTAGAGATTCTAAACTGTGTACTATTGGAGAAGGAACGACCGAAATACAAAAATTGGTTATTTCGAGAAATATTTTAAAAGACTAGAACTAAAAACAAAAAAGCAATCAACTAGAGTTGATTGCTTTTTTTGTGCGGGTGAAAGGACTCGAACCTTCACACCTTGCGGCACCAGATCCTAAGTCTGGCGTGTCTACCAATTTCACCACACCCGCAATGATAGACTTCTCATTTTTAGAGAGTGCAAATATAAGACATAAATTTTATTTTGGGCAAATTTTTTTAAAATTAATTTTTTTAAGATAATTGTCAGGTTTTGATAAATCTATATTTATTACCTTTGGCACTTAATTTTACATTATTAGTAAATAAATATTTAATGAAGACACCCACTTTTTCAAGACAAGATTCCCTTAAGTTTTTCAAGACGCTTAATACTAGAGTAAATAATTACTTTAAAGAAAATAATATTAAAAAATCAGGTAATTGGAAGCTACACCTTAAATCAATCATCATGTTTTTGATGTTTCTAGGACCTTACTTCCTGATATTAACCCTCGATATTTCTGATTGGTGGAAACTATTATTTACTGTTATTATCGGAATTGGTATGGCTGGAGTAGGAATGAATGTGATGCATGATGGTAATCACGGTTCGTATTCTTCTAAATCATGGGTTAATAAAATCATGGGAGGCAGCATCTATATTTTGGCAGGGAATGTGTATAACTGGCAAGTTCAACACAATGTATTACACCATACCTATACAAATATTCATGGTCATGATGAAGACTTGGATGCAGGAAGAATTATTCGCTTTACCAAAGATGCAGAATGGCATCGCTTTCATAAATTCCAACATTATTATTCTGTTTTTTTATATGGATTGTTGACTTTTAATTGGGCTTTGACAACTGATTTCAAACAAATGAAAAGTTATTTAAGAAGAAAGCTTTCTTATGGAGAGCCAAAAAGCCCGACCTTTCATTGGACGATGCTTTTTATAACTAAGATGATTTACTTTTCTATTTGGTTGGTGTTACCGATGATTTTAGGAATTACGTGGTGGAAAGTTCTGATTGGATTTTTTGTAATGCACTATGTAGCAGGTCTTATTTTGAGTATAGTTTTTCAATTAGCTCACGTAGTAGAAGATACTCATAATCCTGTTCCGAATGAAAACGGAGAAATTGAAAATACATGGGCCATCCATCAATTGTATACAACGGCAAATTTTGCGCCTAAAAACCGTCTAATGAATTGGTATACAGGAGGGTTAAACCATCAGATTGAGCACCATATTTTTCCGAATATTAGTCATATTCATTATGGCAAAATAGGACAAATTGTCAAGGAAACGGCAAAAGAATTTAATTTGCCTTATTATGAGTTTAAGACAACTCGTGAAGCTATTGCCTCTCACTTCCGACATCTGAGAGAATTAGGCATGGAGCCTTCAGCAGTATAAAATTAGTTCTAGATTATGAGTAATAATTTATTATCTGACAGAATAAATAGTCTCGAAGTTTCTCAAACTTTAGCCATGGCCGCCAAAGTAAGGGAGTTAAAAGCAGAAGGGAAAGACGTTATTAGTTTGAGTTTAGGAGAGCCTGATTTTAGTGTTCCTGATTTTGTAAAGAAATCAGCTATAGAGGCGATTAACGAAAATTATAGCGCTTATACTCCCGTTGACGGATATTTGGAACTTCGTGAGGCTATTTCTAAAAAATTCAAAAGAGATAATAATTTAGAGTATAAACCTTCTCAAATTGTTGTTTCTACAGGAGCAAAACAGTCACTATTTAATATAGCTCAAGTTCTTTTGAACCCAGGAGATGAATGTATTTTGCCAGCCCCTTATTGGGTTAGTTATGCAGAAATAGTGAAAATGGCCGAAGGAAATCCAGTTGTTGTTCCGACTTCGGTAGATACTAACTTTAAGATTACCGCTCAACAATTGGAGGATGCTATTACTCCAAAAACCAAAATGATTATGTTCAGTTCTCCTTGTAATCCGAGTGGTTCGGTTTATAACCGAGAAGAATTGACTGCGTTGGCGGAGGTAATCAAAAAGCACCCTAATATTTTTGTGGTTTCGGACGAAATCTATGAACACATCAATTTTACAGGAAATTTTTGTTCAATTGCATCAATTGACGGAATGTACGACAGAACAATCACCGTAAACGGAGTCTCAAAGGCTTTTGCAATGACAGGTTGGAGAATCGGGTATATTGGTGCGCCAGAATTTATAGCCAAAGCGTGTACCAAAATGCAAGGGCAGGTAACAAGTGGTGCTAATTCTATCGCTCAAAGAGCTGTAATAACTGCTGTTTTAGCCAATCCGAATGTGCTTGATTATATGGTTAAAGAATTCCATAAACGCAGAGATTTAGTAATTAGATTGTTACAAGAAATCCCAAATGTAAAAACGACCATTCCTGAAGGGGCTTTTTATGCTTTTCCTGATATATCTTGGTTTTTTGGAAAAACATTAAAAGGAACAAAAATAAATAATAGTGAAGATCTGGCAATGTATCTTTTAGAAGAAGCCAATGTAGCAACTGTTACAGGGGCTGCTTTTGGCAATCCGAATTGTATCCGACTTTCGTATGCAACGAGCGAAGAGCTCTTGATTGAAGCCTTAAAAAGGATGAAAGAAGCCCTTTCTTAATTCTTTAAAAGTATATTACTTTCTTTAAAATAGCGCTGATTTTCGATTAAATCATTATAACCTGAATCCACTCCTTAAAAGAGTGGATTTTTTATGAATTATTTTTATAAATATAATTTAGACAGCGCTTTATGGATTTATAAAGTGGTTTAATCATTGGGTTTTGTCATAAAAATTCGATATATTTATATACTTTCATGAAAATAAATAATTTATGGGTGTTTTGCAATTTCCGATTGTAAAGGTTGCCATAGGTTTTCTGCTGGGTCTGTTGGTGGCTTTATATTTTGATTTTGGTTTAATTATCGGAATTAGTGGAGCTCTGGGTTGTTTAATTTTATTTCTATTAGCCTATTTTTTATTTCAAAACAAGATAATATTTGGAGTTTCTGTTTATCTTTTTTCTATTGGAATAGGTGTTTTTACCCATGCTTTGCATAATGATATACTTTATAAAAAGCATTATTTGCATAAGATTTCCGATGAGAGGCAACTAGTCAACCTTACTTTAGAATCGAAGCTCAAACCCAATGCCTCTAATCATAGATATTATGCCAAAATAAATTCAATTGACAATCAACAAAGTTCGGGGATTGTACTTTTTAATCTCAATAAAAATTGTTATCCAAAAGAGGTAGAAATTGGCGCCAGCTTTACTGTTTTTTCTAAAATCATTTTAAATTCCATCCCCAAAAACCCAAGCCAGTTCGACTATGGGAAATACCTTGAAAAGCAAAAGGTTTATGCTCAAATTTATACAGACTCTACCAATGTCCGACAGCTTTCTACTCAGAAAACATTAAACTATTACACCTATAAGATTCGAAATCGAATTTTAGAGAATTTCCGAAAATCTGGTTTTTCTGAAGAGGAACTCACTATTCTTCATGCTTTAATTTTAGGTCAACAGCAAGATATTTCTCCCGAAATATTACAGGCCTATCAATATGCAGGAGCGGTTCATATTTTATCGGTTTCAGGATTACACGTAGCTTATATTTACTTGTTTTTAAATTTTATTTTGAAGTTTATACCCAATCATAAAAGAGGAAAATTAATTAAGCTTTCCATTCTACTTCTTTCCTTATGGTTTTTTGCATTACTTGCCGGGATGTCGCCTGCCATTGTAAGAGCAGTTACCATGTTTTCATTTGTTTCACTTGGGGTGTTTTTGAACCGAAACACTAATATTATCTACACGCTTTTAGTTTCTATGTTATTCATTTTGCTTTGTAACCCTTCTTTTTTGTTTGATGTTGGGTTTCAGCTTAGCTATTTGGCTTTATTTTTTATTGTTTGGACAAAACCAATGATGGATCAATTATATAATCCGACAAATAAAGTGAAGAAATATATTTGGGATATTGTAACGGTTTCGCTTTCAGCCCAAATAGGAGTTTTACCTTTGAGTTTGTATTATTTTAATCAGTTTCCGACTTTGTTTATATTAACCAACTTATTAGTCCTTTTACCGCTGTCCGTTTTTATGATTTATGGAGTAGTTCTATCCATTATGGCATTTTTTGAGGTGGTGAATTTATACCTCTCAAAGGTAATGGAATATGGAATCTGGTATATCAATCAGGTTTCTTTTCAGATAGCCAAGTTCGAAAGTTTTGTGTTTAAAGAAGTTTCGTTTAATGGATATATGCTATTGGGTTGGTATGCTATTATTTTCTCGTTTTTTATCTGGATAAAAAATCGAAAGTTTAGTAATATTATGGCATTTGTATTTAGTATTTTAGTCTTACAATCAGTTTATATTTACAACAAATTTGAAGTGATAAATTCAGATGAATTTATTGTGTTCAATAAAAATAAAACTACACTTCTTTCGGATAGAAAATCTAATGAGATGATGATTTATACCAATGATTCTGTTATTGAAAAGGATTTTTTGATTAGAAGTTATAAAATTGGTAGTTTCTCTAAAATAATTAAAACAGATTCGTTACAACACCTTTATTTTTCGAACGGGAAAAAGATATTACTAATTAATGATTTTAGTAGCTATAGCCAAGGGCTATCTCCTGATATAGTTGTACTTGTGGGTTCTCCGAAATTAAATTTAGATCGATTTTTGAAGAACCATTATCCTGAAATTATTGTTGCTGATGCCTCAAATTATAAGTCTTATATTGAACTTTGGAAACAAACCTGTCAGAAACACAACATAACTTTTCATTCTACGTATGAAAAGGGTTTTTATAGAGTAGGAGATTGATCTTCAATTTTAAGTCTTTTTAATTTATTTCAGAAATAGTCCTGTTAATTAGTGTAATTTTCGCCCTTTCCACTCGTATTTGCTGCTGAAAAGAATACGCACTCCGACACAAAAACTGAAAAAAGGATATATAAACCCAGCAATCAAGAAGTTCAATGGGTTAAATTTTCGGGTAGCTTTTTGGACTTGGATTAGTAATAAAAAATCAATGAGGAGTTTAAAGCCAATCAACCAAGCAAAATTCCAACTATAAAATAGCCCAAAAATAGAGCCAATAAATCCGATATTTCCTAACCACACCACTAAGGCAAGTAATTGTGCAAAAACAGTTTTATAGGCTTTGGTTTTTGAAGCCCATCGAACGCGTTGAAAAAACAAATCTCTCCAGCTTCCAACGGGGTTTGTTAGTACAGTAAATTGTTTTGAGCGCAAGTAAAAAATATGTTCAGAATGATTTTGTATGGCTTTTTGAAGTAAAAAGACATCATCTCCACTGGCTCTGTTTTGGTTTCCAGAAAAGCCTTGTAAATCTTTAAAAAAGCTTTTTTGATAAGCAAAATTAGCTCCGTTACACATAAATGGTTTTCTGATTCCGAAAGTACCAATTGTGGCACTTTGGAGACTCATAAAATCTAACAACTGGAAACGACTTAAAAAATGGCTGTTATTTTTGGTAAAAACCAAGCCACAGATCATTTTTGCCTTTAGGTTTTTCTGGATAAAATTATCCAAAACCCAAAGCCATTTTTCAGGGACTTCGCAATCTGCATCGGTGGTGAGTATCCACTCGAAACTTGCCTTTTGAATAGCCGTATTTATAGCATCTTTTTTGGGAGAATCTGATATTCGTTGGTTTTCTAAAACTAAAACCTTAAAATCGAAATTAGAAAGCTGAAATTTTTCATTAGAAGAATCATTAACCAAAATCACTTCAAAAAGATCTTTCGGGTAATCCAATTTTGAAAAAGAATTTAATAAAATGAGGAGGTTTTCTCTTTCATTTCTAAACGGAACTACAACCGTAAAAGAGGTTTGAACTTTTGGGTTGTCCAGGCAAAACCATTTTATTTTGAAGCAACCTAAAGTTATCCAAAGTATAAAGAATCCGTACAAACTGAAAACGAGAATCAATATTTTGAGAAGCATCTCCATTAGGTCAGTTTTTGTTCAGAAATTGATTGTAAAGAAAAGGTCAATACAAAGAAAGCTCCAATTATAACGGGTAATACCACATTTAGAACCCACATCAAAAGCGCAATAATCATTACAATCCATTCGTTTACGCCTAATATACCAAAGAAATAAACAGAAACTCCTCCTTTGACTACAAAATCAAAAAACTGAAAATTTGGGAGACAGGAAGCCAGTAAGTAAACAGCCATTATTGTTCCCATTATCATTAAAAAGTGCGCTTCAACCCCTAAAAAAACAAACAAAAAATACTGTTGAAAAGAAAAAAATAGATACCTGAATAATCCCAGAATTGTATTTTTATGATGGATTTTTTTAGGGATTTTATTTATTTCCTCAAGGAGATTCGAAATAGAATAGCCCTTTATTTTCACTCTTTTAAGGACAAAAACTAGTATCCATAGAATTAAAAAGACAGATAATACACCAAAAAACCAATCATAATAACCGACTATAAGCAAACCCAAAAGTCCAAAGAAAATGGTAATTACCATTTGAATTCCGTTGCACACAAAATTCAAAAATACTACATTTTTGGCTTGATTTTTTTTAAAAAAAAGTGCTTTTGCTCCATATTCGCCTAGTCCGTTTGGGGTGAAAATAGAAAAAACAAGAGCCGACAAAACTTGTTTAGAAGATTCAAAAACTGAAACTGGTTTAAGGAGATTAGCTAAATTTTTCCATTTTAAAATTTCAAAAAAACGATTCAAAAAAGCCAGTGTTAAAACCAGAACACTTGCAAAAAACACATTTTTGTCAGCAATTAAATCTTTGCATTCTTGCCAGTTGAGCCAAGTAGAATCGGAGAGCCTTTTGTAAATAAACCAAAAAGCTAAAGTGACAACCAAAATTTTGGTGGTTAGTAGGAGGAATTGTTTAGCTTTGTACGAAATTTGGTTCATTTGTACAAAGAAACAACTTTAAACCTAAAATTTGAAACCCGAAACAAAAAACATAGAAAGAATCATTTTAGGGATTGATCCTGGAACTACCATTATGGGGTTTGGATTAATAAAAGTAGTCAACAAAAAAATGGAATTCCTTCAACTAAACGAATTGCTGCTTTCTAAATATGATGATCATTATTTGAAATTAAAACTAATTTTTGAAAGAACCATCGAACTTATCGATACCTACCACCCTGACGAAATTGCAATTGAAGCCCCTTTTTTTGGAAAAAACGTACAATCCATGTTAAAACTAGGACGAGCACAAGGAGTAGCAATGGCAGCAGGGCTTTCTAGAGAAATTCCGATTACGGAATATGAACCCAAAAAAATAAAAATGGCAATTACCGGAAATGGGAATGCCAGCAAAGAACAAGTTGCCAAAATGCTCCAACAACTACTGGGATTAAAAGAGCTTCCAAAAAACCTTGATTCTACCGATGGATTAGCAGCGGCAGTTTGTCATTTTTTTAATTCAGGAAAAGTTGTAATCGGAAAAAGCTATTCGGGTTGGGACAGCTTTATTAGACAAAACCCCGAAAAGGTTAAGAAATAATTTTAAACATTAAAAAAATCATTGTTTTTAATAACTTCTTTCAATGCGTCTGTGTTTTTGATTTTAAGCTCCTTTCCGAAAGAATTGATGTGCTGTAGGTGGTGTGCGTCAGATCCAGCAAAATCAACTAATCCTTCTACTAATAAACGGTCTGTAGCTTTAGTGACATTTTCTCCGTAATACCCAACCGTTGAAAGTAAATTGATTTGGAATAAACAGCCCGAATTTTTCAACCTTTTATATTCACTAAAATTTCGGTGATAAAACAAATACCTTTCTGGGTGTGCAAGTACTGGTTTGTAGCCCGCTACCTGCAAATCAAAAATAATATCATAGAGTTGTAATGGGGCATTTAGATAGGACATCTCAACTAAGACATAGTTGTCTTTAAGCGTTAATAATTTTTCGGACTCAAAAAGTCGAGCAAAAGCATCATCCATTAAATATTCTGAAGCCACTCGGAGGTTGAGACTGTGTGATAATTCAGGAAAAAGTTCTTGTACTTGGCTGTGCTTAGAGGTTATTGTTTGCGAAGTGTTGTTCCAAACATCTTTTATGGTATGTGGAGTGGTAATGATACTTTTAAAACCTAGTTCTGTAAAAGACTTCATCAGAAATTCACTTTCTTCGGGTGTTTTAGCACCATCGTCAATTCCGAACAGAATATGCGAATGAATATCCGTAAAACCATCTGTAAGGTCTTTTAAAAAAGTTTTTTTCTGTTTGAAAATCGAAAACATATATCAGTTTGTTTATTTTAAATACCCGATGAATATCTTGCACAGCACAAAATATATCAAAACAGAGATGACAAGCAGTAATAAAAATTTGTTTTTACGCTCCAAAACGATATTATTATATCTTTGGTGTAAAAAATAAAAAACGACTGCTGTTAATATCCCAAATAAATAGCCTGTAAGGATATCCGACGGAAAATGTAAGGCCAGATATATTCTGCTATAAGCAAATACTAAAGGGAAAAGAAACAAGAGAAAAGCGTATTTATAATACTTTTTGAATATTAGAAAAAGGAAAAAAGTCGATGCCATAGAGTTAGAGGCATGACCCGAAAAAAAGCTAAAAGATTTTCGAGTAATTAAAATTCGGAGATTGTGTTTAATATCTAAATCATTTACGGGGCGAAGGCGTTCAAACCCATATTTAAACAAATTAGTCGTCTGATCGCAAACTACAATCATAAGTGCTATAAAAAGTATGATTATTCCTAAATTTTTCCAACCTGTTTTTTTCCAGAGTAGATAAAAAATAAATAAAAAAATAGGAGTAAGATAGAATTGATTGGTGATAAAAAGCCAAAAAGGGTCAAAAGTTTCTGAACCCATATTGTTTAAATAAACCAGCAATTCTTTATCTTTTAGAATAAGATTTTCCATTATCGCTGTCTTTTAATAGGACCAGATATATCTTCGATATTTTCTTTCACTTTTTCAATTTCAGTGATTATTTCGTTTGTCGGAGTTGTGTCTATACCTGTAAATTCTTTTTCTATATTTTCTTTGATACTAGTAACTTCTTTAAACTCTGCACTTTTTTGGATTTCGTTTTTAATATCATTGGTTGCGTTTTTAATTTGCGCCATACCTTTCCCGAAAGTGCGAGCTATTTCAGGAATATTTTTAGATCCAAATAGCATTAAAGCTACCACAATTATCAATACTATTTCAGACATCGCCATAACAAAACCAATTCAAAATTCAATTAAACAAAGATACAAAGTTTTTAATCATTTTTGTTTAAGCTCTGTTAAGATATAGAAATGGAATAGTAATATATAACATAAATCCAGCCTCGCAAGAGGCTGGATTTATGTTATAATAAGCAGGAACAAATTAAATAATTAACATAGCATCTCCATAAGAGTAGAACTGATACTTTTCTTTAATTGCTTCTTCATATGCTTTTTTCATCAAATCATGTCCCATAAATGCGGATACCATCATCAAAAGGGTTGATTTTGGAGTATGAAAATTTGTAATCATACAGTCTGCAATGCTAAAATCATACGGAGGGAAAATAAATTTATTGGTCCATCCTTCGTAAGGATTAAGGGTTTTGTGAGAAGAAACGGAACTTTCTATAGCTCTCATCGAAGTAGTTCCGACTGCGCAAACACGCTTTTTGTTTGCCTTAGCTTTGTTTACGATATCACATGCATTTTGAGTAATATATATTTCTTCTGAGTCCATTTTATGTTTAGATAGATCTTCAACCTCTACTGGATTAAAAGTACCTAGCCCAACGTGAAGAGTGATTTCTGCAAAATCGACTCCTTTTATTTCTAAACGCTTCATAAGGTGCTTTGAGAAATGAAGTCCTGCTGTAGGCGCAGCAACAGCACCTTCGTTTTTAGCATAAATAGTTTGGTATCGCTCAGCATCTTCTGGAGTTACCTCTCTTGAAATATATTTAGGTATTGGAGTTTCTCCAAGCTCAGTAAGTTTACTGCGGAATTCTTCATAAGACCCATCATATAAAAAGCGCAAAGTTCTTCCTCTAGAAGTAGTGTTGTCAATCACTTCTGCTACCAATGAGTCGTCATCTCCGAAATATAATTTATTTCCGATACGGATTTTTCTGGCAGGATCTACCAAAACATCCCACAATCTTTGTTCTGCATTAAGCTCACGTAATAAGAAAACTTCAATTTTAGCACCTGTTTTTTCTTTGTTTCCGTATAATCGAGCTGGAAAAACTTTAGTGTTATTAAGAATCATCACGTCTCCTTCATCAAAATAATCAATGAGGTCTTTGAAGTATTTGTGTTCAATGGTTTTTGCTTTTCTGTCGATAACCATCAGTCTTGCTTCGTCTCTGCTTTCTGAAGGGAATTCGGCCAAAAGTTCTTTAGGTAAATTAAAATTGAAGTGTGATAATTTCATTTTCAGTGTTTTTTATAAGAAGTGCAAATATACGACTCCAAGATAGGGGTTGTCAAGTACTTTGACAAATTATTTGTGTTTTTGAGGTATTTATATAGAATAAGAAGAGGAGATAATAAAAAAGCCCCACTTTTTGCAGGGCTTTTTTTATTTTAGAGCGGAAGACGAGGCTCGAACTCGCGACAACCAGCTTGGAAGGCTGGAGCTCTACCAACTGAGCTACTTCCGCTTTTGTGAGTGCAAATATAATATGCTTTTTCGGTACAATCCAAATATTTTATTTAAAAATTTTATTTTTTTTGTATTTGAATAGTAATCAGAAGATTATAATGGGGTTAATTTAAAAATATGGGATGGGTATATCCAAAATAAAACAAATATTTCCGATATTTGTAGAATGATGAATAAACAGTGGAAAAATTTGCTATCGCATCTTAAGTTTCTTATAAAAAGAAATCCTGAATGAGTCTGGTGAAACGACTTTCAGTAGATGTTTAATTATAAAAATTAAAAGTTATGCCTTTTTACCATAAACTAGGAAAAATACCTCATAAACGACACATACAATTTCGTAAAGAAAATGGTGAATTATATTATGAACAGCTTTTCGGAACCATTGGTTTTGACGGAATGTCCTCTAATATATATCATGAACATAGACCAACGCAGGTAAAAGAGATTCGCAAGCAATATAGTGTTGCTCCGAAAATAGCTAAAGAAAACAATATTCAATCTTATCGCTTGAGAGGATTTCAGGTAACTCCTGAAAATGATTTTTTGGAAAGCCGAAAAATTGTCTTAACCAATAGTGATTGTCATATTGTTCTGGCTGCTCCGAAAGAATCGATGAAAGATTACTTTTATAAAAATACAGATTCTGACGAAGTGATTTTCATCCATAAAGGGACTGGTAAGTTGCGTACTTTTTTAGGAAACCTCGAGTTTAAATATGGAGATTATTTGGTTATCCCTCGAGGGATGATTTATCAAATTGAATTTGACACCCAAGACAATCGCTTGTTTATTGTAGAGTCAAGACGCCCTGTGTATACTCCAAAACGTTACCGAAATTGGTTTGGACAACTATTAGAACATTCTCCATTTTGCGAAAGAGATATTCGTCAGCCCCAAGAGCTAGAAACATATGATGAAAAGGGAGATTTTATAATTAAAGTAAAAAAGAAAGACGAGATTTTTGATATGGTTTATGCAACTCATCCTTTTGATGTGGTGGGTTATGATGGATTTAACTATCCTTATGCTTTGTCGATTCATGATTTTGAGCCTATTACAGGAAGAATTCATCAACCACCTCCAGTGCATCAGACCTTCGAAACAGATGCTTTTGTGATTTGTTCGTTCGTTCCAAGACTCTATGATTATCACCCGCTATCAATACCCGCTCCTTACAATCATAGCAATATAGATTCTGATGAGGTATTATATTATGTCGATGGGGATTTCATGAGTAGAAATGATATCGAAGCAGGGCATATTTCGTTGCATCCTGCTGGAATCCCACACGGACCACATCCAGGAGCTTACGAACGAAGCATCGGTAAATTTGACACACAAGAGTTGGCTGTAATGGTAGATACTTTTAAGCCTCTTATGGTTACAGAAGAAGCTATGAAAATAGCAGATGATAAATATTTTCAGTCTTGGTTAGATTAAGGTAAATATGCATCAAAATAAATTACCTGCGGATTCGAATGCTATGGTTCTTGGAATTATAGCTCTTGTATTAGCCTTGACGGGCTGTTGTTGTGGATTGTTGTCAGTGGTTGCCATAGTCTTATCTATTATTGGATTAATAAATGCCAATAGGAGTTTAAAAGATTATAGCGATAACCCAGAAAACTATTTGCCAGAAAGTAGATCTAATGTCCATACAGCAAAAATATTAAACATTATAGCATTAGTAATAAGCTCTATTATTACTTTAATAATGTTATTGTACTTTGCTTTGTATGGGGCTGTTTTTTCAACGGCAATTATGGAGGGAATTCGACAAAGCAACTCCGTTGACCAAGAAGAATACAATCAAGACGGATACTATTATGATGAATCAGAAGAGAATTTCATAATAGAAGAAGAAAACGATACTTTATTTCACTATCAGGATTCTATTCAGGTAGACGAAGTAGAACAAATAAATTAAAAACAATAAACAAAAAAAATAAAAATAAAATGTCAGAGGAATTAAAATCAGTAGAGTACGGATTAGAAAAAATTTTTGAAGGAGCGCAAGATTTCCTTCCGATTTTAGGAACAGACTACGTAGAGTTTTATGTAGGGAATGCAAAACAAGCAGCTCACTATTATAAAACTGCTTTTGGATTTCAATCAGAGGCTTATGCAGGTTTAGAAACAGGGCTTAAAGATCGAGCTTCTTATGTGGTAAGACAAGACAAGATTCGTTTAGTATTGACAACAGCATTAAATTCACAATCTCCAATCGGAGAACACGTAAAAAAACACGGAGACGGAGTAAAGGTAGTCGCTCTTTGGGTTGAAGATGCAAGAAGCGCTTTTGCAGAAACCACTAAGAGAGGAGCAAAACCTTTTATGGAACCTACTGTAACTTCTGATGAACACGGAGAAGTGATTCAATCAGGAATTTATGCTTATGGTGAAACTGTTTTTATGTTTACTGAACGCAAAAACTACAATGGACTTTTCATGCCTGGTTATGTTAAATGGGAATCCGATTATAACCCTGCTCCAACGGGATTGAAATTTGTAGACCATATGGTAGGAAATGTAGGGTGGAATCAAATGGACGTTTGGGTAAAATGGTTTGAAGATGTTTTAGGATTTGTAAACTTTTTATCATTTGATGACAAGCAAATACATACAGAATATTCTGCTTTGATGTCTAAAGTAATGGCAAACGGAAACGGAAGAATTAAGTTTCCGATTAACGAACCAGCCGAAGGAAAGAAAAGATCGCAAATCGAAGAATATCTTGATTTTTATGAAGGAGAAGGAGTTCAACATATAGCAGTTGCTACCGATGATATTCTTAAAACGGTTTCAGACTTAAAGTCTCGCGGAGTAGAGTTTTTATCAACACCTCCTCAAGCTTACTATGATGCTATCCCTGAAAGATTAAAAAAACATATGCATCGCTTTAAAGAAGATATAAGAGAGCTTCAAAAACTTGGAATTATGATTGATGCTGACGAAGAAGGATACTTGTTACAAATTTTTACTAAACCAGTAGAAGATCGTCCAACATTGTTCTATGAAATTATCCAAAGAATGGGAGCAAAAGGATTTGGAGCGGGTAATTTTAAAGCCTTATTCGAATCAATCGAAAGAGAACAAGAAAAAAGAGGGACATTATAAGTCGTTTCTTGGATAATTTTTAGTAAAACGACTGCTTTTGGATTTTTGAATATGAATTTTTTGTTAAATATTCATTTTAATTAAAAATATTTCAAAAGCAGTCGTATATTTGCACCAGAATTTGTTTGTGTAAGTAATTTACATATTAAGTTTTGGTTGGTTAATAATGAAAAGACTCCGTTGCTTGGGTAGTGATGGAGTTTTTTTATTTTTGTATAAAAATCAAACTAATTGAAAAAGACTTTTTACAGTAACGGTAAACTTTTGATAACGGGAGAATATTTAGTTCTCGATGGGGCAAAGGCGATTGCTTTTCCTACTACTTTTGGACAAGACCTTATTGTAGAAGAAAGTGACTCTGAAGGAATTATTTGGAAGAGTTTTGATGCAAATGGATCACTATGGGTTGACGCCCAAATTTCTTTTGAACAAATACAAAATAATAGTTCCTCTTCTGAAAACCCAGTTGAAACTCAATTAGTAAAAATTTTGTTTGAAGCATGTAAGCTTCGACCAGATTTTTTAGAAAACAAAACGGGATTTAAAATTGAAACAAATCTGACTTTTCCGAGAGAGTGGGGTTTGGGAACTTCATCTACTTTGATTAATAATATTGCTAACTGGCTCAATATTAATCCTTATAAATTACTAGAAAACACTTTTACAGGTAGCGGTTATGATATTGCATCTGCACAATCTAATACTCCTGTTTTGTACCAATTAAAGGAAGGCAAACCACTATCTCACAATATAGATTTTCGTCCACCGTTTCTTGCTAATCTGTTTTTTGTTTACCTTAATCA
Source organism: Flavobacterium suncheonense (assembly GCA_040392465.1). GTDB lineage: Bacteria > Bacteroidota > Bacteroidia > Flavobacteriales > Flavobacteriaceae > Flavobacterium > Flavobacterium suncheonense_A. Next base: position 37,000 of record JBEBWA010000006.1, read on the forward strand.
AAAGCAAAATAGTAAAGCCGCTATTGCTAATTATTATGCTAAACAGCCCAAAATAGGGAGTGCAATCGAAATGATTAACGAGATTACAACTCAAATCTTAGAAGCGAGAGAACTTTCTACATTTGCTCATTTGCTTGAAAGACACGAAGCTATTATTAGCAATCTACTAGAAATACCTACCGTAAAAGAGTCTCTTTTTTTGGATTTTAAAGGAGTGATAAAAAGTCTTGGGGCGTGGGGAGGAGATTTTGTATTAGTTGTTTCAGAAGATAATCCTACCGAATATTTTAAACAAAAAGGATTCGATGTTGTAATTCCGTACAAAGAAATGATTTTAAATAAGGTATAAGCATAAAAAACGAGGTTCTTATTAGAACCTCGTTTTTGTTTTTATAAACCTTTTAGATTAGCCCTAACACCATATCAGGGAATAATCCGATAGCTAGGTTGATTATCGTTGCAATAATGGCTACAATCGTGTAAACCGCAGGGATTTTCATTTCTCCTTCTGTACTTTCTTTGGTGTACATTGCCAAAATCAGTTTAAAGTAGTATCCTACCGAAATAATAGAACTGATAACAGCAATTACAACTAAAGTGATATAGCCTAAGTCAAGCATTTGTCCGAATAGGAACACTTTACCAAAAAATCCTGCAAGAATCGGAATTCCTGCCATTGATAATAAAGCTAATGACAGTGTGAGTGCCATTAGCGGATTTCTTTTTCCAAGTCCGTTAAAATAAGATATTTCTTCGTCATCTTTATCTCTGGTAACAGCAAGTACTACTGCAAAAGCAGTAATTCCAGCAATAGAATAAGCAGTAGCATAGTATAGTAAATTTGCTGCTCCGCTCGGTACGGTCAATAATGCCATAATCATAAAACCAGCGTGTGATATACCAGAGAAAGCCAACATACGTTTTACGTTAGTTTGTCTTAAAGCCATTATATTTCCGACTACCATCGAAAGTATAGAAATGATAATCAAACCGTTTATAAAGCTTTCGGAATAGTTTCCGAAGGTTCCTTCAATAAGTCTATAAAATCCTCCAATTGCAATAACTTTTGCTAGTGTGCTCATTAAAGCGGTTGAAAGAGTAGGAGAACCTTGATATACATCTGGCGCCCATAAATGGAAAGGAACTGCTGCAATTTTAAACAGCATTGCTACACTTATCATTACTATTCCGATATAGAACCAGTCTTCAACACCTGCGCTCATTCCGGCTTGGTGAATCGTAGCCATATCAAATGATCCAGTAGCTCCATAGATAAGGGCAATACCGAAAAGCAAGAATCCTGAAGCAAAAGCACCCATCAAAAAGTATTTCATTCCGGCTTCGTTACTTTTAATACTTGTAGGTTTGCTTGCAGCTAAAATATAAAGTGAAATAGAAAGTATTTCTATCCCCACAAAATAGGTGGCTAGATTTCCGAACGAAACCATTGCTACTCCGCCAAAAAGTAACAACACTTTTACGGTGATATAATCGGATAATTTCTTTTGTTCATTTTTATAAAAATCCGAACTCATCAGTACTATAAAAATCGTAAGCAAGATGAATAACGAAGAGAACCCCATAGAGAACTTATCTTCGATAATTGTATTGTTAAAAAACGATGCAGGACCTGATTCGGTACAAAATCCTCCAAGAGAGATTCCAAGAGAGGTTAACAATCCGATAATTGTTACAGGTATAATGGTTTTTCTTGCTCCGAAAACTTCGAGCAACAACACTAAAATCCCCAGTGAACCAATAGCTATTAAAGTATTCATAGTTTATTTATATCGAATTATTAGTTTATATGTTTAAGAGTTTCTTCTAAAGCAGGTACTATTAGGTCGTTTAAACATTTCGGATATAAACCGAAAAGAATCAAAACAGCCACTATAATTATAAAAACTACTTTTTCTTGAATGTTAATCTCTGCAAACGGTTTTGTATTTGTCTCTCCTAACATTGCTTGTTGGAACATTCTAAGCATATAGAAAGCACCTAAAATGATAGTAGTTCCACCAATGATGGCGAACCAAATATTGATTTGCGACAAGCTGTAAAGCAAAGTGAATTCTCCTACAAAGTTGAATGTTCCTGGTAATCCTACAGAAGCTACAGTCAGAATCATAAATATCGATGTAAACCAAACTGCCTGAGAGCGGATACCACCCATTTCAGATATTTTTTGAGTTCCGAAACGTCTTTCGATGATTTCGGCAGCAAAAAATAATCCTACGATTACAAATCCATGAGCGAGCATTTGTAGTACAGCTCCTCTGAATCCGTCAAGGGTTAAAGTGTAAGTTCCTGCTGCAATAAGCCCCACGTGAGCCAGTGACGAATAAGCCAAAAGCTTTTTGAGGTTGTCTTGTCTTAATGCCAGAATAGACCCATATATTACTCCTATAATGCTCAATACAATAAAGAAGTTTTTGTACTCAGCTGCTGCATCTGGTGCAATCGGGATTTGCCATCTGATAAGGCTAAACAAAGCCATTTTTAGCATTACTCCAGACAATAACATTGTTCCTAAAGCTGGATTTGCTTGATAGGTATCTGCCTGCCAAGAATGGAAAGGCACAATCGGAATTTTGATAGCGTAAGCCAAGAAGAAGGCCAAGAATACCCAGAATTGTTCAGATGAAGTAAGGTTCAACGCATACAAATCCTCTAGTAAGAAGCTTCCTGCTTTTTGGTATAAAAAGATGAAGGCAACTAACATAAATAACGATCCTGCAAAGGTGTAGATAAAGAATCTAATCATTGTTTGTTTGCGAAGTTCCGCATCTCCGTTACCCCATAACAATCCGATGAAATAGATTGGAATAAGAGCCAATTCCCAGAAAATATAGTATAAGAAACCGTCTGCCGCCAAGAAGGTTCCGGTCATCGCAAAAGCCATAAACAGAATCAACGCATAAAGGGTTCTTTTGTTTTGGAATGAATTTCCGAAAGAAGAGAAAATCACAAGCGGAGTTACAGCTGAAGTGAGCAATGCAAGCGCTAATGAAAGTCCGTCTGCCTTCAGATAAAACGAAATGTTAGGATTGCTAATCCATTGAGCCATTATGTCAACCGAAGTTCCCGATTGAAATTGCGATAACAAAACTCCCGTTGCTACAAAAGCAACAAGACTCACAAATAATGCAATCTGGCGAGCTAGTTTTTCGGATGAAAAATAGGTGATTAAAGCTCCAGCCAATAATATTACGAGTAGTATTGATACGTTCATTTTGTTATGCTAAAAATAAATAATAAACAATGGTACTAAATCCTAAAACGAATACGAAAAGATATAATCCTACGCTTCCGTTTTGTAATGTCTTTCCTTGGTCTGATAAAAGATTTGCCAGCTTCCCAGTTCCAAAAACAACGGCCGAAATAATTACTTCTACGATTGATTTGAAGAAATCTCCCAACCAATAGATTGGTCTTACGATAATTGCTGTATAGATTTCGTCAACATAGAATTTGTTGTACAGCACTTTTGCAAATCCGGTAACTTCTTCGTCTTTTGCAGGAAGTTCTCCTTTTTTGATATATTTCGAATAAGCCAAGAAAATTCCGATCAAAGCACCAACTGTTGCTACCCCCATGAGTATAAAAGCAGTCGAATCAACAGTGTGATGTGGTCTTGAACCGATAAAAATAGGTTCTAAATAATGATTTAACCAGCTATTTCCCGGAATACTAATCAAGCCTCCGATAGCTGCTAAAACAGCCAAAACAATTAGCGGGAAAGTCATTAAACTTGGACTTTCGTGTAAGTAATGTTTCTGCTCTTCTGTTCCTCTGAATTTTCCGAAAAAAGTGAGATACAACAAACGGAACATATAGAAGGCGGTCATTATTGAAGCCAATGAAGCGATTATCCACAATACTTTATTTTCGTGGAAAGCTACCAACAGGATTTCGTCTTTTGAGAAGAATCCTGATAGTGGGAAGATTCCCGAAATAGCCAAAGTTGAGATTAAGAACGTGATAAAAGTGATTTTCATATGACCTTTTAATCCGCCCATATAACGCATATCCTGTTCGCCTCCCATAGCGTGAATTACTGAACCTGAACCCAAGAACAAACAAGCTTTAAAGAAAGCATGAGTCACAACGTGAAATACTGCCACTTCATAAGCTCCTAAACCAAGAGCTAAGAACATCAATCCTAATTGTGATACGGTTGAATAGGCCAATACTTTTTTAATGTCGTTTTGAACCAGTGCGATAAAAGCAGCAACTAGCGCGGTTAAAGCTCCAATGATAGCAATTACGTTCAAGACAGCTGGGGTAAGTTCAAACAAGAAGTTCAAACGCGTTACCATAAAGATTCCGGCAGTTACCATTGTAGCTGCGTGGATAAGTGCAGAAACTGGTGTCGGTCCTGCCATCGCATCAGGAAGCCAAGTATAAAGCGGAAGCTGAGCTGATTTTCCGGTTGCTCCGATAAACAAACATAAAGTAGCAAAAGCTAACCATCCTAAATCAACAAAGTTACCCGATATAAGAGCTTGTTTTATGGTTAGATAATCTAATGAATTGAATAAATATCCGATGATAAAGATTCCTGCTAAGAAGCCTAAATCTCCGATTCGGTTCATAATAAAGGCTTTTTTGGCAGCATCGTTATAATCTTGGTTTTTATACCAGAATCCGATAAGTAGGTAAGAGCAAAGTCCTACACCTTCCCAACCGATGAACATTATTAGCAAGTTGCTTCCAGCCACAAGAGTAATCATAAAGAATACGAACAAATTCAAGTACGAAAAGAATTTGTGCAGATTCTCATCATCGTGAATATAGCTGATAGAGTAGAGATGGATAAGGGTTCCGATTCCGGTTACGAAAAGCAACCAAAGCAATGAAAGTTGGTCAAGCAAAAAGCTAAAACCTACTTTGAAATTGAAAAGTTCTAACCAATCAAAAAAGTGAACGGTAATTCCTTCTCCTGATTGCGCTACTTTATTAAAAAGAATAACCGAAACAACAAACGAGATTCCGACTGCGATGGTTCCGATAGTTCCTGATAAGTTTTTGCTTAAACTTTTTCCGAAGAACGTATTAAACAAAAACCCGATAAAAGGCGAAAGTAATAGTATGAGTACTAAAGTTGAATCCATTTTTTGCTTATCCTTTTAAGTTTCTTAATTGGTCGATGTCAATTGATTTGATATTTCGATAAATCGCTACCAAAATCGCAAGTCCGATAGCTACTTCTGCCGCAGCTACGGTCATCGTAAAGAATACGAAAACCTGACCAGCTGGATCTTGATGATAACTCGAAAAAGCTACGAGTAGCAAGTTTACTGCATTAAGCATAATCTCAATAGACATAAACACTACGATTGCATTTCGTCTGTACAAAACTCCAAACACTCCTATACAAAACAATAATCCTGATAAGATGATGTAGTTTTGGATTCCGATTTCCTGTAAAATATTTTGTAACATTACGATGTAATTTTCTTTTCTTTTTTATCTTTTTTAGACAATAATACTGCTCCAATCATCGAAACAAGCAACAATACGGCAGCCATTTCAAACGGAACCACATAATCTTCTAATAAAACTTTTCCTAATACTTTAATCGATTGGTAATCTTCTCCAGAAACGTAGTATTCTTCAATCACGGGTTGCGCTTTAAGTAAGGATGCAAGCACCACATAGGCAATTAAACACAGCGAAATTACCGCAGCCAGAACCACAATGTTTTTCTTTTTGATTTTATGCTCTTCGTTAAAATTCATCATCATCACGGTGAATAACATCAAAATCATAATAGCTCCTGAATACACAATAAGGTGAACCATAGCTAAAAATTGTGCGTTAAACATCGCGTAATGTCCAGCAATCGAAAAGAAACAAACCACCAACCAAATGGCACTGTGAATAGGGTTTCGGCTCAAAATCGTCAAGAGTGCACTCCCAAGAGTGATAGCCGATAAAATGTAAAATAGAGTTGTCAGCATAATTAGTTTAGAGCTTGAGTGTTTTTGATGGCTTGTTCTAAAGGCATCACTAATCTGTCTTTTCCGTAGATAAAATCTGTTCTATCGTAATCAGAGAAAACAAGTGCTTTTGATTTGGTAAGATAAATAGCTTCTTTCGGGCAAGCCTCTTCACACAAACCACAGAAAATACAACGAAGCATATTGATTTCGTAGATTTCCGCATATTTTTCTTCTCTGTACAAGTGTTTCTCTTCCGGTTTTCTTTCAGCCGCTTTCATCGTGATAGCTTCTGCAGGACACGAAAGAGCACAAAGTCCGCAAGCGGTACAACGCTCACGACCTTGGTCATCACGCATGAGCATATGGCGACCTCTATAAACAGGGCTGAATGTTCTTTTTTGCTCAGGATATTTAATGGTAGCTGGACGCATAAACATATGCTTTATGGTTACCATCATTCCTTTGACGATGTTTACCAAGTAGAGCTTCTCAACAAAGGTCATTTTGTTGTTCGAAACCTGTACTTTTTTACCCGATAACGAAATATTTTCTATTGACATAATTTTTTATTTTTTTGCAAAGTCGAAAATTTGCAAAGTCGTTTTTATGTTCTTGTTTCTTATTTTGTGCGTGTCCCTTCGGGTCGGGCTTTTTGTTACAATCTTTTGTTACACAAAAGGATTTTCACTTCAATCCCTCACGCGAGCTTTTCATTCTTTACAACACTTTTCCGAAAAAGGTCTTTACTCTTTCTTCTTTGTTCTTTTCTCTATTCTCCTATCTAAAAAACAACCATTACAATAGCCGTCAAAATGATATTCAGAATCGAAAGCGGAATAAGTGCTTTCCAACCTAAATCCATAATTTGGTCATAACGGAATCTCGGGATTGTCCAACGTACCCACATAAACAGGAATATAAAGAAGAATATCTTTAAGAACATCGCACCCACTCCGATTAGATTAGCTGTATTTACTCCCCAATTCTGGATTGCCCACTCCATTCCTGGATAATTGTAAGCTCCGAAGAACATTACAGCTAGTATTGCAGACGACACGAACATTGCTGCATATTCAGCAAACAGATAGAATCCCATCTTCATTGATGAGTATTCAAGGTTGTATCCTCCAACTAGTTCGTGCTCACCTTCTGACATATCAAATGGTGCACGGTTGGTTTCGGCAAAAGCACAAATCAAGAAAATTATAAAAGCTAATGGTTGATAAAATACATTCCAATGCATTCCGGGTTGTTGAACAGCGATTTCTTTAAGGCTTAAGCTTCCTGTCATCATTATAATTGAAATGATAGAAAGCCCCATTGCTAGCTCATACGAAATCATTTGAGAACCTGCTCTCATCGCTCCCATAAGCGAATATTTGTTGTTAGAAGCCCATCCTCCGATGATGATTCCGTAAACTGCGATAGACAGTATAGCAAAAACAAAAAGTAATGCTACATCCAAATCAGCTGCCTGAAGCAAAACTTCTCTACCTCCGATAACCAGTTTATCTCCCCACGGAATTACAGCACTTGTGGTTAGAGCAATAGTCATCGAAATGGCAGGACCTAAAATAAATAAGAATTTATTAGGTGTATTTGGGATGAATTCTTCTTTTGAGAATAGTTTTAACCCGTCAGCTAAAGGCTGTAGAATACCTCCTTTTCCAGCGCGGTTTGGCCCTACACGATCTTGAATCCAAGCAGCAATTTTACGTTCTGCAAGAGTAGCATACATAGCCATAAGCATAGTAATGGCAAACACTACTAAAATAACTATTGTTTTATCTAAAATAAATGTTTCGGTCATCTCTCCAGTTATTTTTTATTTTCTTCTTTGAAAGGAACTCCCACCATACTGATTTTTTTGCGGTCTTCTTCACGACCTTGCAAAATTTGTTTTTCAGTATTGATAACCACAGCTTTCATATTGCTACGAGTATAATTATTTTGGTTAATTACACTCCATTTTTCGAATTTACGAGGCCCTTCAATCGTCCAATCGTTCACATCTTTGTGGTCAAAACGGCATTCGTTACAGATAAACTCTTCTACTTCGTGGTATTCGTCTTTTCGGGCCGTAACTCTTTGAATTTCGTTTCCGAACATCCAAAGGGTAGTTTTACCACAACATTTATCACAGTTTCTGTGTGCATTAAAAGGTTTGTTGAACCAAACTCTCGATTTAAATCGGAATGTTTTATCGGTCAAAGCTCCCACTGGGCATACATCGATTACGTTTCCAGAGAATTCGTTATCGATAGCTTGAGAAATATAAGTCGAAATTTGAGCGTGATCACCGCGATTTAGAACTCCATGTACACGTCCGTCTGTAATTTGGTCTGCTGTTTTTACACAACGGTAACACAAAATACAACGGTTCATGTGAAGTTGAATTTTATCCCCGATATCTTCTGGCTCAAATGTTCTTTTTTCTTCTTTAAAACGGGTAACCTCTCGACCGTGTTGGAAGGCAAGATTTTGCAAATCACATTCTCCTGCTTGGTCACAAACCGGACAGTCAAGGGGGTGGTTGATTAGCAAAAATTCGGTTACGGCTTTTCGAGCGTCTAATGCTTTTTCAGAAGTCAATACTTTTACTTCCATCCCGTCCATTACATTTGTTTTGCATGAAGGCATCACTTTTGGCATCGGACGTGGGTCTGCATCACTCCCTTTTGATACTTCTACCAAACAAGCACGACAATTACCTCCCGTATTTTCTAGTTTAGAATAGTAGCACATTGCAGGAGGCACTGATTCTCCTCCCATCATACGAGCAGCTTGCAGGATGGTTGTTCCTGGTTCTACTTCTATTGTTTGTCCGTCTATTGTTACTTTCATCTTATTGAATTGAAAGATTTAAAAAAGATAAAATCTTTTCTCTATTTTCTTTGTTCTATTTTCGATTATACCATTTGTCCTTGAATCAAATGCCTCACTTTCGACATTGGCTCATTTACAAAATGGTCTCTGTTTTTAATTTTTTCTGGGAAACGAATATGGTATTCAAATTCCTCTCTAAAATGTCTGATAGCTGCAGCAACTGGCCAAGCAGCAGCATCTCCTAATGGGCAAATCGTGTTTCCTTCGATTTTTGATTGAATGCTCCAAAGTAGTTCGATATCCGCTTCGGTTCCGTGTCCGGTTTCGATACGATGTAATACTTTTTCCATCCAACCTGTTCCTTCGCGACAAGGCGAACATTGTCCACAACTTTCGTGGTGGTAGAAACGAGAGAAATTCCACGTGTTTCTTACGATACAAGCCGTATCATTGTAAACAATAAATCCTCCTGAACCTAGCATCGAACCTGTTGCGAATCCTCCGTCAGAGAGTGATTCGTAGGTCATCAAACGATCTTCACCATTTGCGGTTTTGAAGATTAAATGTTCTGGTAAAATTGGCACTGATGAACCTCCTGGAATCAGTGCTTTAAGTGGACGACTATCTATCATACCACCTAAATATTCATCAGAATTCATAAATTCATCTACCGAAAGACCTAGTTCGATTTCGTAAACTCCCGGATTTTTACAGTGCCCTGAGGCGGAAATCAATTTAGTTCCAGTCGAACGTCCGATTCCGATTTTAGCGTATTCATCACCTGAATTCAAGATGATCCAAGGTACATTTGAGATAGACTCTACGTTGTTAACTACCGTAGGTTCAGCCCAAAGTCCGCTAACAGCAGGGAAAGGTGGTTTCATTCTCGGATTTCCACGTTTTCCTTCAAGTGATTCGATAAGAGCGGTTTCTTCTCCACAAATGTAAGCTCCTGCTCCGCAGTGAACATACAAATCTAAGTTGTAACCTGAACCTTGAATGTTTTTACCTAACCATCCAGCTGCATAGGCTTCTTTGATGGCTTTTTCTAATATTTTGAAAATCCACATATATTCTCCACGAATGTAGATATATGACAGATTAGCTTCTAATGCATAACTCGAAGCAATCATTCCCTCGATAAGCAAGTGAGGAATGTGCTCCATTAAATAACGGTCTTTGAAGGTTCCCGGCTCAGATTCATCGGCATTACACACCAAGTGACGTGGTTTTCCAGATTTTTTGTCGATAAAGCTCCATTTCATTCCCATTGGGAACCCAGCTCCACCACGACCTCTCATTCCGGATTTTTTAACCTCTTCAACGATTTCGTCCGGAGTCATTTTCAGAGCTTTTTCTACAGAAGCATAACCTCCGTTTTTACGATAAACCTCGTACGAACGAATTCCTTCAATTCCTGTTTTTTCAAGTAATATCTTTCTTCCCATAACTCCGCAATTATACTAAATTGATTTTTCCTGCTCTGCAGTCTTCAATCAACTGATCAATTTTTTCTTTAGTCAGATGTTCGTGGTTGAAATCTCCTAATTGCAGCATTGGAGCATATCCACAAGCACCTAGACACTCTACTCCATGAACTGAAAACATTCCGTCTGCAGTTACTTGGTTTTCTTTTACACCTAATTTTTGACACGTGTAATCCATCATATCTTCTGCTCCACGAAGCATACAACACGACGTTCTACAAAATTCCAACGGATATTTTCCTCTTGGTTTTAAAGTGTACATCGTGTAAAACGTTGCCACTTCGTATACCTCAATAGGTTGAATTTCTAATATTTCAGCCACTTTATCCATCAATTCTACACTCAACCAATGGTCGTGTGCGTCCTGAACTGCGTGAAGAACAGGCAGTAAAGCCGATTTCTTTTTATCAGACGGATAATGTGAAAGCAATTCGTTAATGCGTTCCATTAACGATTCACTTATGTTTATTTCTTGTTTTATTGTTGTGATTTCCATTTTCTTTTTTTGAATTACAAAAATTCATCTAATCTACCAGCAAATGCATTGTCATTACCTGATATAAAATATCTTCCTTTTTGTTTTTATATAGAATGTATTTTATATCTCTGTTTTTTTGCAAATATTCATCTGTCTTTATGATATTACTTTTTTGTATTATCTTCAATGATTCCATTTTTTTAACAACTCTGTAATGATAAGCAAACCCGGCATCAGAAGAATCTAAAGGGGAAAGACCTATCAAAAGAGGTTTGTTGTCTTTTATATATTCTATTGACTTTGGATTTTTCTCACGGTCTTTTAATACCTGTGTTATACTATCTCTTACTCTTGGATTTTCATAGCCATTCGAAAAAAACCTAAACTCTTTTACTTCTCCTTTTTCACAAATAACTTTCACTCTTTTATCATCTGATTCTACTATTACAATAACATCGTTTCCACTCTTTTTAACATTTTGGCTAAAAATATTCATATGCCAAAAAGGAAAAATAGCTAAAAATAATATTAAAGTAAAATGTTTTTTTGAAATCATAATTATTGACAATTTGAATTATTAGCTCTAAAATTAGCTAATGTTTGGTTTATATTGTTTTTTTGTTGTGAAGAAAGATTATTCCAAACCCAAGTGTCACCTAATCCTTCCCACGACAAAGCATCATAAACGTCTTCCGAAGAAGAATTATTATCATATTCCCTTAAAGCATCTTTAATAATATCTCTATAATGTTGAGCCATCATTTGATGTTGCCAATCTGTCGGTGTTGAGCTATTATATTGATATCTCACATAATAATCAAAAATACCAGGGAAATTTCCTTGTAAATTATTAATGAAGTTTCTCCATTGTTCAGTAGAATAATTATTAAAATTCACATAAGGAAGTTCAGAACAACTTAACATTTTTCTATAAATTTCAGCATGAATTAATTCGTGCATCATAGTTCTAGCAACATCCAGAGAAGGTCTGTTAAGGTTATTAAGATTAAACATTATAGTCATCTGATTAGAGTTGAATGGCTCTGTAACATGAGCATTAACATTACTGGCTAAATTGGAGCTTGCTGACCAAGTAATATCAGCAGATGAAAATTGAGAATCAAAGTTTTTTAAATAATTATTAAATGTTGAAGTGGTTCCCATTTGTTGGTAAACACTCCAAAGACAATCATTATTTTGAAAACTAGGGTCTATATAATTTCCTAAATTATTATTGTTATTATTGTTTCCTGGATTCCACCCTCCTATAGGGTAGGTCGGATAATCACCAATTGGAAAAGGGTCAATCCAAGGGTCATATCCTCCTACTATTTCTACAGGCTCTATCCAATTCCAATTATTATGACAAACAGAGCAATAACTCGACCCACTCGCACTATATATAGAAAAATTTGAAGAATCGAAATCTATATTATCTGATTCTTCAAATGTTTCCAAATCCAACACAAATATACTAACTTCATAATTTTTAAGTATATCGTGTGTGCGAAATTTCTCAATATCAGATTTATTTGCTTTAATATCCTTTTTGTCAAATAAAAACGAAATTACTCTCCCTTTAATTTCTCCATTAATGGACTTCATAAGCAACCTTTCTATTACTATTGAATTCTGATTGCGAATAGGAAAAGCAACTGTAAAATTATTCACATCGTGAAACGTGGCGTTTTCAGAAATGAAATCGGGGTCTTCCCAAGAAACATTATCAGAAATATTATCATTAGATTTAGCAACTTTAAATGTAGTTTTTTTGGATTCAAAATATTTTTTGGATTTATCTAAAATGGATGAATTATACTGCTCTATGTTTATATATTCATCATCATTTTGACAGCTTAAACATAAAAAAATAATAACCAATAAATAAGAAAATTGCTTCATTATGTAATAAAATTATTAAATTAAGCGTCTAATTCTCCCGCAATAATATTCATACTTGCCATGGTGATGAGAGCATCAGAAAATAACGAACCTTTTATAATTTCGGCATAAGCCTGATAATAGATAAAGCAAGGTCTTCTGAAATGCAATCTGTATGGTGTACGGCTTCCGTCTGTAATTAAATAGAAACCAAGCTCTCCGTTTCCTCCTTCAACAGCGTGATAAACTTCTCCGATAGGTACTGGAACTTCTCCCATTACGATTTTGAAATGGTAGATAAGTGCCTCCATGTTGTTGTAAACATCTTCTTTTGGAGGTAAATAATATTCGGGAACATCTGCGTGAAAACCACCTTCTGTTGGCATTTTTTCTAAGGCTTGACGAATGATACTCAAACTTTCCCAGACTTCTTTGTTTCTAACACAGAATCTATCATAACAGTCCCCTGTTTGCCCAACAGGTATTTCAAAGTCAAAATCTTCGTAAGACGAATAAGGTGTTGCTTTTCTAACGTCATAATCAATTCCAGCAGCCCTTAAGTTGGGTCCGGTAAATCCGTACTCCATAGCTCGAACAGCTCCAATTGGTCCTGCTCCAACAGTTCTATCCATAAAGATTCTGTTTCGAGAGAGCATTCCCTCAAATTCAGCCCAAGCTTTAGGGAATTCGTCCAGGAATTCGTCTAATTTCTTCCAAGCTGTATCACTCCAATCTCTTTCGAATCCTCCGATACGCCCCATATTGGTTGTAAGACGTGCTCCGCAGATTTCTTCGTATATTTCGTATATTTTTTCTCTGTATTGAAATACGTATAAAAATCCTGTAAGCGCTCCTGTATCTACCCCTAAAACTGAATTACAAATAATGTGATCGGCAATACGAGCAAGCTCCATTACAATCACACGCATATACTGTACTCGTTTGGGAATTTCAATTCCGAGCGTTTTTTCAACTGTCATCCACCACCCCATATTGTTGATAGGTGAAGAACAATAGTTCAAACGGTCTGTAAGGGTATTAATTTGATAGAAAGGTCTATTTTCTGCAATTTTTTCAAAAGCACGGTGAATGTAACCTACGGTAGACTCTCCTTCGATGATGCGTTCTCCGTCCATTAAGAGGACATTCTGGAAAATTCCGTGTGTAGCAGGATGCGAAGGTCCTAAATTAAGTACAGAAAACTCCCTGTCATCTCCTTCTTCACGATGGAATTTTTTGATTTTTTCGCTATAGCGAATCTCTGGATGTACCAGTAAATCTTCAGATGTTTCGACTTTATTGCTCATTATCATCCTTATATTCCCTTTGGGGGAAGATTAGTTTATTTATTATTTTGGGTTCTTCCGAAGAAACGATCGTCTTTATCGGTTCTGTTCATATCCTCCATTGGGAATTCTTTTCTCAACGGGAAAACAGCCATTTCGTCCATATTAAGGATGCGCTTTAGCTGTGGATGACCTTTAAATTTGATTCCGTAAAAATCATAGGTTTCTCTTTCTTGCCAGTTGGCTCCTACAAACAAATCTACTACTGAATCAATTTCTGGATTTGTTCCGTTTAAAAAGCATTTGAATCGGATTCTTACGTTATCAATCCAATTGTGCATATGATATACTACCGCAAATTTTTCTCCTTCGGGAAAATCTGGATAGTGAACTCCGCATACATCGGTCAAAAAGTTAAAACGAAGTTCAGAGTCTTCTTTTAAAAACTTCATTACTTCGTGATTTTTAGAAGAAGCCACATCAAATGAAAGGATTCCGTCCATTTCGTATCTGAAATTTACTACACTTCCTTCGAATTGCGACTCTAATCTTTCTACTATTTTTTCAGCTGTTAATGCCATTACTCAATCTTGTAAGATTCTAATAATTTTTGATATTCTTCGGAGCTACGTCTTGTAACACTTTCGTTTTTCACGATTTCTTGAAGTTTTAATATTCCGTCAAGAATTTGCTCTGGTCTTGGTGGGCATCCCGGAACGTAAACATCAACCGGAATAACTTTATCGATTCCTTGCAAAACAGAATACGTATCAAAAATACCTCCTGAAGAAGCACAGGCTCCAACTGCAATAACCCATCTTGGTTCGGCCATTTGCTCATATACTTGACGAAGAACAGGAGCGATTTTTTTAGAAATAGTTCCCATTACCATTAGCATATCCGCTTGACGAGGCGAAAAGCTCATACGCTCTGCTCCGAATCGACCTAAGTCATAAGTAGCACCCATGGTTGCCATATACTCGATTCCACAACAAGAAGTTGCAAAAGGCAAAGGCCAAAGCGAATTAGCGCGAGCAAGCCCTACGACATCGCTTAATTTTGCTGCAAAAAAACCAGGTCCTTCAATTCCTTGAGGAGCATCAACTTTTTTTATTTCTGATGAATTACTCACTTTTTAAATGTTTTAACAATTAAAACTAATCTTCCCAATCCAGTGCTCTTCTTCTCATTTCGTAGAGCAACCCAACCACAACAATAAACAGAAATATTCCCATTTTCCATAATCCGTCTGTACCCATTTCTTTGAAATTCACGGCCCAAGGATACATAAAAATCACTTCAATATCAAACAAAACGAAAAGAATGGCAACTAAGAAATATTTCACACTAAAAGGCGTTCTAGCATTACCGATAGATTCAATTCCACTTTCAAAGTTTTTATCTTTGTTCGCAGAAGATCTTTTTGGCCCTAAAAGGCTAGATATAAAAATTGTTGCTCCAACAAATCCTGCAGCTAATCCTAGCTGCATAAGAATCGGAATAAAGTCAATTTGAGTAGATTGCATAATCTGAAAATTCTAATGTGCACAAAGATACGTGGCATTTTCTGATTTGACAAAAATTAACTTGTTACAACAAATAAAGAAAACGCAATTTTTATTCATTCTAAATAATATTTGTTGTAATAATTTGGTTCTATATTTTATTTAATCTTGCTGTTAAAAGGAACTGCCAAAAGGAGTTATTTAACCCAATAAAAGTATAGTTTGTTAAACAAGACTAAAGACCTCTTTAAAAACTTCGAGAGATTTTGGACGTTTGAAATGCTCAATATGAAGTGAATAATATTTTAGAATAACCTCTAAAAGAGTTCTTCTTTCGGAGGTTAAAAAAGGATTCTCAAACGAATCTATTTTTTGATTTAATAGAGTTTTTAAAAGCCTAGATTCTCCTTCACTTAAGCATGTTTTGGATTGAAAATCCACAAAAATTCCTTCGGTTAGTTCAAAGAAGTTTTTGTTGGAAGCATGAGGGTAAAATCCTAAAAATTTTGTGAGTTCAAGTAAGACAATCAGGTGAAAGTTAGTAGTGATTTCGTTTTCATCCAACCACAAAAGAGCAGCCTCTAAAAACAAGAACAAATCTTCGTTTTTACCTTCCTCTTTTATAGAAGAATGAAAAACTTCTGCTAGAAATAAAACTAATGAACTCTTGACGATGTTGTTAGGGATTGATTGATATAAGGCAGGTTTTATATTCGAAAAATATTCTAGCGTATTTCTGTTTTTGTGATTTGCTTCAATCTCTAAAATAGTCAATGGTTGAAAGTAAGCTGATTTTTTGGGTGCTTTTTTGGAATTTGAAAAAGCATCTTTTACAAAATAAGATTTCAATCCATCAGACAAAGTGAGGCACTTGACAATCAATGATTTTTCTTGATATTTAATAGAACTAATTACAATTGCTTTTGTTTTGACAAGCATTTTCTAGCGAATAATCATTACTTTTTTAACTGTTGTTTCGGTTGCGTCTTTTGCAGTTACAAAAACCATATACACTCCTGATGCTACTTTGTAATTTCCGAAAGCGGTGGTATCCCACTCAACTGTTCCTCCTTGGCTTTTGACCTCATAGACTAAATTCCCTTCAATGTCTGTTATTTTTACGTTTGCCGCATCAGTAAGTCCCGCGATTTTGACGGTGCCTCCATATTCAGGGCGAACAGGATTTGGATAAACATAAACCTCTTTTAGATTGTCTGATGGAGCAGTCGAACTCCCTTTGTATGAAACCATTCCTTTGTCGGTTGCAAAAAAAACCTCTCCTGTTTGAGGATTTATATCAATATCTAAGATATTATTGCTCGGCAAAGGAGAATTGTCTTTGGTAAAGTGATGGATGGTTTCTTGTCCGTTTGAAGAAACCAAAAACACTCCTGAACCAAGTGTTCCAATCCACTTTCTGTCTGCTCCGTCTATTTTTATTTTTCTTACTGCCTGTCTATAAAGAAGTTCTTGGGCGAGGCCATCATCTATAATGATAATCGGATTCACATTAGGTTGGTCTTCTGTCAAAAACCTATCTATACTAGGTAAAATTCTTAATCCCATCAATGTCCCTATCCAAAGGCGGTTATTTTTATCTATGGCTAAAGTATGAGCTCGATTATGAGGTATCCCATTATCATAAGAGTTGTCTATAATTATTGTTCGGTTATTATAACTTTCATTAAAACCCACAACCCCCTGATCATGTGTTCCCACCCATTTAGTTCCGTTTTTGTCAATTACCAAATCTCCATAGCTTGTTGGAGCGGAATTAATTGTATAAGAACTCCACGAGCCATTTACTCTCATCGTTTTTAATTTTCCTATAATTCCAGAATTTGTAACCCAAAGATTATTGTTCCGGTCAAAAACCATATTATGTATTCTTACATCCGAAGAGGTGCCACCAGAAAACCCTTCCAGTCCATTTTGTCCTGTGTTATTTGAATTAAACACTGTGGTAGGGATATCATTCTCTAATTTTAGAATACCTGAATAATTAGATCCTATATAAACAATATTTTCATTGGTTGGAGCTGTAATAATCTTGGAGAGATTTGTAGCACCCAGAACATCTTCGTAAGGAATGTGAATCCAACCATCGGGAGAAAGTTTTGAAATTCCATATCTTCCTAAAGTCGGGAAGTAGGGATTATAAGTAAGCGAATTATCTCCAAAAACGCACCATAAATTTTCTGGAGTTGATTTAATAGAATATACTTTGTTTCGGATAGGACCCGCTGGAATGTGATTTAAATAATTACTCTGATTGTTAAGGTCTATTGCATATAATCCTTTGGTTTTTGTTCCAATATAAATCGTATTGTAAATAACCGAAGCGGAAGTGTATTCTAGAGGTTCTCCTAAAGTTTGCCCAATTTGAGCTACAACAGCTAGTTGTTCATTCAGCACAAAAACTCTTGAAGCAGTCGTAACGGTTAAGTATCCGTTTACAGATTTTATATTAAGAATTTGTTCCCCAGCAGAAAGGACTTGAGATAAACCTCCGCCATTTAGATGTCGATAAACCATTCCTCCTCCTGCAAAAGAAACTAAACGCTCTCCAATAGTGACAATTCCTCCCCAATCAGCATTGTGAAAGGTATCCCAAGAATTATAATTTATAAGAAAAGGATTTGATAAACTTGCCCGTCTAATTCCGTAAGGTGGAGTAACGGCATAAATTTCGTTATTGTAAATAGTTGTTTGTAAAACTTTGGTTTCACCTCCTGAAGGACTTATGAAATAGGTGTCTCCAAACTCTAGTGTAGTCAAATCAAAAACAGAAATTCCGTAATCGGTTGAAATATAGGCTTTTCCGTTATACTCTGTAAAATGATTTATTTTTTTGATGTTTTGGGCTACAGGCAAATCATTTATAATATCTACCTTGTTTATAATATTTCTGTTGTTTTGATTGATAATAATCAACAACCCATTTATGTTCCCGATGAGGGTTAGATTGTGTTGGTTGCTGTGGTAAATAGCTGTTATTTGCTCGCTTTTTAATCCGTCAATAGAGTTAAATGTCGCTATTTCGTTTGTGGCCAAATGTTTAGAAAAAAGGGCATTTTCTGTTCCTGCTATAATCCTGCTATCAGATTCTGCTAATCCCACAATGTGATTGTACGAAAAATAGCCTCCCCAAGATTGATTGGTTTGGGAAAGAGCATTAACTCCGAAGGATAAAATAAAAAATATCGAAAAATATATTCTCATAAATATCGTTTGTGAAAACTTAATTTAGAATACAAAACTACACAACTTTGAAGATATTGTCCTTAATAAACAAAAAAACCACAAACTAAATAGTTAGCTTGTGGTTTTTTATAAAAAATCTTTAATCAACTAGCCGTATTTTCGGTTTTGTTTATAGTAACGGTGAGTTCTTCTGCTCCGTCTACTAAATCCATAAAAATTTCGTCTCCTGATGCGATTTTAGAGCTAATGATTTCTTCAGCTAAAGCATCTTCAACATATTTTTGTATAGCCCGTTTCAGAGGTCTGGCTCCGAATTGCTTATCATACCCTTTGTCTGCTATAAAGTTTATTGCTTTTTCAGTTAATTTTAAGGTATAACCCAAATCCGCAACTCTCTTATATAGTTTTTCAAGTTCAATATTGATAATCTGGTCAATGTGCTCTTTTTCTAAAGCATTGAACACGACTACATCATCTATACGATTCAGAAATTCTGGGGCGAAAGCTTTTTTAAGTGCATTTTCAATAACTCCTTTGGAGTATTCTTCTGCTTGTGACAATTTGGCAGATGTTCCAAATCCTACTCCTTGTCCAAAGTCTTTGAGTTGTCTTGCTCCGATATTCGAGGTCATAATGATAATGGTATTTCGAAAATCTATTTTTCGTCCTAGACTATCAGTCAAAAATCCGTCATCGAGCACTTGTAACATCATATTGAAAACATCGGGATGTGCTTTTTCGATTTCGTCTAAGAGCACAACTGAATATGGCTTTCTTCTAACTTTTTCGGTAAGTTGCCCTCCTTCTTCGTATCCGACATATCCTGGAGGAGCTCCCACCAATCTTGAGATGGCGAATTTCTCCATATATTCACTCATGTCAATCCGGATAAGTGCATCTTCAGAATCAAACAATTCGCGAGCAATCACTTTGGCTAATTGTGTCTTTCCTACTCCTGTTTGTCCGAGGAATATAAATGATCCGATCGGTCTGTTCGGATCTTTTAGTCCTGCTCTGTTTCGCTGAATAGATTTAGCTATTTTGTTTACTGCTTCGTCTTGTCCGATAACTTTGCCTCTGATTAGTTCAGGAAGTTTAGTCAGCTTATTGCTTTCAGTTTGTGCAATTCTATTTACGGGGATTCCTGTCATCATCGAAACGACATCAGCAACGTTGTCTTCTGTGACCTGAATGCGGTTTGTTTTAGAGTCTTCTTCCCATTGTTCTTGGGCTATGGACAATTCTTTTTCAATGCGTTTTTCATCATCTCGCAACTTGGCTGCTTCTTCATATTTCTGACGTTTTACAACCGAATTCTTGAGTTCTCGTACCTCTTCTAACTGACGTTCCAAATCTAAAATCTGTTTAGGAACATCAATATTGGTTATATGTACCCTCGAACCTACTTCGTCTAAAGCATCAATCGCCTTGTCTGGTAAAAAACGCTCAGACATATAACGATTAGTAAGCGTTACGCACGCCTCAATAGCCTCTGGAGTATAAATTACATTGTGATGGTCTTCGTATTTTGCCTTGATATTGTTGAGGATTGTAATGGTTTCTTCCACTGAAGTAGGTTCCACAATTACTTTTTGAAAGCGTCTTTCTAGCGCTCCGTCCTTTTCAATATACTGTCTGTATTCATCGAGAGTTGTGGCTCCAATACATTGAATTTCCCCTCTTGCTAAAGCGGGTTTAAACATATTTGAAGCGTCAAGCGACCCAGTAGCTCCCCCTGCACCAACAATGGTGTGAATTTCGTCAATAAAAAGGATGATATCATCATTTTTTTCAAGCTCATTCATTACAGCTTTCATTCGTTCTTCGAATTGACCTCTGTATTTTGTGCCTGCAACTAAACTGGCTAAATCCAGCGTAACCACTCGTTTTCCGTAAAGAATCCTCGATACTTTTTTCTGAATAATTCTCAAGGCTAAACCTTCTGCAATAGCCGATTTACCTACTCCTGGTTCTCCGATAAGTAACGGGTTGTTTTTCTTTCTTCGGCTTAAAATTTGAGAAACTCTTTCGATTTCCTTTTCTCTTCCTACAACTGGATCCAGTTTTCCCTCCTCAGCCATTTCGGTAAGATCGCGTCCGAAGTTATCTAAAACCGGAGTTTTAGATTTTTTGACTGATTTACTGGCAGGAGTAAATCCTCCTGCTTCTTTAGAAGAGTCGTCGTTAGAAGAGTCGTTCCCGAAAGTTTCACTTCTTGGGAGATTCTCTATAAAATTATCCGCCTTTTCATCAGACATGAGGTTCAAAAACAGTTCTTTGACTGTTTCATATTCAATTTTGAGTTTATTCAAAAGCTTAGTTGTAGGGTCATTCTCGTTTTTTAGAATACATAGCAACAAATGCCCAGTGCTAATAGAGGAGTTGCGAAAGCTTTTCGCTTCTAACAATGACATTTTTAATGCTCTGTCTGCTTGACGAGTTAAGTGTAAATTCTTTTTGTCATTATTTACTAAAGAATTTTCGTTATATGGACTTAAAGCTTCTACTTTTTTACGAAGATAATCCATATCCACCACAAGATTCTGAAGAATGGCAAACGCTTTTCCGTTTCCATCTCTTAATATTCCAAGTATAAAATGTTCTGTTCCGATAAAGTCATGTCCCAAACGAAGGGCTTCTTCTTTACTGAAGGTAATGACATCTTTTACTCTTGGAGAGAAATTATCGTCCATAATCATAGTCTTTAATGTGTAAAGATAAAGTTTTTATATTGATAACGCAAAAACTGTTCCGCAAGTGATATATGACACAAGTGATATATGACAGTTGTCATTATAAATTAATCAGGGAATAAGCTGTAAATTAAGTTTTTTAACTTTGTGTTAGAGACAATCTAAAGTAATTTTTTTACCTTTGGTAATCAAACATTTTTAATCCTATAAATATAAAAACTATGGCTTTTGAATTACCAAAATTACCGTATGCATATGATGCTTTAGAACCAAACATTGATGCAAAGACTATGGAAATCCATCATACCAAGCATCATAATGCCTATACCACTAATCTTAATGCTGCTATTTCTGGAACTGATTTAGAAGGCAAAACAATTGAAAATATCTTAATAAATTTAGATATGGACAATAAAGCCTTAAGAAACAATGGAGGAGGTTATTATAACCACAATCTTTTTTGGACTGTAATGTCACCTAACGGCGGAGGGGAACCAACAGGCGAATTGAAAGTAGCTATTGAAAACGCTTTTGGTTCATTTTCAGAATTTAAGGCTCAATTTGCTAAAGCAGCAGCTACTCAATTTGGCTCTGGATGGGCTTGGCTTTGTGTCCATCAAGGAGGTAAAGTTGAAATTTGCGCTACTCCAAATCAAGACAACCCATTAATGCCAAAGGTAGGATGTGGAGGTACACCTATATTAGGCCTTGACGTATGGGAACATGCTTATTATTTGAATTATCAAAATAGAAGACCTGATTATATAGATGCATTTTTCAATGTAATAAACTGGGAAGAAGTTCTTCGAAGATATGTTACTGAAAAATAAAAAAATATAATAAACTAATAAAAAATCCCTTGGTCAGAAACTAAGGGATTTTTTATTAAACTAGTTCTCCCGTCCAGAGAGAGGTTCCTCCTAATAGATTATAGGTTTTAGCGAATCTCATTTGATCCATTATTTGGCATGCGTGAGCGCTTCGTCCTCCTGCTTTGCAATACACATAATAATTTTTGGATTTGTCTAGTCCTTCGAGAGCTGAAATAAATTCTTCAGTTTTATAAATATCAATACAGATAGCATTTTTAATAATTCCTTCATTTTGTTCTTGTGGGGTTCTAACATCTAAAATAATAGCATCGCTATCCTGAGTTAAAAGTTCTTCCCATTCTTGTTGATTGACATGTTTCATTTTTAATCGTCTTATTTTTATCTTGAAACTAAAATTCTATACTTTTTATTCTTTCTTTTTCTCGTTGAAATTCGGCGATGATTTCATCAAAAATTTCTGGGACAGATTTTATGGAGTGAATAAGTCCTGCTACTTGTCCTATCTCGAGTTCACCTTCGTCTAAATCCCCTTCGAACATTCCCTTTTTAGCTCTTGCTCTACCTAATAATTCTTTTAACTCATCTGCTGTCGGACATTTGGAATATAGTTCCATAAGGTCGTTAAAAAACTTGTTTTTGATAAGGCGGACTGGTGCCAGTTCTTTTAAGGTCACATAAGTATCACCATCTCTTACCTTTACGATAGTATCTTTAAAGTTTTGGTGAGCAGAACTCTCAATCGAAGCTGCAAAACGGCTTCCCATCTGTACCCCATCTGCACCTAGAATCAAGGCTGCCAACATTCCTTTTCCGGTTGCGATTCCTCCTGCAGCAATAAGAGGAATATCTAATTCTTGTTTTACCATAGGAATAAGGGTAAACGTTGTGGATTCTTCTCGTCCGTTGTGGCCTCCTGCTTCAAACCCTTCTGCAACCACCGCATCAACTCCTGCTTCTTGGGCTTTTAGAGCAAATTTCACACTGCTTACTACATGAACAACAGTGATTCCGTTTTCTTTTAAAAATGAAGTCCAAGTTTTAGGATTCCCAGCAGAAGTGAATACTATTTTTACTCCTTCTTCCACAATAATATTCATTATTTCTTCGATGTTTGGATATAACATCGGAACATTTACCCCAAAAGGTTTATCGGTAGCTTTTTTACATTTTTGAATATGTTCTCTAAAAACTTCAGGATACATAGAACCAGCTCCGATAAGTCCTAATCCTCCTGCATTACTAACGGCACTAGCGAGCTTATATCCCGAATTCCAAATCATTCCTCCTTGAACAATTGGATATTTTATTTTGAAAAGTTCTGTGATTTTGTTCATGAGATTCTATTATGTATTCATAACAAAGGTAAATTAAAAAACATAAATATCACAAGAGACGCTGGGCTATTAAGAATTACCCATAGTATGATTCCAGTCATAAAAAGACAGATTATAGAGCTATAATTTAGCCTAATAATTTTAAATCAATTAGTTATGAATTTGTATAATAAACTTCTGGGTCAATTAAAAGATTCCTATTATATGTTTATAGTTTTTGGTATTCTTGCTTCGAGTTGTATAGGTTCTATTGCCGCAACTTTAGCTTTAATTGAACTTCCTGCTCTGTTTGAGTTTGTTCAGCTTTGTATAGCCGTAGGTGCTGCCATGTGGTTTAATGCGACTATTTTGGCACAACTAAATCATAAATCAATTCTCAATGCCCTTATTTTTAGTGTTATAGCTAATATTGTTATCATAATTATTCATTTATTTTAAATCTACCCTTTAATCAGTAGGTTCAGTAGGACTTATTCACTATCACTTTTAACCCCTGGTTACTTTTTTGATAGAGTAATAGAGGATAGTGTGAAAGATTTTACACATAAGTTTTGATTAAATGAGGAATTTGTAGTGTGTTTCTGATGTTTGTATGGATTTTTCCTGTGGAATGATAATTGTAAATAAATTTATAGTAAACTATAAAAATAAATTTCATGAAAAAACTTGTTTTAATTGCATTAGTGCTGTTTAGTATAGGAGCCGATGCACAGGAAAAATTTTTAAGGTTGGGTTTAAAAGGTGGAGTAAACTTTTCTAACCTCAATGGTGATGTGGAGCAAATAGATTTTAAAAATCGCAGTAGTTATCATTTTGGTGCTTTAGCAGAAATACGCCTATTTCCCAATTTAACTTTACAGCCTGAGCTTTTGTATTCTGTTCAAGGGGCTAAAGTAGATTCAGGCGAAGCAGATATTGATGATGTAGACTTCAAATATTTAACTGTCCCAGTAATGGTGAAGTTTTATCTTATATCGGACAGATTCAGCCTTGAAGTAGGACCTCAATTTGCTTTTTTGGCAGATGACAATGTAGAAGAGACCTTCAAATCTCGTTCTTTTGATTTTTCGGTAGGGGGCGGACTTGCTTTTGATATTACTAATAACTTTTTTGTACAAGCTAGGTATATGGCAGGTCTAACAGAGGTTGCAAGAGATGCAGATATTAAAAACTCTAATTTTCAGTTATCAGCTGGATTTAAATTTTAACATCCAAAAATTAGGATGGTGATATAATAAAACAGGTTGTTGAAATTTCAACAACCTGTTTTGTTATATAAAAAATGTTGCCAAGTCTGTTTCTGGATTGAGTTCGACGGCTTCATTATTCTGAGTAAACCAACGGGCGGTGAGATTTCCTTTCAAAACAATTTTACTCCCTTTTACTTTCAGCCAGCTTCCTTCTCGAAGTCCTAAAACAGGGACGGTATTAAAGGCATGAAATTCTTTAATTCTAGTTTCCCGGGTTTCTCCCATATGAGTAGAACTTAAGTCAGGATCAAGATAATGTGGGTTTAGATTAAAAGGTATTGCTCCTAAAGTCTTGAAACTTGGAGGATAAATAATTGGCATATCATTGGTGGTTTGCATTGACAGTCCTGTAATGTTGCTTCCTGCACTAGTCCCTAGATAAGGAGTTCCGTTTCTTAAGACTTCCGTTAGAATAGACATTACTTCGTTTTTGTATAGTTGATACACCAGCAAGAATGTGTTTCCTCCTCCCGTAAAAATCGCTTCTGCGTTTTGAATTGATTCTTTTGGGTTGTCGAATTCATGTAGCCCTTTGACATTGATTTGAAGTGACTCAAACACTGATTTTACTTTTGCGGTATATTCATCGTGCGAAATTCCTCCTGGACGAGCATAAGGGATAAATAAAAGCGTCTTTACATCTTTAAAATGTTCTTGTAGAGTTGGTAGAAGATAATCTAAATATGTTCCGTTATGAACAGTTGAGGTCGAAGCTATAATTAAGTTTTTCATTTTTTTCAGTGTTGTTGATTTCTTAATCGGATTAAACCACTCATTAAATATTAATTGCATCCACAGTCATCTGAGCCACAATTTTTCTTCTTTCTTTTAAAAAGAAATTTTCGCAAAAGAAAAAAAACAGCCAAAGCCAGTAGGGTGTATAATATTATTTCTTGTATCATTATTTCTTTTTGTTTAATCAATCAGATGGTACACTGTTGTTAATTGAATAAAACAGACCCTAACAATGCAAATAGATATGCTAGTATTCCCATGCCCACTAATTGTATAACTGTCCATTTCCATGAATTGGTTTCGCGTCTTACGATTGCTACTGTAGCAGCACATTGCAGAGCAATAGCATAAAAAAGTAATAGTGAAACCCCTGTTGAGGTGGTAAATACTTTTTTTCCTGTGTCAGTAAAAGTAGCATCCTGCATTCTGGATTTAATGGTGCCTTGGTCTTCTGGATCTTCGACACTATATAGGGTGGCCAATGTTCCGACAAATACTTCTCGGGCTGCAAACGAAGTAATAATAGCAATTCCAATTTTCCAGTCATATCCTAAGGGTTTGATAACTGGTTCGATGGCTTTTCCCATCATTCCAATATATGAATTTTCAATTTCGAATGATGCAATTTGTGCATTGAGTTCCTCTTCTGAAATCTCAGTGTTTTGGTATTTGGAAGTGATTATTTCTTCTGCATTTTCAAAAACCTTTCCTCCATGAGAGGCTAAAAACCAAAGGATTATAGATACAGACAGAATTATTTTACCTGCATTAAATACAAAAGCTTTGGTTTTTTCGACAACAGTATAAAACACATTTCTAAATAACGGTATTTTGTAAGAAGGCATCTCGATGACAAAATACGACTTACTCTTCATTTTTATAATTTTATTCAAAATTATAGAAGCAACCAGAGCAAAGACAATTCCCAATAAATACATTCCAAGAAGTGCTATAGCCTGAGCATTGATAAATCCCAAAATCATTTTTTCAGGCACCACCAGAGCGATAAGTATAATATAAACAGGCAATCTAGCAGAACATACAGTAAAAGGAGTTACTAAAATTGTAACCAATCTTTCTTTCCAGTCTTCGATATTCCGAGTAGCCATTATGGCTGGAATGGCACAAGCATTTCCGGATATAAGAGGAACTACACTTTTTCCGCTTAATCCAAATTTTCGCATTATTTTATCCATCAGAAACACAACTCTGGACATATATCCTGTTTCTTCCAGTACAGCAATAAATGAAAAAAGAAAGGCTATTTGTGGGACGAAAATTACAATTCCCCCAATCCCTGGAATAATTCCTTGAGAAATCAAATCGTTAAGTTTGCCTGCGGGTAAAATATTTGCTGTAAGTTCAGCCAGTTTCGCAAACCCTTGGTCAATAATATTCATAAAGGGTTCAGCCCAAGCAAAAATGGTTTGGAACATCAACAGTAATATCGCAAAGAAAATCAGGTATCCCCAAACCTTATGCGTAAAAATTCTATCTAGCTTTGAATCAAAATTAGTAGCTTTAGACTTGTCAATCGAATAGCTCTCATGCAAAATTGATTTAATGAATTGATATCGCTTAACTGTTTCTTGATGTTGTTCTTTTTTGATTTTAGATTGCTTTTCTTTATCCTCTATTTCCAAAAAACCTGCTTTATAAGTCTCACTCAGCCAGCTTTTGTATCCAATAATATCTTCTAAATAAATTGTTTTTTGTGAAAGAGATTTATATTCCGAAATAGCATTTTTAAGTTCGGAAATTCCAGTATTTTTTCGGGTACTTGTCAGCATTATTTTTGTGCCCAACTCTATTTCTAATTTGTTGGTATTGATGAATATCCCTTTTTTTTCAATTTGGTCTGACATATTGATGACAAGCACAGTTCGTAGACCTAAATCTTTAATTTGGGTATACAAAAGAAGGTTTCGTTTTAGATTCTCAGCTTCAGCTACAACAATTACAAGGTCGGGATTGTTTTCTAAAAGATATTGGGTAGCAACGCTTTCGTCAATCGAAGTAGGGTTGAGACTATAAGTTCCAGGCAAATCAATTACATTTACTTTTTCTCCATTTTCTAAATGAAAGACACCTTCTTTTTTATCCACTGTAATTCCTGGGTAGTTACCTGTCTTTTGATGCAAACCCGTTAAGGTGTTAAATAAAGAGGTTTTACCTGTATTTGGATTTCCTGCTAAAACTACATGAATTGGGTTGCTCATTCAAAAATAGGATTATTGTTTTTCTACTTCGATTAGTTGTGCCATCTCTTTGCGGATAACAACTCTGGTATCGTTAATAATGAAGTGAAAAGGACATCCCAACGGAGCTATTTGCACAAGCTCTACTGTACTATTAGGCAGGCCTCCTAACTCTATAAATTTTAGCGGTATAAGCTGAATATCGAAGTTTTTGATAACTGCTTTTTCTCCCTTTTTTAGCTGACTTAAAAGCATTGTTTTTTATTTAGAACCAGTCTAACAAAGATACAAAGATTTACCCAGAAACAAAAACAGCAATGTAACTCATGTTAAAATAAGTTACATTGCTATTTTTAAACTGAAAATTCTAAAATTATTTAGTTGAATCTTCGTCTTTGTTACTGTTTTTAGGGGCCTCTTCTTCTCCTTTGGCAGCGTCTTTAAATTCTTTGATTCCACTTCCTAATCCTCTCATTAGTTCAGGGATTTTTTTCCCTCCAAACAAAAGTAAAACAACAACGATAATAAGACCGATTTGCCAAGGACCAATAGCTCCTAAAAATATTGATAATGCATTCATAACTAAACGTAATATTAAATACCAAACAAAGGTACAAATAAAAACTTCTTTACTTCTATTTTAACATTATATTTATTGTTCTAACCAATTTCTGAAAGCACTTGTATTACTTTGACTTGTAATAAGATGTTTATCATGTCCTGTAAGTTTGACTGAAAGTGCATTTTTAGAATATCTTTCGATTAGTTCAATGTGATTTTTATTTATAACTTCACTTCTGTTTATTCTGAAAAATTGAGTATGATCAATCACCTCTTCAATTTCTTTTAGAGAAGAATAGGTCAGTAAATGTTTTTTATTTTGTTTGTCAATAGCGAAAACAACACCTTCTTCTGCTGTAAAAACCAAAATATCGGCAGTTTCGACAAAATAAACCCCTTTGTTAGAATTTGCCGAAAAGCGTTTTTTATATGATTTCTCTTGATTTTGGTTTACGATAATTTGGTTTAACTTCAAAAGCAAATCATTATTCCTTGTACTTGATTTTTTGAAAAACAAAAACTTATTCCATGCTTTTTGAAATCTCTCCAGCGAAAACGGTTTTAATAAATATTCAATTCCGTTACTCTCAAAAGCATCCATCAAAAATTGATTATAAGCTGTAGTAAAAATTATAGGACATAAAACAATTACTTCCTGATAGATTTCAAAAGCATTTCCGTCTTGCAGTTCTATGTCTGAGAGAATTAAATCTATAGCATTCTCTTTTTTAAGAAACTCAATTGCCTCAGAAACGGTTCCGATTTCGGCTATAACTTCAGTAGAACTATTGACTTTTTCCAGAAACCGTTTGAGTTTTTTTCGCGCTGGAATTTCGTCTTCTATAATAACAACTCTAATCATTTGCTTGTTAAATTATGGGTAAAATTACAGAGAATTTTTGGGTTGAATTATAAATTTCAATGGTGTGGTTGGATAATAAATTATATTGTTCTTTAAGGTTTTTTAAGGCTCTTCCCGATGTGATTTTCGAATTTCTTTTCGGGAGAACATTGTTTGACACTATCAATTTGTCCGAAATCTCAACCGTGATAAAAACAGGATTGTTCTCTGTTCCTAAATTGTGTTGAATAGCATTTTCTAAAAGCAGTTGTAAGCCAAGCGGAACGATATTTCCCGCTGTTTTTTGTTTTTGGGTAACTTCTAATTGATATGCTTTCCCGTATTTGTGTTGTATCAGCCCAAAATAACTTTTTGCAAAAGACAATTCTTCTTCAATAGAAACCATTTTTTTGTCAGTTGCTTGAAGTACATATCTGTAAATTTCAGAAAATTCGTTCAGAAAATCAGAAGCTTTATTTTTATCTTCTTCTATAAACTGATCTAAAATGTTGAGATTATTAAACAAAAAATGAGGGTTCAACTGTGTTTTAAGTTGATTGATTTTACTTTCTGAAATAGCTTGATTATATAGCGTTATTTTGTGGTGTTTCTGTTTGTTTTTTTGATAATAATAATAAGCCAAAAAGAAACTTCCGTATATAAACCCGTTTAAAAAATTAGTAAAAGTAGTGAGCAGGAAAGTTCTTTGATTAAAGTTCCTCTCAAAAGTATCAAAGATAACAGCAAGTATCAATCCGTTAAGATGCATTATCAGTATATATACAATAATTGATATACTAAATATTTTTAGGATCTCTTTGAATGTAAAAATGGCTGATTTTTGCCAAAGCCGGATAAAAAAACGAATGGTCAAAAACAGAATACTTACCGAAATTAAAGTAGCTAAAGCGGCTTCAGGAGTAAAAACATACACATCTAGCTTTCCTCTTACTACAATTCTGAAATAGATAGATTGCACATAGGCAAAAAGCAAAATAAACAGCAAGAAATACTTGTTCTGATATAGGGTATAAAATAATCTGTTCATTAAATCGGGTTATGAGTACTTACAAAAATAGTCTTATAAAACTTATAAGACTATTTTTGACAAATGAATTTATTTTTTCTGTTCAGGGAAAGAAGCTATTACTTCTCCTTTTTCGTTAAAGAAATCGAGTTTAGCGTTGT
Source organism: Flavobacterium suncheonense (assembly GCA_040392465.1). Classification (GTDB taxonomy): domain Bacteria; phylum Bacteroidota; class Bacteroidia; order Flavobacteriales; family Flavobacteriaceae; genus Flavobacterium; species Flavobacterium suncheonense_A. Next base: position 67,245 of record JBEBWA010000006.1, read on the forward strand.
TTTCTTTATCGACATAAAACATTGCTCTTGGGGCACCTTTGTCATCAAATAAAAATAATCCGTTATTTTCACTCCTGGTTTTTCCGAGCATTACTCTTGGGGCACCTCCAATTAAACCTTGTTCTATATATTGATTATATTTTTGTTTGACCATCTCTGGATTTGTCTTTCTCAACTCTTCTAGCTCTTTGGCAATTTCCATTGATTTTAATTGTGTTTCTTTGGGAGCTCTATCATTAAAAACCAAACTGCTGGCTACAAATCTTTCATTTCCCTTTGAGTAGTCTTCTGTCAGGAGTTGCATCACTTGATCTCCATCATATTGGTCATACGTTAAAGAAAGCCCTGAGCTGTGTCTGTCTGATTTCTTTTCTCCATCATAAATGAACCCTCCACACTCAATCCCGTCTTCGTTGAAGAACAACATTCCTGAACGTTTTTTTCTGGTTTCGTTTGTAGGGCGATTATTTAGTATAGTATTCCCGTTCGGAAAACGGTCAACATTGGTAATAATCATTTTTATTGTTCCGTCTTTTTCAATGATATTGATTCTCTCCACATCAATTTCACTAAATCGTTGGTTTGATGAATCCTTAAAAGCAGAACTGGTGATGAATATCATTCCTGTCACTGTTGCTAAAGCGAAGGTTCTTAAAAAAACTAACTCTCTTTTCATAATTTTAATTTTTATAGTTATATCTAATTTGACAGGACAAAACTATTGTGACATTCTTTATGATTCAACCAAAAAACAATGAGCTAAGGAAAATTTCTGATGAATCAAGAAAAGTCCGATTAAATTAAGTTACTGTTCTATTATGATTTATTTAGGGTTTAGAGTTCAGTCTCTATAAAGTCTTTTCCTTATATTTGTTGCTGCAAAATATGTTTTGTCAATGGCTAATCCGAAAAAGAAAAAATCGTTAAAAAAACACCTATTTAACAAAAACAGGTTAGTGCTTCTTAATGAAGATACTTTTGAAGAAAGGTTTTCTTTAAGGCTTAATTTGATGAATGTTTTTGTCCTAATTACTGTTGTATCTATTATAATGCTTACCCTTACAACCTATGTAATTGCCTTTACTCCGCTTCGAGAGTATATTCCAGGATATTCTTCGCCAAAATTGAATTCTCAAGTAATGGAATTAACCGTTAAGTCGGACTCTCTTCAACAAGTTTTGCAATATAACCAAGCCTATATGGAGGCTATAAGGAAGGTTCTTACGGGAGAAGTTAAACCAGAAAAAATAAGTAAAGATTCTATTATTGGAGTCGAATTAGATAAAATATCTATTGGAAAATTTATTCCTTCTCAAGCAGATTCGTTATTGAGAAACGAAGTGGCGACCGAAGACAAATATAACTTGTTTGAGAAAGCAGAACAAAGGGTAAATTTAGTGTTATTTGCACCAGCCAAAGGTCCTATAACCAATAGGTTTAATAAAAAGGATAACCATTTTGCGGTGGATATTGCACTCCCAGTAGGGACGCCTATAAAATCTGTAGCTAACGGAACGATTATTTTTGCGGATTGGACTCCAACTAACGGAAATGTAGTAATTGTCAATCATTCAGAAGGAATAATGTCAGTCTATAAACATTGTGAATCGATTACTAAAAACCAAGGAGACATTGTTAGGACAGCAGAGGTGATTGCTACTTCGGGTAATTCAGGTACTCAAAGTACTGGAGCTCACCTTCATTTTGAATTATGGAAAAACGGATTTCCTGTTGATCCCACTACTTTTATTGAATTAGAATAATGTCTGTAAAGAGTTTTTTATCAAAAATAGTTGCAAAAGTAATTGTAAATCAGACTAAGAAATGGTCTGAAAACCCTGTGGAAGCTCAACGAAAAGTTTTTAAAGAGCTATTACAGAGCGCCCAAAAGACAGCTTTTGGAAAGGACCACAATTTTGATAAGATTTCTTCTTTTGAAGATTTTGCAAGAGAGGTTCCCATCCGAGATTACGAGCAAATCAAAAATTATATCCAAAGAGTTGTAAATGGAGAAAGGGATGTGCTTTGGAAAGGCAAGCCTCTATATTTTGCTAAAACCTCAGGAACAACTTCGGGAGCAAAATATATTCCACTGTCCAAAGAATCGATGCCTTCTCATATCAATGCAACCCGAAACGCTATTTTACATTATATTCACGAGACAGGGAAAACCGATTTTATTAATGGTAAAATGATTTTTTTGCAAGGTAGCCCTAAACTTGAAGAGAAAAATGGCATTAAATTCGGCCGACTTTCTGGGATTGCAGCACATTATGTTCCAGCTTATCTCCAAACAAACCGACTTCCATCCTATAAAACTAACTGTATTGAAGATTGGGAAACCAAAGTCGATGCTATAATTGACGAAACACTAACCGAAAAAATGACTCTCATATCAGGAATTCCTCCGTGGGTTCAGATGTATTTTGAGAAAATACATGAAAAAACAGGAAAAGAAGTAGGCGAGGTTTTTAAAGATTTCAACTTGTTTATTTACGGAGGGGTTAATTACGAACCTTATCGAGCAAAATTTGAAAACCTCATCGGAAGGAAAGTGGATAGCATTGAGCTTTTTCCTGCTTCAGAAGGATTTTTTGCTTACCAAGATTCACAAACAGAAAAAGGAATGCTCTTGCTTTTGGACAATGGGGTATTTTATGAGTTTGTAAAAGTAGATGAGTTTTTTTCAGAAAATCCAAAGCGATATACTATTGGCGAAGTAGAGTTAGAAATAAATTATGTAATGATTGTTTCGACTAACGCAGGTCTTTGGGGTTATAATCTTGGAGACACAATTCAGTTTGTGTCCAAAAAACCATATAGAATAATTGTTTCGGGAAGGATTAAGCATTTTATTTCCGCTTTCGGAGAGCATGTAATAGGAAAAGAGGTGGAACAAGCTTTGCAAAACGCAATAGAAGAAACCAATATTTCGGTAAATGAGTTTACGGTTGCTCCCCAAGTAAACCCTAAAAACGGATTGCCATATCACGAATGGTTTATAGAATTTGAAAATGAACCTGAAGACTTAAAAGAATTTGCTTTGAGGCTAGATAATGAGATGCGCAGGCAAAACACTTATTATGATGATTTAATTTCGGGGAATATTCTTAAAAACTTAGTTATCACAAAAGTTCCCTATCAAGGATTTCAAAATTATATGAAATCAGTCGGAAAATTGGGAGGTCAAAATAAAATTCCGAGATTGTCAAACGATAGGAGCATTGCTGAGGATCTCGAAAAAATCATTTAAATTATAAAAAAAGCTTGTCTGTAGACAAGCTTTTTTATAACAAGAGGATTACTTCAAATTACTTGTCATTTCTTCTGGTTTTACCCAAGCGTCAAAATCTTCAGCAGTCACATAACCTAAACGAACAGCCTCTTCTTTAAGAGTAGTTCCATTTCTGTGAGCTGTTTGAGCGATTTCAGCTGCTTTATAGTATCCTATTTTTGTATTAAGAGCCGTAACTAGCATTAACGAGTTATCAACCAATTCTTTAATGCGTTTGTGGTTAGGTTCGATTCCTTGGGCACAATGTTCGTCAAACGAAACACAAGCATCTCCCAATAATCTTGCAGATTGTAGGAAGTTAGCTGCCATAAGTGGTTTGAATACATTAAGTTCGTAATGCCCTTGAGTTCCACCTACTGAAATAGCTACATCGTTACCCATTACTTGAGCACAAACCATAGTCAAAGCTTCACATTGAGTAGGGTTTACTTTCCCTGGCATAATAGAAGAACCTGGTTCGTTTTCAGGGATAAAAATCTCGCCAATTCCCGAACGAGGACCCGAAGCTAACATTCTGATGTCGTTTGCTATTTTGTTAAGCGAAACAGCCAATTGTTTTAGTGCTCCATGAGTTTCAACAATAGCGTCGTGAGCAGCTAAAGCTTCAAATTTATTAGGAGCAGTTACGAATGGATGTCCTGTGAATTTAGCGATATATTCTGCTACTTTGACGTCATAACCTTGCGGGGTGTTAAGTCCTGTTCCAACAGCGGTTCCTCCAAGAGCTACCTCAGAAAGGTGAGCTAAAGTATTTTTAAGAGCTTTTAGCCCGTAGTCTAATTGAGCTGCATAACCTGAAATTTCTTGTCCTAACGTAAGTGGCGTAGCATCCATCAAGTGAGTACGTCCTATTTTTACTACATCTCTGAATTGTTCGGCTTTTGCTTTAAGGGTATTTCTTAATTTTTCAACTCCAGGAATAGTAGTTTCTACTACCATTTTATAGCAAGCAATATGCATCCCTGTTGGATAAGTATCATTTGAAGATTGTGATTTGTTTACATCATCATTCGCTTTAAGCACAGGCTCTCCTTCTCCTATTTTTTGTCCTGAAAGAACTTGAGCTCTGTTGGCTACAACTTCGTTTACATTCATGTTTGATTGGGTTCCTGAACCAGTTTGCCAGATCACAAGCGGAAATTGGTCATCTAATTTTCCGTCTAGGATTTCATCACAAACCTGAGCAATCAAATCTCTTTTTTCAGCTGGTAAAACACCCAAATCACAGTTAGCATAGGCGGCAGCTTTTTTCAGATACGCAAATCCTCTTACGACTTCAATGGGCATTGAAGCGGGAGCTCCGATTTTAAAATTGTTTCTTGAACGTTCGGTTTGAGCTCCCCAATATTTGTCTGCAGGAACTTTTACTTCGCCCATTGTGTCTTTTTCTATTCTGTATTCCATAATGTAGTTAGTTGAATTTTATTAAAATAAGCCCAAAATTACGAAAATTTACCGAAAAGGGATTTTTAAATTATAATTGATTTTCTTTAGAGGTAAGATAAATTACAACTTAAGGCTGACTTGCATTTTCTTGTACTAAATCTTGATAAATTACATCTCTTGATGCTTCTTTTACTACTTTTTTATCTTGTTGGGTCTTGCCTTGGGTTTCGATAAATGCATGGACTTTTGCTCTCATTTTTCCAGGTCCTCCGCTTAAGAATTTATATGAAAAACGCTTTTTATTGTCATAAAAACTCATAGGGACAATAGGAATTTGATGATCGATCGCCAATCGAAAAGCACCATCTTTAAAAGAGTCCAAAATCACGGATCTATCTTCTGGAACACCACCTTCTGGAAAAATACAAATACTCAAACCTTGATTTAATCTTTTTTGAGCTTGGTCAAAAACCTCTTTTCTGCTTTTAGAACTTCCCCTATCAACTAGGATGCAAGTTCGTTTGTAAAAAAATCCGAAAATCGGAATTTTGGCGAGTTCCTTTTTTCCGACAAAAACAAACGGATTATCTTTTACTACATAGAGCATGAGCATAATATCTGTCATCGAAGTGTGATTCGAAATGAGCATATAGCTTTTTTGTTTTTCGAAAGGCTGTAGTTTTTTTACAGAGACAATAAATCCCATTCCGAAAAGAATGGTTTTGGCCCAAATTCGAGCTAGTCTAAAAAAGAAAGGATACCATTTTTCTTTTAGTATCGAAATTAGTAAAAACGGGAACAATAACAATATTGGAATGGTTACCAAAAGATAGAACCAAATTCTATATAAAAGTTGAAAAGGTGCTTTTAAAAATTTCATAGCTCCAAAAGTAGTGAATATCTCTTCAAAATAAATTAAATTTGCCTGAAATTGAAATTAACAAAATGGCAAAAGTATTAACAGGAGTTCAAAGCACAGGAACCCCACATCTAGGAAATTTATTGGGAGCTATTCTTCCAGCTATCAAAATGGCAAACAATCCAGAAAACGAGTCATTTTTGTTTATTGCAAACCTGCACTCTACTACACAAATCAAAGATGCCACTTTGCTTAAACAAAATACATTAAGTGTTGCTGCGACTTGGTTAGCTTGTGGCTTAGATGTGAATAGGGTTACTTTTTATCGTCAGAGCGATGTGCCACAAACTTGTGAACTTTCATGGTATTTAAGCTGTTTTTTTCCGTTTCAAAGATTAACACTAGCTCATTCTTTTAAAGATAAACAAGATTATCTAGAAGACGTAAATGCAGGATTATTTACGTATCCTATGCTTATGGCAGCAGATATTTTGTTGTATGATGCCGATATTGTTCCTGTTGGGAAAGATCAATTGCAACATCTAGAAATTACACGTGATGTGGCTTCAAGATTTAATCATCAAATGGGAGAAACCTTTGTTTTGCCCCAAGCCAAAATTGAAGAAAACGTGATGATTGTACCCGGGACAGACGGTCAAAAAATGAGTAAATCCAGAAATAATTATATTGATATATTCTTGGATGATAAATCATTGCGTAAACAAGTGATGAGCATAGAAACAGACAGTACCCCTCTCGAAGAGCCAAAAAACCCAGATACTTGCAAAGTTTTTGCATTATACAGTTTATTGGGTTCAGGAGAACAAATCACTGAAATGAGAAAAAATTATTTGAGAGGGAATTATGGCTATGGACATGCTAAACAGGCTCTTTTTGAGCTGATTACCGAAAAATTTAAGAATGAAAGAGAGAGATATAACTATTATATTAATAACTCAGACGAAGTTGAGAAAATCCTTATAAATGGAGCCCAAAAAGCAAGCATTGTTGCTAATGGCGTATTAAATAGGGTTCGTGAGAAGTTGGGATATTAAACAAGTCTCAAAAGATATTTATTTTAGAGGGTATTTATTATATTATATTTTTATTTTTAAAATATTCTATCGCTTGGATTAAGGCATCGTCTATTGGAGTGTAATTTATTTGGAGTTGATTAACAGACTTTTGGTTGCTGTAATAATTATTTACACATAGAACTTTCATATTAGTAAGTCCGATACTCGTTTTGATTTTCATTTTTCGAATTATATTTCCGAAATAACCCACAACTATCAAACCTATTTTAGGGATAGGTAGTAATATTTGTTTGTGGTTGGAAATTGAGTTTAATTTTAGGAAAAAATCATGATAAGATAAATTTTCACCTGCGATTAAATATTTCTCTCCTGAATTTCCAAATTCGAAACTATTTATAATAGCCGAAATAACATCTTTTACAGCAACAAAATTTTTTCCTCCTGGAGGAAAAAAAAGGAATTTTCTGTTTAACCCTATCAAAATAATTTTTCCAGAGCTTGGTTTACTGTCATTTGCTCCTATCATAAATGTAGGATTTAGAATTTTTAGTATAATTCCATTTCGATTTTCTTGTAAATATTTTTCAGCTTTTAGTTTGCTTTGGGCATAAAATAAATCGGAAAAAGGATATTTTATATTAAAAGTTTCATTTCCTAAATGTTTTAAACTTCCGTATCCGATTGTGTTTGCAGAGCTAATAAAAATAAATTGCTTTACATTTTGTTTTTTTGACTCTTCAAAAAGTTTTATTGTTGCTCTATAGTTTATTTTGTCATAATCCTCATACTCCAATAAATTTGTTGCTGTTTCGGCAGCTGCATGAATTACAATTTCAGCATTCGAAAGATAAGATGAAAAGTCGCCAAACAAGTCTGATTGTATAAGCTTAAGATTTGGTGTTTGTTTTCCAAAATATTTGTTAGGGTTACGAATAACCGCTTGTACATGATATCCTTTATCTAGTAACTCATAGACTAAATTTGAGCCTAATAATCCACTTATTCCTGTAATAAAAACTTTTTTCATTATACTAAATTCAACTCTTTTTTGATTTTGTTAGTCAACAAGGGTAATTTTATCCAAATCGGTATAACTTTTAACAGCAACCAACTCAATTGGTTAACCATAATAACAGTATCTCTTTTCTCTAATTGATTAATACAAAAAGAAGCGACTTTGTCCGGGTTTAATGATGTTACTTTAGCAAAAAAACCTTGATTTTCAATGCGTTGAATAATTTCGTTATTGGTTTTCATTGGTCCAGGATTAACAACACTAACAAATACATTTGTGTCTTTTAACTCCTGATACAATCCTCTTGAAAAAGAATGTACAAAAGCTTTTGATGCAGGATAGACGGTTTTGTACCCAATAGGAGAAAACGCAGCCAAACTAGAAACGTTAAGGATATATCCTTTTTCTTGCTTCTGTAAGTTTGGCAAAAGTTGATGAGTGAGCAATGACGTGGCCATTACATTAAGCTGAATGATATTATCAATATAGTTTGCAGTTGCTTCATCAAATTTTTTAGTTCCTCCTGTTCCAGCATTATTAATAAGCATAGTTATATTAAAATTCTTATTAATCCATTTAGCTAATTCTAAAACATTATTCTTATTCGTTAAATCGGTTTCATAAAAATAGACTTTGATACCAAACTGATTCTGAAGGTTTGTGCATAATACAGACAAATTTTGATTAGGCAAACTAATTAAAATAAGATTAGATTTTCGCTTGGCTAATTCGTAGGCAAATGACCTTCCTAAACCTTGACTGGCTCCAGTTATTACAGCATAAGACTCTTTCATCTCTCTACTAGTTTTGATTTAGTTTAATGCTGTAAAATTACAGGTATGCCGTAACCTGAATGTTCGGATTCATAAACCCGAACATATTCACTAAAAAGCGAAATAAATTTATAATCAATATAGTAATCGTTCTGAATTATAAATTTGAACGCATTTTTCTATATGCTGACGGAGTATATGAAGTAATTTTCTTAAAAGTTGTATTAAATGCCGTTTTAGAATTAAATCCTGAATCAAAACCTATTGCTACAATGGTTAGATTGTCATATTGAGGGTTGTTAAGCAATGTTTTTGCCTGTATAACCCTATATTTGTTTATAAAGTAGAAGAAATTTTCCTCAAATCCTGTATTGATTACATACGAAAGTTGGTGTCCTGAAATCTGCATTAATTCGGCTAGCTTAATCAGGTTTAATTCACTATCAAGATGTGGTTTTTGGTGTTGCATTATTTGCAAGAGCTTTTCTTTGAGAAATATAAGTTGTGAATCGTCAATTAGTTTGTTTTTAGAACTATTTATGTGTTTGTTTACAGATTGTGAAATATTATTTTCAGAAATATTAAATCCTGTGGGGTAGATTTCTTTTTGTTTTATCGAAAAATAGGCAACCAAATAAACAACCGTCAGAAAAAAGAGATTAATATAGATATTTAATGATTCAGCGTTTGTAAAAATATTATAAAAGATAATCAAAAGAGAAGATAAAATAAAAGTATAAATAATATATTTCAACCAATTTAAATCGATGGACTCTTTGTTAGATGAGAACAATTCAATATCTTTTTGATGCCTATTTATTTTATAATAGGCCAATACTGTATATAACAAAGAATTAAATAAGAATATGACTGTAAATAAAATAAAAAACACAGAAATTTTTATGTGATTTTTAAAGAGTAAAAATGTAAATAAAGATAGTGGTAGAACAATATGAAGAATATCTGTTGTCTTAAACTTATAGCTTGGGTTTACATAAAAAATCACACTTAAATAAAAAGCAACAGGGGTTAGAAACTGGACACATCGAATAATTATAAAAACATAAATATTTTCTTCTAAATGTTTGGGAATCAAAATTTCGTCAAGCCAAAATGTGGACCAAAGGAAAAGAAAAACTCCAAAATAAATATTAGCTTTCTGGTTTGCTTTTGAGACATTACTCAACTTAAGAAAAGATAATAATATCAATCCTCCAACAATCAGATTAGTGATAAATAAGTTAGTATCCATTTTGATTAGAAATATATCTTATAATTATTTAACGAAAATAATCAAAAAGATTTTGGGAGTAGAGTTATAGTTATAATTTCTAACCGCCAAAAATTGTAAGTTTCTTAAAAATAACTAACTTTGTTCTAAGTTTAGAGATTAAAACGAAGATGTACCAAAGAGTAATATCTATTTTATTAGCTTTTTTCCTGCTGTTTTCAAACATTGGGCTGGCTTTAAATGTGCATTTTTGTGGAGAAGAAAAAATAACTTCACAGATAGTTTATTCCAAAACTATAGAGGAGCCGTGCGATCATGCAAAAACAGGCCATATACATACTGAAGAAAATTGTTCTGTAGAGAAATCTTGTTGTGGTTCTTCTGATGATCATTCAGATTGCTGCAAGGATGAATATATTTCACAGGATAATTCAGACGTTATTACCACAACTGTCTTTTCGTTTAATATTGATGTATTTGTAGCTTTTGACAATGAATTAGTGTTTGAATTTGCTGAATATTCAGAAGATTTTAAACAAGACTATCTTTATTATAGTTATAATTCTAATGCCCCGCCTCTCTACAAGCTCTATTGTAGTTTGATTTATTACGCTTAATTATTTATTTATCACTTTTAATGGAATACAATAATCTGTTTATTCCTATTTTGATTATTAAATAAATTAAGTAAAAATGAAAAAACATATAATATTTCTCTTTGTTCTTGTTGGGTTCTACGGTTTTTCTCAACAGAAAATTAAAGGAGTTGTTTACGAGAACACTTTAGAAGACAAAAACTTACCTCTTATCGGAGCGTCTGTAGTGTGGGAAGGTACTACCGAAGGAACACAAACGGATGTAAACGGAAAATTCGAACTCAATTATAGACCTAATACCAATTTAATCATTTCATTTATAGGAATGAGAACCGAAATAGTTTCGATAACTCCAGGTGAAGATATTTTGGTTACGCTTTATCCCGATTCGATGATAGAAGAAGTCGTAATTCAACGAAAAAGACAAAGTCTTTCAAGAGTTAAAACTTCTGCTACTAATGTTCAACTTATTTCCAGCTCAGAGCTTTTGAAAGCAGCTTGTTGTAATCTTTCAGAAGCTTTTGAAACAAACCCTTCAGTAGATGTAAACTTCTCTGATGCTGTTACGGGGAACAAACAAATCCGAATGCTCGGACTTAACAGTCCATATATTTTAATGGCAGAAGAAAACATTCCTTCTGTCAGAGGAGCTTCGCAGGCTTATGGACTTTCTTTTATTCCTGGAACTTGGGTCGAAAGTATTCAGATTACCAAAGGAGCAGGAAGTGTAGTAAACGGCTACGAAAGTATTTCGGGGCAAATCAATTACGAGTTGATTAAACCTCTTAACGATATCCCACTTTTTGTAAATGCGTATGCTTCTACTGACTCACGTTTTGAGCTGAACACACATCTGAACCAGAAAGTTTCTGACAAATGGAGCACTTCTTTGTTTTTGCACGGAAACGCGAGAACCTCCAAAAATGATATGAACGATGATGGCTTTTTGGATAATCCGATCGGAAACCAAATCAATGTGATGAATCGTTGGCAATACACCAATGCTGAAAAAGGTTGGGTAGGATTTTTTAATTTCCGTTATATGAACGACGACAAACAGTCAGGAAGCGTGGATTTTGATAAGAAAACAGATAAATTTACAACCCACCATTGGGGTTCCGAAATACTGACCGAAAAGTTTGATGCTTCGGCAAAAATTGGGTATGTTTTTCCGGATGCACCATGGAAGAGTATCGGTTTTCAGAACTCTTTTAATTCGCATAATCAAGATTCTTACTTTGGTTTAAGAACCTTTGATATTCATCAGAATAGTTTTTATTCGAATTTGATTTACAATTCTATATTGTCTAATACCATGCATAAATTCGCCACAGGTATTAGTTTTACTTATGATGGTTATGACGAATTTGTAAGCTCTTTAGACGGAGCGTCTACTACAAATTTTTCTAGAAAAGACAATTCGGCTGGGGCATTTTTTGAATATACTTATGACAATACGGATGATTTTAGCGTAGTAGCGGGAGTGCGAGTGGATAATCACAATCGCTTAGGAACTTTCGTAACTCCAAGGATTCATTCCAGATATAATCCTTGGGAAGGAGGAACCCTAAAAGCATCTGTGGGTAGAGGAATCAGAAGCGCCAGTATTTTTGCAGAAAATCAACATTTGTTTGCTTCTTCCAGAAATTTCGAAATCCTAAATACAGGGGGTAAAATTTACGGTTTAAATCCAGAAATTGCTTGGAATTACGGACTGAGTTTGATGCAAGATTTTAATCTTTTCGGGAAAAAAGCAGAAGTAATAGCAGATTTCTATAGAACTGATTTTCAAAATCAGATAGTAGTTGATTTGTACGCTAACCCACAAGAAGTTTTGTTTTATAACCTCGATGGTTCTTCGTTTGCCAATAGCTTTCAGTTAGAGTTTAACGTCGATATTACACATCATTTCAATATTCGAACCGCATATAAATATTATGATGTACAGACTGACTATCTAGGAGGTCGTGAGATTCGACCATTACAAGCAAAACATCGATTTTTTACGAACGTAGGTTATGAAACTCACGTTTCAGACAAAGGAAAACAATGGAAGTTGGACTGGACAATGAATCTTATTGGAAAACAGAAAATGCCGTTTACAGGCTCTAATCCAGTCGAACATCAAGCACGAGAATTCTCACCCAACCTGACACTTATGAATGCTCAAATAACTCATAGTTTTTCGCCTGTTTTTGAGATATATGTTGGAGGTGAAAACCTTACCAATTACAAACAAAAGGATGCAATTATTGGAGCGGATGATGCCTTCGGAACATATTTTGATAGTTCTATGATCTACGGTCCTGTATTTGGAGCGATGTATTATGCAGGATTGCGTTTTAAGATAGAGTAAAAGAGAAATTGATAAACCAAATATAACAACTAAAAAAATGAAAAAACTAATTGTATTTTTAATGGTAGCTTTTGTAGGACTTACGGCAGAAGCACAAGAGAAAGAAGTAAAGAAAAACAAAAATGCCAAGTATGACATCGAAGTAAACGGCAACTGTGAGATGTGTAAAAAGCGTATCGAAAAGGCTGCTTATACGGTTAAAGGAGTAAAGTCTGCACAATGGCATCAAGATCATCAGGATATACATATTATCCTTGATGAAAATAAAACTACTATAGACGAAGTTCATAATGCTATCGCTAAAGCAGGGCATGATACTGATAAAGTAAGAGCAGATGATCAAGCCTACGAAAAGCTTCATCACTGTTGTATGTATGAAAGAAGGAAGTAAAAATAAAAAAAGAGCTGCTTATTAAAGCAGCTCTTTTTGGTTATTTTAAATTTATTTTATGATAAGTTTTCGAGTAACAGAATTTTCTCCTTCTTTGATTTTAATGAGATAAACCCCAGGAGAAAGTGAACTAATGGTGAGCTCTCGTACAACAGTAGTTTTTAAAACTGATTTTCCGAGAACATCAAAAATTTCAACTTCTTTGTTTGATGCTGTAACGCTAGAGGTAATAAACACTTTACCATCACTTACAGGATTTGGGTAAAAATTAAGCTCTGTTTTTTGAACAATAGGCTGTTTGTCCTGCGCTGTAGTCATAGAACAAATAGACAATGTCATAAGGAAAATCAAATATGTAGCGTATTTTTTTACCATTTTACACTTTAAAAAACAAAATTAAACATATTCTTTCACAATCCAAATACTATACCAATAATTTTTGCGTTTGCTCTATAGATTCTTTTTTTAGTACTTTTACCAAAAATATGATATAAATGCGAGCTCTGTCTTACTTTTTTGTTGTTTCCCTATTGGTTTTGGTTTCGTCTTGTCGGAACGATTTTGAGTTTGAACCAAGTGCAGGGAAGTTAGAATTTTCGCGCGATACGGTTTATCTAGATACTGTTTTTACTAACATTGGTTCAAGTACTTATACGCTAAAAGTCTATAATCGAAGTAATAAGGATATAAAAATTCCGAGTATTAGATTGGGTGAAGGCGAAAACTCTAAATACCGATTAATGGTAGACGGAATGTCGGGAAAAGTTTTTAGTAATGTAGAACTCTTGGCCAAAGACAGTATGTTTGTTTTTATAGAAACTACTATTGATTATAACGAATATGCTAATTCTGACATTACCTTTTTATATACTGACAAAATTGAGTTTGATGCAGGTGACAGATATCAAAAAGTAGAACTCGTAACACTGGTGCAAGATGCAGTATTTTTGTATCCTCATCGGGATGAAGATGGAGTTTATGAAGGGCTTCCAGTCGAAGGCTCTGATGACATGATTTATGGTTTTGTACTTGATGAAAGCGATCCAGTTAACGGCAATGAACTCGTTTGGACCAACCAGAAACCCTATGTGATTTATGGATATGCGGCTGTTCCGAACGGAAAAACATTAGAAGTTCAGGAAGGAGCAAAAGTTCATTTTCATGACAGCTCAGGGATTATAGTAGCTTCTAACGCCTCGATTCAGGTCGATGGAACTCTTGAAAACCCAGTTGTTTTTGAAGGAGATCGACTAGAGCCATTTTTTTCGGAAGTTCCTGGTCAATGGGGGGCTATATGGCTTACGAGCGGAAGTGTAAATAATACCATTAACAACGCTATCATCAAGAATTCTGTTATCGGATTATATGTTCAAAATTCTCCATTAGATTTGAATAATGTTCAAATCTATAATTCTTCTAACTTCGGAATTATGGCTCAAACAGCTACAATAAACGCGTTTAATGTGGTTGTAAATAATGCAGGTCAAAGTTCTGTTGCTTGTACTATAGGAGGGAATTATAATTTTGTTCATTCTACTATGGCCAATTATTGGAACCGAGGACATCGTTCGCTTCCTGCACTTATACTTGATAATACTTTTGAAATGCCAGAAGGATTTTTACCACTAAATGCACATTTCGAAAATTGTATTGTTTTTGGTTCAAACAGTATTGAACTGAATATAAATAAAGCCGAAAACTCTGTTTTTAATTACTCTTTTACAAATTCGTTGATTAAGTTTATCGATATCAATAATCGATATACCAATAACCCGTTATATGATTTTGATAATACTTCGATTTATCTAAACTCAATCATTGCAAACAACTCACTTAACAATAGAGTAGAGTTTGTTAGCCCTGTTCAAAACGATATGCGAATTTTAGACAATTCAGCTGCAAAAGGGACTGCTAATCCTAATTATAGCAACACCAATGATATTCTCGGAAATCCTAGAAATGGAAGTTCTCAAGACATGGGGGCTTATAATTTTGTGGTGATTGAGCCATAAAGAACGTGCTATTTATTGTTGATTTTTAGTCTATATTTGTACTTATTTTAACCTGAAGAAAAACTTTTACTATGAATTCTAACTATGATAATAAACATTCTCAAGAGATAGATTTACGTTTTTTGTGGCAAAAAATCATAAAATTTATGGATGGTATAGGTTTTATGATTTTCAAATTGTCTCGTTTCTTTTTAAAGAATATTATTTTATTTATAGTATTATTCATTATTGGAGTGGTAGCGGGATATTTTTTAGACGTTAACAAAAATGAGATATATAGACATCAAATTATTGTAATTCCGAACTTTGACAGTTCTACATATTTGTATAAAAAAATAGCTACTTTGAATTCAGACGAGTATGAAAATATTATTGGCGCTGAAATAGAGCCTGTTATTGATGTTTTTGCTTTTATTTCAGATAAATGGGATAATTTAAAAATTGCTGAATTCATGAATTCTAATAATTTGAATATTCATGAATATAAAGCAGGAGGTCAGGCCGAAAAAATTTATAAATATCATTTACTCACTATTTTTACTAATAAAAAAGATGTTGACGGGTCTATTATAGATGAGTTTTTGAATGAACTAAATCAAGAACCTTATTTTTTAGATAGACAAAAAATAGAAACCCAAAATCTTGATTTAAAAATTAAAGAATATGAGATTTCAGTAAAAGATATCAATGCGCTTTTTGAAAAATTAGGTAAGACAGAATATGCTTCAGGAAATAACGTAAACATTGAAAATCATGCTCAAACTAACGAACTCTTAAACCATAAAAATAGCATTGTAGATAGGATTAATAAAGCTAAAGTAAATAAGATAGAGCAAGAGAAGGTTATATATGAAGTTACGCGTTTTTCGGATATTCAATCCAAACCACTCTCTAATATGATTTTTATTCCTCTTATGTTGATATTCTTATTTATAGGAGGAATGTTTGTAAAAAGGATGTATAAGAGATATATTCTAACAAGTTTATAATAATCTTTGAGTTTTTTATACTAATGTTATCAAAAAATTGGATTGCTTTGTTAATAACTGAAATTGTGAAATTTTTTTTATACTACTATAAAGAACAATCCTGAAATATCTTTGCAGTTATTATCATATTGTGGCTAAAAAAGGTTGAACCTCCTAAAAATGCAAAAAAGTCCTCCAATTACAGACGTATAAGATAAGATAAATAAAGTGTAGTTTTATTATTCATTTTGTTTTAAGGAATTATTTTCAGTCGGTTTTAAACTACCTGTTACAAGATAAAAAACTAGAAAAAAGCTGAGCGCAGGAATACTTGAAAAAAAACTTCCTGCAAACAAAACGACTATAAATAATGCTAATAATAAACTATGTTCTCTGATGAAGCCTATCGGAATAACATATTTAAAGAATGTAAATAAGTAAATGATGATTCCTATTATTCCAAAAGTAAGAAGTAGATCAATTAGTTCAAATTCTATTTTGCGTAAAGAAGCATCGAACCCCCCAAAAAGATAATTCATCACCCCCCATTTTTCTGCTACATACGGAATAAATAATTCTGTAAATTGTTTACTCCTTAATGAAGTAAGCATTGTTATGAGCCCCTCATTTGTATATATTTTGTATAAAATAGGGGAATAATTAGGCAGAAAAACATTCAGAATATAGTCTTTGGACAAAAATGCTACAACAAAAAACAAAGGCACTACAATCGGAAGAATGATTTTACTTTTTTTGTATAATATAAAAGCAATAAAGAGAACAAAAAATAATAGTACAGCTTTGGTTGCTAGAAAGAAAATAAATAAAACTGATAAAAATAGATTTAATCTATTTTTGATTGATGAATTATTTTTGTGTTGATAATAAAAATAAATGAGATATATAATTGATATATAACTTGCGTGACTTACATTTCGGATAAGTCCGTCATATCCAAAACGGGAATTTTTTACATAAGCAGAAAACAGTTCATAATTCCCTAAAAAGCCTAAAATTACAGCAATGAGATTGAGATAAAAATAAATTTCAAAGCACGTCTTTAAAAAAGTAACAATAGCTTCTGAAAATCTATTGTGTTTTGTTAGGTACATTTTGGAAGCTAGAAATAACACAAAAATAAAAAGATACCAATTGAGAATAACCAGATTACTTTTTATTTTTTGTAGAAATGAATACTCTGAATCGAGAAAGAGGAGTCCTATACAGTGAATAAAGACCAAGGAAAAGACAGAAAAGTAAATCGTTTTATATTTCGAAGTATAATTTTTAATTATAAAAACAATTGCTAATAATTGAAAAATTGCTTTAATAATCTGTGAAGTGTATACTAAATCGCTTCTGTATTGGTATCCTATTTTACTAATGAAATCGGATGTCACAAAAACAATAAAAATCAACCCAAATATGTATTTAGAGGTTATTTGTTTAAGCATTTCTAAAAATGTATTTAAAATTCCATTTTAAGGCAAATTTTAAAATACTTACAATGTTCCAATAATTATATTTGCTCCAGATGTTTTTAGAGCTTAATTCATTCAGATGATGATATACAAATGTGTCTTTTACAGTAAGTATTTTCATCTTTTTGTAAGTACATTCAAAACAAATATCAATATCCTCACAGTAGAGTCTATATCTTTCATCAAGCAAGGTATTATCCTTTTTGAGTAGCTTATTGCTGATTAACATGCAGGAACCTAAAACCCATTCTGCCTGATCAGTTTGTTTTTCTTTCGTGGCTTTAAGTATTCCCATTCTTTTTTTGAAAACCTGCCATACGGAAGGGAATTTTTTCCAAGTCACTTGTGTTTGATTGTTAGGATAATAAGTAAGTGGACTTGCTATTCCAATTGTAGTGTCTTTTTGAGCTTTTTCAAGCAAAACAGATAAAAAATCTTCTGTAAAATATACATCAGGATTTAATAAAAGATAATAATCAGACGATAATTTGAAATGTCTTATTAAATCATTGTTGTTTTTAGAAAAACCTTCTAAATTTTTTTTATAGAGAATATTGCCAGAAAAAGAACTGTCATTAAGAATTTTTAAGGTATTATCTTTAGAATCTGCATCGCAAAAAAAAACATTTTTATAGTCAAATGTTTCTAAACTTTGTAGAAGTTTGGGGATATAATCCGCGTGATTATGAGTTACAACGAGGATAGAAACACTGGGCTTATTATTCATTTAAAATATATTTTTTAATTGTCGAAAAATAATCCGTAAAGTTATAGTTTTTTTCAAATTTAGTTCTGTTTGCTGAACATAAATCGTCTAATTTGTCTTTTTTCTCTTCAATAAACGCAACGGCTTGTTCAAGATCGAATAAACTTCCTGTTTTTCCAGAAATGATTTCCTCTGAAACATATTGCTGGGTGGTTATGACCGAAACGCCATTCATTAAAGCTTCAATATAAACCAACGGATATACTTCATAATACGAATCGCTTAAAAACAATAAGAAATCTGCTTGACTAAAAAGTTGCATTTTCTTTTCTTCATCTGTAACAGGAGGTAAAATCGTTATTCTCTTATTGTTGAGTTGTCGAATGAGCCCCATTTTTTCTTCTGAAAAAGAATCTAATATTCCTCCACATATGGTAATATTAAAGTCTTTATTGTTTTTTGTGCAAAATTCACAAAATTCGTAGAGTGATTGGACTCCTTTAGGTTTTGAAAGATTAGAAAAGAATAAAATTTTTATTGATTTTCTATTTCTTTTGTTTATAAAGTTTCCGTTGTAATAGTCTTCCAAAGCATTAGATAAGAGGTGCTTTTTTTTAAAAAAATCAATTTTTTCGTATTGTTTTTGGGTGATTAGTATACACTTTACGTTTTTGAATTTGGATGAAGAGAAAAATCTTTTCTTCTTTTCCAGGCCGTTAGCATGTATATGTAATGTTACATTTTTAGATTTTGAAAGCACTTTAGAGAGGATATAATAATCTCTATAAAAAGCAAAACCTTTAGTAGAAAAATTCATATAAACAAAATCTTCTTTTTTGATGGCCTCTATTTTTTTTATGATTTGTTTTAGAAAAAATATTTTGCTAACCCCAAATTTTCCAAAATCTTCAAAGGATTTTGCTTGAGCTATATCAATAGTTTTGACCTTAATAGAATCAGTTGCTAAAAACCTATTAATGATTTGCTTTGAGATGATTTTTACACCATTAACGGGGCCTCCTAAAGGGAATATTACAAATAATTTTTTCATTATTTTAATGCCTTATTTTCTTTCATAAAGAGAAATAGAGTTGTAAAAAACATAAACACTACAATTCCCATTTGCCTTTCCAAAACAGATTCGGTTAAAAAGAAAAGAGCTAACGAAATTATAAAAAACAACTGTATAGTGTTTTTGTTCTTTAAAGCTGATTTAAACTGTTGCAAGATAACACATAAAAATACTATAAATCCTATTATTCCGGATTTAAGTAATTCTGTTAAGTATTGATTATGAGGGTTGTATTTTTTTTCGATTCCGTGTTTAAATCCTATTTGCTGATATCCTTTCATCAATTCTTTATTTGTATCGCCTATTCCGACTCCAAACCATAAATTTTCTTTTATTACTGCAATGGCGCCGTGTGCTTTAGCTACTCGGGCTTTAAGTGCTGTGAAATGATTGCCCGAAAAATCGGTTTCGGTAAGGTCTGATTTTATATCTATAGATTTAGATTTTTCAAGTAAAAAACCTGATGAAATCAAGGTAAAAAACAATATAGTTATCGATAAAACTATTTTGACTTTAATTGACTTCAACATAAAGAAACAGAATACTAATAAGAGTATTAAGTTAAAAACCATTATAAAAGAATTAAGTAACATAAGGAGAATGACCAAATAAATAATTATTCCCGTTTTAATAAAAACAGGAAGTTTTAGTATTTTATTGTCAAAGTAATCATAAATAACTAAAAATAGGCTTATCAACACCTGAAAAGCAAGATAAATGGGGTGAGTTTTCAAAAAACTGGTAAAATTGATGTAAGAAAAAAAATTTCCATTGATTTCATTAAACGGGTTAACACTTCCATATTCGTAAGTATTTAGGATTGCATTTACAAAGCACACAAGACTGGTAAATAAAGAGCCATAAATGAAATATCTAAAAATTAGGTTCACAACTTTACTATTTATTGAGTCATAAACTGCCAAAAACGAAAAAGGAATAATAAAATAAAAGAGACTCTTAGTGAGGATATTTATTCCTTGTGCTATGTCATCTGTCCATATCAAACTTAAAGCATTCCATAAAGCCCAACCCCAAACCAATAAAACGTATGGGTTTTCCTTTAAGGCTTGAATAAAACTAGATTTTTTTAAAAACAGAAATGAAACAACACAAAAACCTATTATAAATAGGTTGTTAATATTTATATGAAAAGGTAATGTGAAGGCAGCTCCTAAAATAAAAAAAAGCAATAAGCTTTCTTTATTCCATAGCTTTTTGTGAAATATCATTGTCATATTTGGAAATAATCAGATAAAAAATAAACAGGGTGTCAAAGTATATGAACACATTGTCGCTAATAAACAAAATATTCAGAAAGAGAATTAAAAGAATACTTTTTTTACCTTTTATATTGATTGCAATAAATAAAATCAGCCATATAATAAATAAAAATATGCCTAATTCTAACATTATTTTTAAAATATCCGAATGTAAATATTGATAGTCCTCATATTTGTTCTTTAGATATAAATGGGTACTCCCTAGCGTACTCCCTATCCAGATATCTGTAGAAAATTGATTGATAACATCTTTATATACAACAAATCTACCTTGCGTAAAGTGATTAATTGTGATTCCAGTATGTGTTTTTACGAAAGTCGTAAAAAAATTAGAAACTAATAAGTAAATCACACTTATAAATACAGTATTTAATATTACGAGAGATTTGAGAGTTCCTATTGGATTAAACTTTCGTTTCAACAGTTTAAAATAAACCCAATATCCTATAACAACAACCATAAACCCTAAAATAGCAATTCTTTTAAAAGCCAATAGAAAGAAAAAAAAAGAAATCAGAAAATACCATTTCCTTTTTTCGAAGAAATAATATAAAGAAAACACTCCTAACGGGAATGCTAACCACGATTCGGTAGGAAATTCAGATAGCGTTAGGGCACTTATAAAAGAAGACAATAAATTACCTAAATCTAATAAATCCTCCCAGAAAAATGCTACAAAAGACAAGCAATACATTTTAAAGTATAAATCTATTGTCTTTCCTATATCCCCATCTTTTATTCCTGTTATTAGCATAACAGTAAGGATTGGAATTAGAAGTAAAAAAACCTCTTCAAAAAAGCGTGTATTTATTTGGTTTTTGTATAATAATACAAAGAAATTGCATAGGGAAAGCCCTAAAAACAAAATAAAATTATTTAATATAAATCTTTTTACAACAAACTTTGCGTTAAATAAGAATGATAGTCCTATGACAGGGAATATTAAATATTTTAGATACCTCCCCGAATGCTCCAAACTTGTAAAATAGGAAGCTGCCAAAAGCAACACTGCAGATAGATATATGGCGACTTTATGAATTTTCATATTTTTCTTTAACTGCTTTTCTATAAAAATAAACTCCCAGAATCAAAACAAATAATTCACCTAAGATACGTAAATAACATAACAATTCAGAGGTGACTTCGTTATAAGCATACGCGCAAAGGAGTATATTGAAAAAAAATGAGAAAATGTAAATTGTTAGAAAAACCTTATCTTTTTTTAGAGAGAGTAGTCCCTGAAAAACATATATATTGGAAAGTAAGGTTACCAAAGGTAAAAACCCTAAAATCTGGAGAGATTCTGTTGCTCCTAAATATCCTTTTCCAAATACAATCATGATAATAAATTCTGAAAAAACAAATATAAAACCTCCCGCAAATAAACACAACACAAAAGCTATTAAGGTTACTAATGATATATTTTTTGTAAATTTTTGAAGATTCTCATTAACTTGTTTTGATATCATCGGAAAAAATGCTTGGCTAAAAGGTATTAATAAGAGTGATTGAAGGCTAATAATTAATTTGTTTGCGGTGGAATAAGAAGCCAAATCTGTTGCGGTTCCTTTTTCCTCAATCAAAAGAAAATAAATAAGTCCTGGTATGATGATTAGTATGGTGGAAAGAAATACAGGAGTTGCTCCTACAAATATTCTTCTTAAGACTCGATAGGAGGGTGTTTTAATTTTAATAGGGTTAAAATATTTTCTAATTAAATATAGCGAATGTAGTCCAACAAGAATTAAAGCTAATGATTGTAAAGCATTAAACAGCCAATAATCGTTGTCTTCTCTGATGAATAGTATTGTTAAGATGGCTATAAAAACTTTAACAATAAGATTGATAAAAGATATTTTGAGAACTCTCTCAATACCTTGAAAAAACCATAAGGGGAACAATAAAAAGCCTATATTAATAGCAAATGTGGAATATAATAAAAGTTTGATTTCACTCCAACGAACATGATTGTGAACCAATAAGATAAAAATAAAAAGAGAAATAATTAGTAAAATAAATTTAGCATAGAATACCTGAAAAGTTAAGAATTCTAAAAACCTCTTATTTTTTCTCTTGTTAGAAATTAGTCGGGTAATGGTTACATCAAATCCATAATTTACGATAACTGTAAAAAAATAACAAAAATACCTTGCGAATTCAAGTTCCCCAAAATGCTCAGGACTAATAATTCTAGCCAAATACGGTATCAGTAATAACGGGACAATAGTATTTGCTAGTTGGATTAGGGTGAGCCCTGAAATGTTTTTTAAAAAAACTTTTGACATAAATCTAATATAGGTACTTAGAAAGATTTTTAGTTATAATGTAAGGGTCATAAATTTCATTGGTTTTGATGGTTTTAAGAGTAAGTTTATCATCGTTAAAATGACCTTCTACCTGGGAGTTAAATGAGAAAAAGCCTTCCATTCTTTCAGATTTAACGATATATTCTATATTGTTAGAAATAATTTTCAAAGAATCTATTTCTAAAGAGATTTCTTGAGATGTGTTAAAATCAATACGCAATCTTTTGGGAGTTTTTTCTACCTGAAATACATAGGTCAGTACTGAAGGTTTTTTTTCTTTAAGGGATTTAATGTGACTATTTTCTTCAGAATAATCTTCAAAATAACTTGCGCAATAAAAAATTTGAATATCAGTAGGGGAATTGGACTGAAGATATAACTCAACGGTAAACACTTTTGATTTGTTATTACACCCAAAGAGTGGTAAGGTTATAATCAATAAAAATATATAAATATTTGTTTTCACTTTCAGATTGATATTATTCCACAAATCTTCACAAACACTAATTAAGATTTTTTTAAATTCTTTTAATATTAAAAAACTGAAAGAAAATAAATACAAACTTAAATGTTTTCAATATCTTAAACAAACATAACAAATAAGTATTATACAATTCCAATAGAAACCACAGGGATTTTTGTGTTTTTTCTTATGCTCAATGTTCAAGTACAAGGGCTTGATTTAACACTATAGTTGAACGTGCGATATCAAGTTAATTTATTTAGTATTAGAAATAATACTGTTAATTTAATTGTAAAAATTATAAAATATACAAAAATATTGTATACTTGGGTTAGCAAATAACTTTCAGAAGCAGTAATTGTTGTTTTTACTTTACTAACTTAAAAATTATGAAAAAACTAAAATTATCTTTTGGAGTGTTATTTTTAATTTTCTCTTGTTCGGATGATTTTCAACCGAAGCCTGACAAAACAAATTATCGGAGCTCAAATAATCAATTGTTTCAATTTTTTCACACTAAAAAATTCCGAGGGTTTAATATAGCGCCATGGACATATGATAATGAATTAAATGAGATTGTCGCAAAAACAGATGCAAACATTTTCCGTTTGAGCTTTACGGGTGGTGCAAAATTGATGAACAAGGAGCCTTCAAGTGGAGTTGGGGCTACAGCTGAATATTCGTTTAATGATATAGGTTTTGATGCACTGCATCGTGTGTTAACTTGGGCAAAGAATCATCCAAAAGACATTAAAATTCTTATAGACCCTCATACAGCACCAGGATTTTCAGATGATTTTACAACAAGTGCTCAAGATGAGTTTTGGCATAATCCTCTTTGGCGAAATCACCTTATTAAGCTTTGGGATAAAATTATTGATGAAGTTAATATTGAAGAGTATCAAGATGTAATTGCAGGATATGATTTGTTAAATGAGCCTGAAATTCCAGATCCAGAAGAGTGTCAATATGGTAACCAATGGAATTCTCTAGTCGCCACGCTTGGGGTAGACAAGCTGATAATTCATCGAGCCCAAGACCATGGCATCCAGGATATGCTTATACCCAGTCATTTAGCAATGCTGTTCCTATAGGTGGAGAGTCGCTTAAGACAGCTCCTCGTATAAACTTATTAAGGCAGTATAGTATAAAAATAATTTAAGTTACCCTCCTGCGGACCAACACATATATGCACTTTATAAGTTGTCACATGCTGATGGGGAACAATTACTAACATATAATTTGTCAGAAGTAAGCACAGCTGTCTTTAATTATGGTTATAAAATTGATGGTGTATTTGGTAGGGTGGCTAAACAGCCTAATCCGTACGTAGTGCCTATATATAAACTTCGTCATCTTGTTTCGGGCAATAGACTTTTTACGGCCAGTCAAAGTGAATATTATTCAGCAATTAATAACTATGGCTATACTGATGAGTTTATTGGTTTTCATGCAAGTCCAATTAAATTAGATAATAATTATATAGGAGTGTATCGACTACAAAAAGGAGCTTATCATCGTTATGCAATGTCAGAACTAGAAGGGGATTTGCTTATGTCTCCTAGTGGAGGCGGTTGGACTTTAGAACTTAATGGTCTGCCAGCTTTTTATATGCAAGCCACTCAGATATATTAGCGAGTATTTATTTTAAGTAGACAAAAAGGAGTATTGCTATTTGCAAGCTGTTATAGTCTTTTGATAAGATACCAAAAAAATGATTCTAATAGAACATAGTTGACAAAGTACTTTTGTTGTATATACAAATATTAACATTTCATTAGCATCCTTCTCGTTTTTTTTAATTTATATTTGTCTCATAATTTTAAACTAAAAAACAAATTTAATTATGAAAAAAATAGTATTATCATTGGCGATTGTAGCAGGATTAACTTTTTCTGCCACAAGTTGTAAAAATTCTACTGAGGCTACAGATGCACAAGAAGTAGCAGAAGCAACAGTTGAAGCAGAAACTTTTGATGTAAACACGGCTGAATCTGTAATCGAGTGGAAAGGCGGAAAAGTGATCGGAGGTACTCATAACGGAACAATTGCACTTTCTTCTGGAACAGTAAGCGTAAAAGAAGGAGCTGTGGAAGCAGGAACATTTGTAATTGATATGAATTCAATCGCTGTGTTAGATATTGAAGATGCAGAGAAAAAAGGTTGGTTAGAAGGCCACCTTAAAGGAGCTACTGCAGAAAACGCAGATCATTTCTTTAATGTATCTGAATTTCCTGAAGGAAAATTCGAAATAACTACTATCGCAGACGGAAACATCGAAGGAAACTTAACTCTTAAAGGAATTACTAAAAATGTAAAATTCCCAGCGACAGTAACAGTTACTGATAATGAGGTTACTATTGCTGCTGATGCTTTTAACATTGACAGAACTCAATGGAACATTAACTTTAACAGTGAATCAGCTACTGATGTTGCAAAAGATAACATTATTAGCAATAATATTGAAATCAAATTCGCAGTAAAAGCGACAAGATAATTTATTAGGTTGCGTTATTAATTCGTACTTATTACAAAACTTTGCTCGTAAGAGCAAAGTTTTTTTTTGAATAAAAATAACAGAGAATATCTGATGTTTACAAATCAAGGAAAAAACCTATCTTTGCCTACTTATTATTTTCGAAGATGAAGAATATCCGAAATTTTTGCATTATTGCACATATTGATCATGGCAAGAGCACATTGGCTGATAGATTGCTCGATTTTACACAAACTGTAACCGAACGAGAAAAACAAGCCCAACTTTTGGATAATATGGATTTGGAACGCGAAAGAGGGATTACTATTAAATCTCATGCTATCCAAATGGAATATGAATACAAAGGAGAAAAATATATATTAAACCTTATTGATACTCCTGGGCACGTAGATTTTTCGTATGAAGTTTCTCGTTCTATTGCTGCTTGTGAAGGGGCATTGTTGATAGTAGATGCGGCTCAAAGTATTCAGGCTCAAACGATTTCTAACCTTTATCTAGCTTTAGAAAACGATTTAGAAATTATTCCTGTTTTGAATAAGGTAGATTTACCAAGTGCTAACCCTGAAGAAGTTAGCGATGATATTGTGGATTTGCTGGGCTGTAAGCTAGAAGATATTATTCATGCTTCAGGTAAAACAGGATTTGGAGTTGATAAGATTTTAGAAGCAGTGATTGAAAAAATCCCTGCTCCAAAAGGAAATCCCGAAGAGCCTTTACAAGCTTTGATTTTTGATTCTGTCTATAATCCTTTTCGTGGAATTGAAGTAATCTTTCGAGTAATGAATGGTTCTATTTCGAAAGGTCAAAAGATTAAATTTATGGCTACCGGAAAAGAATATTTTGCGGACGAAATTGGAACCCTCAAACTCAATCAAGTTCCGAAGAATACTATTGGTACGGGTGATGTGGGCTATTTGATTTCTGGAATTAAAGAAGCAAGAGAAGTTAAAGTAGGAGATACGATTACCGATGCTAAAACTCCAACTCAAAACATGATTGATGGTTTTGAGAATGTAAAACCAATGGTTTTTGCTGGAATTTATCCAGTTGATACCGAAGATTACGAAGAGCTTCGTAATTCTATGGAAAAATTACAGCTTAATGACGCCTCTCTTGTTTTTACAGCTGAAAGCTCAGCTGCATTAGGATTTGGTTTCCGTTGCGGATTTTTAGGAATGCTGCATATGGAAATCGTTCAAGAGCGCTTAGAAAGAGAGTTTAATATGACGGTTATTACTACCGTTCCAAACGTGTCGTATTTAGCTTATACCAAAAAAGAACCTGAAGCACCATTTGTAGTAAACAACCCGTCAGACTTGCCAGAACCATCAAAATTAGACCGGGTAGAGGAGCCTTATATCAAGGCAACGATTATTACTAAATCTGATTTTGTGGGCAACGTAATGAGTCTTTGTATCGAAAAACGAGGACAAATTACTAACCAGACTTATCTAACAACAGAAAGAGTTGAACTTACTTTTGATATGCCTTTGGCAGAAATCGTATTTGATTTTTATGACCGATTAAAAACTGTTTCTAAAGGTTATGCTTCGTTTGATTATCACCCTATCGGAATGAGAACCTCAAAACTTGTTCGTTTGGATGTACTTTTGAATGGACAAAACGTAGATGCACTTTCAGCTCTTATTCACGAGGACAATGCTTATCATATCGGTAAAAAGATGTGTGAAAAACTTCGTGAACTCATACCCAGACAACAGTTTGACATCCCAATTCAGGCTGCAATCGGGGTAAAAGTCATTGCTCGCGAAACCATAAAAGCACTTCGAAAAGATGTAACTGCAAAATGTTATGGGGGAGATATTTCTAGAAAACGTAAACTTCTCGAAAAACAAAAAGCAGGTAAAAAACGTATGAGACAAGTAGGAAATGTCGAAATCCCTCAATCTGCTTTTATGGCTGTTTTGAAATTGAACGACTGATTTGATTTTTTCAATTAAATATAAAACCCCGATAAACTTATTTATCGGGGTTTTTTAATATATGCTTTTTTTAGATTTTTTACAAAATAAAATTCTTGGCATTGTTTAATGCTTCTTCCATTCCGCTTGGGTTTTTACCTCCAGCGGTAGCAAAAAATGGTTGCCCACCACCACCACCTTGAATATACTTTCCTAATTCACGGACTACTTGAGAGGCATTTAGATTTTTTTCTTGTGTAAGTTCTTTGGAGATATAACACGTAAGCATCGGTTTGTCTTCTGTAATTGTTCCTAAAACTAAAAACAGATTATTGATGTTTTCTCCTAATTGATAAGCTAAATCTTTAGCGCCATTGGCATCTAAATCCACTTTTTTGGCTAAAAATTTAACCCCATTTATCTCTTCGATTTCAGTTAAAAGCTCTCCTTTTAAATTTTTTGCTTTATCTTTTAAGAGCTGCTCGATTTGCTTTTTGAGTTTAGTGTTTTCATCCTGAAGCGAATGAACCGACTTTAATACATCTTGAGGGTTTTTCAGAGATTGTTTTATTTCAGATAAAAGGTACTCCTGATTTTTGAAAAAATCTTTCACTCCGTTTCCTGAAATAGCTTCAATCCTACGAATCCCGGCTGCAACCGCAGATTCTGATGTAATTTTGAAATGCCAAATATCAGCCGTGTTTTTTACGTGAGTTCCTCCACAAAGTTCGATACTTTCTCCAAATCGGATTGCCCGTACATTATCTCCGTATTTTTCTCCAAAAAGAGCCATGGCACCTTCGTCTAGAGCTTGTTGAAACGGAATAGAACGCTTTTCGATAAGGGGTAACTGCTCTTGAATTCTCTGGTTTACAAAATCTTCTACTTGCTGTAATTCTTGGTCTGTTACTTTAGCAAAATGCGAAAAGTCAAAACGCAAATAGTTGGGAGCAACAAGTGATCCTTTCTGCTCCACGTGTGTCCCTAAAATTGTTCTTAAAGCTTGATGCAATAAATGGGTAGCTGAATGGTTTTTTTGAGAATCAAAACGCAAGCTCTCGGTTACTTTAGCCGTAAAAGTTCCTTTTAGGTTATCTGGAAGTTTCTGGGTGATGTGTAATATTAAATTATTTTCTTTTTTAGTATCAAGTACTTCAATAGTCTCGTTGATGTTTGAAAGTGATCCTTTATCTCCAACTTGTCCTCCCCCTTCTGGATAAAAAGGGGTATTATCTAAAACTATTTGATATAAAATACCGTCTTTTTTGGAATCTATTTTTCGGTAACGAGTGATTTTTACTTCATTTTCTAATTGGTCATAACCCACAAAAGTCTCTACATTTCCGTCTATCAACACCACCCAATCGTCTTTGGCTATTTCAGAAGCTGCTCTAGAACGATTTTTTTGTTCCTGCATAGAGACTTCAAATTCGTTTTCGTCAAACGAAAGTCCTTTCTCTTTCAAAATTAAAGCCGTTAAATCTTTCGGAAATCCATAAGTGTCATATAATTCAAAAGCTTTTACTCCTGAAATGGTGTTTCCTTGGTTTTCTTCAATTACGTTTTCTAACAAATGAAGTCCTTGCTCTAATGTTCTCAAAAACGAATTTTCTTCTTCTTTGATTACGTTTTCAACCAAGCCTTTTTGAGATTTGATTTCTGGAAAAGCCTCTCCCATTTGGGTTGATAAAACCTCTATTAGTTTATAAATAAATGCTTCTTTTTGGTTTAAAAATGTAAACCCATAACGGATAGCTCTTCTTAAAATTCTTCTGATTACATAACCTGCTCCTGTATTTGAAGGAAGTTGCCCATCGGCAATCGCAAAAGCAACGGCACGAACGTGATCTACTATTACACGGATAGCAATATTGATTTTATTTTGTTCTTCCGAAATATTCTTAACCGAATTATCAGTGTATTTTAACCCTGATATTTCTTCTACTTTTTTGATTAGAGGCGTAAATACATCTGTGTCATAATTAGAAGTTACTCCTTGCATAGCCATACATAAACGCTCAAATCCCATTCCTGTATCTACGTGTTTGGCAGGCAGTTTTTCGAGCGAACCATCCGCTTTTCGGTTGAATTCCATAAATACATTATTCCATATCTCGACTACTTGAGGATGGTCTGCATTTACTAAACTTTTTCCAGAAACGGCAGCCCTCTCTTCATCAGTGCGCAAATCAATGTGAATTTCTGAACAAGGTCCGCAAGGCCCCTGATCTCCCATTTCCCAAAAGTTATCTTTTTTATTTCCGAGAATGATTCTGTCTTCAGCCACATATTGCTTCCAAATATCCCATGCTTCTTGGTCGAAAGGTACATTTTCAGCTTCATTTCCTTCAAAAACAGATACGTAAAGACGGTCTTTGTCTAATTTTAAAACGTCCGTTAAAAATTCCCAAGCCCAAGCAATAGCTTCTTTTTTGAAATAGTCTCCAAAAGACCAGTTTCCAAGCATTTCAAACATAGTATGATGATAAGTGTCAAAACCAACATCTTCTAAATCATTGTGTTTTCCTGAAACACGAAGACATTTTTGAGTGTTGGCAATTCTTTTGCTCTTCGGAGTAGTGTTTCCTAAAAAATATTCTTTGAATTGAGCCATTCCTGAATTGTTAAACATCAGGGTAGGGTCGTCTTTCAGAACGATAGGAGCAGAGGGAACAATTAAGTGTTCTTTTTCTTCAAAAAACTTTAAAAATTTCGAACGAATGTCTTGTGATTTCATTGTTTTATCAGTTTACTATTTTTATTGTGTTGTAGTGTCTTGGTTATAGGTATAGAGTAAAATAATTTTTACAAAAAAGATTTAAAATTTTTGATTCTAAAACCCACTACATAAAACTTACAACAAAAAAACATATCTTTGTTTATACAGATTGCAAAAGTAGAACATTTTAGGATATATGGCTAAAGTAAAATATTATTACGACTCAGAAAATTTAGCATATAAAAAGATTAAGCCCAAAAGAAGCAAACAAATTGGCTATATTGCTTTGTGGTTGTTCTCTTCGGCTTTGTTTGGATTTATAGGATTTTGGATTTTGGTTAATTCTACCCTACTCGATACTCCAAAAGATAGGGTGCAACGTCGTGAAATAGAAAACCTAAAGTTTAGATATGCACTTTTGAACAAAAAAATGGATCAGATTGACGAGGTGCTACACGATATTGCAGAACGAGATAATAGTTTGTATAGAGTTTATTTTAATGCTGATCCCATTCCGTTTGAACAGCGAAAGGCTGGTTTTGGAGGAGTAAACCGATACAGAGATTTAGAGGGATTTGACAATTCAGAATTATTGATAAATACATCTAAACGAATGGATGTTATTACTAAAGAACTCGTTATTCAATCCAAATCACTTGACGAAATATATAAACTAGCTCAGTCTCAAGAAAAATTATTAGCTGCTATTCCGGCTATTCAACCCGTAAAAAACGAACAATTGACGCGAATGGCATCTGGATTTGGTTATCGGAACGACCCTTTTACTAAAATCCGAAAGTTTCATGCTGGGATGGATTTTTCGGCCAAAACTGGAACGCCTGTTTATGCAACTGGAGACGGAATTGTTGAGAGAGCAGACAATGTGATGTCTGGGTTTGGAAATCTCATTATCTTAAAACATGGTTTTGGATACAGCACCTATTATGCTCATTTAAGCAAATACAATGTGAAAAAAGGACAAAGGGTTAAAAGAGGAGATATAATTGGTTATATAGGAAGTACAGGGCGCTCTGAAGCTCCACACTTGCACTATGAGGTTCACATAAACGGACAACCTGTAAATCCAATAAATTTTTATTACGGAAATATTTCAGCAGAAGAGTTTGAAGAAATTTCGAAATTAGCGAATCAAGAAAACCAATCATTGGATTAACATTGTTTCAGGTTCCAAGTCTTCAGGTTTTGTAATTTGAAAATTGAACCCAAAAAAAATGAAACTAAATGAATATAGAACTGCCAGAAAAATTATATTACAGCATCGGAGAGGTTGCCAAAGCTTTTGATGTAAATCAATCGCTCATTCGTTTTTGGGACAAAGAGTTTGATATTCTTAAGCCTAAAAAAAATGCCAAAGGCAATCGAATGTTTACTCCAGAGGATATAAAAAATCTAAAATTGATTTATCATCTAGTCAAAGAAAGAGGTTTTACTCTAGAGGGTGCTAAAACCCATTTAAAAGAAAACCAACAAAAAACGTTGGATAAGTTTGAAATAATAGCTAAATTGAAAACTATAAAATCAGAGCTGTTGGCTTTGAAAAATACGTTGTAATCTTGTACTTATGTCCAAGACTAATTTTAAGAACTCTAAAAACCAACTATTATGAAAAAATGGCTACTACCTGTCGGAATTATTGCTTTAATCTTAATTTTGATTTTCTCATCCTATAACGGATTAGTAGGGCTTCGTGCAGATGCTCAAACTGCTTGGTCTAATGTAGAAAGCAGCTATCAAAGACGCAACGATCTTATCGGAAATCTTGTTGAAACTGTAAAAGGGGCAGCAAATCACGAAAGAGAAACATTGAGTGCTGTAGTAGAAGCTCGCGCAAAAGCCACTCAAGTAACTGTTGATCCAAGTAATATTACTCCAGAACAAATGGCAGAGTTTCAGCAAGCGCAAACAGGTGTTTCGGGAGCTTTAAGTAGATTGTTGGTTAGTGTAGAACGTTATCCTGATTTAAAAGCCAATCAAAACTTTTTAGAACTGATGTCTCAACTAGAAGGTACAGAGAATAGAATCAATGTAACTCGTGACCGATATAATGAGGCGGTGAATATTTATGATAAGAAGATAAAAAGTATTCCTGCTGTTTTGTTTGCAAAACTATTGGGGTTTGACGAAATGGCTCGCTTCAAATCAGAAGAAGGAGCTGAAAAAGCACCAAAAGTTCAGTTTTAATTTTAGCATTTCGCTAGAGCATACTTTTAAAATATAACAATATGTCCCAAACAGAAGATTTCTTAACTCCTGAAGAAGAACAAGAAATTGTTCAGGCAATTATTGCTGCGGAGCAAAACACTTCTGGAGAAATCAGAGTACATATAGAAGAACATACAGATAAAGAACCTCTTGAGAGAGCTCAAGAGGTTTTCTATTCGTTAAAAATGGAAAATACCCGTAACCAAAATGGCGTACTTTTTTATGTAGGAGTAGCTGACCATAGTTTTGTTATTTTGGGTGATAAGGGTATTAATAATCTGGTGGAAAGTGATTTTTGGGACAAGACGAAAGATTTGGTTATTTCTCATTTCCAAACCCAAAACTATAAAAAAGGTTTGGTCGAAGGTATTCTCAAAGCAGGAAATAAACTTAAGGCTTTGTTTCCGTATGACCCTACCTCTGATAATAATGAACTTCCAAACGAAATTTCAAGAGGATAATGATACAGCTTATCTTAAAAACACTCAAATATTTTGCAGTTGTATTTTTACTTCTGGTGCATTTTTTTGGGTTTTCTCAAAGTGTGAAAATACCCGAAAAACCTTCTAAGCAAACTAGTTATTATGATTTTAATACCAATGTTTTATCAGAATCAGAACAAAATCATATTACACAAAAACTTCTTAATTATGCTGATTCGACCTCAACACAAATCGTAGTTGTAACCATCAAAAGTACAGAAGGAGAGTACATCAATCGATACGCTACAGATTTAGCACATAAATGGGGAATTGGTCAAGAAAATAAAGACAACGGAATACTTTTGCTAATTGCAGTAGATGATCGAAAAGTAAATATCGCAACGGGTTACGGAACAGAACATTTGCTGACTGATGCTCTTTCTAGGAGAATTATAGAGACTCAAATTACTCCCGAATTTCGCAACTCAAATTATTTCGCAGGGATTGATAAAGCTACTACTTCGATTATGCAAATTATGAGTGGCGAATACCAGAATGATAAAACCAGTCCAAAAGACTCGCTTATTCCGATTCTTATAGTGTTTGTATTTATAGTTTTTGTATTTATTATTGCTTCTAAAAACAAAGGTGGAGGAGGCAATGGCAGTACTGGAAGATTTGATGCGTCTGATATTATCATATTGAGTAGCCTTGGTCGCAGTTCGGGGAGAGGAGGATTTTTTGGTGGAGGTTCATCAGGAGGAAGTTTTGGAGGCGGAGGATTTAGCGGAGGCTTCGGAGGTGGAGGCTTTGGAGGCGGAGGAGCTTCAGGAAGCTGGTAAAGCTAATTTAACCTTGTTTAAATATTTAATTCCAATAAATTTTTGTTCTTTTGTAGGATTGTTTTTATCTTATGTCACAATTCGATTCGATACGACCTTTTTATGACAGTGAAGTAAACGAAGCATTAGCTTTGATTTTACATCATCCGATGATGAAAGCAATGATGAGTTTTACTTTTCCTGATAAGGACCCTTCTTTTTGGGAACAAAAACTGTTAGATACGCATTCTATTCGTGATTTTCAGGCAAAAATTCTTTATCATTCTATTCAAAGGATTTTAGAAAAGTCTTCAGAAGGGTTAACTACTTCTGGATTCGAAAAACTTCAAAAAAACACATCGTATTTATACATTTCAAATCACAGGGATATCATTCTTGATACCTCGCTATTAAATGTTACGCTACTTGATAAAGGGCTTATTATGACTGCTTCTGCCATTGGAGATAATCTTGTACAGAAGAAGTTTACACATATTTTGTCTAAACTCAATCGCAATTTTTTAATTCAACGAAACTTAAGTCCTCGTGAGCTTTTGCAGAGTTCTAAATTAGTTTCGGAATACATTCAGAAACTAATTACAAACGAAAACCGCTCGGTTTGGATTGCTCAGAGAGAAGGAAGAACCAAAGACGGGAATGATATGACCCAGCAAGGCGTCTTGAAAATGCTTGGAATGGCTTCGGACGAAGAAAACCTGATGGATTATTTCAAAAAACTTCGAATAGTACCCGTTTCTATTTCGTATGAATATGATCCTACTGATGCTCTAAAAATACCAAGACTAGTAGCAGAGGCAAATCAAGAGGTTTATATTAAAGATAAAAACGAAGATTTCAATAATCTCATAAGTGGTATTATCGGTCAGAAAAAACGCATTCATATTCATATTGGAGATGTTTTGGATTCGGAATTAGATTTTATCGGAACCCAAATCGAAGGGACAAATAAGCAAATTCAGGCACTTGCGCAAACCATTGATGCTGCAGTAATTAACGGATATAAACTTTGGGCTACAAATTATATCGCCTATGATATTCTAAATAATACTAACGAATATTCGGACTTTTATACCCATAAAGAAAAACAACTTTTTGAAAGAAGGTTAGATATTAAAATCGATGAGACTAACCCAATAGAATTAGAGGGGTTTTTGGCAATGTATGCCAATCCTGTAATCAATAAAAAGAAATATGAAGAATTCGGGAACTAATATTCTACTTATTTATACGGGAGGTACAATCGGAATGGTTAAAGACCCAAAAACGGGCTCTCTAAAAGCGTTCGATTTTAGTAAAATTCAAGAAAGAATCACTGAGCTTGAGCAATTGGACTGTGCGATTTCGACTATTTCGTTCGAAAAACCAATTGATTCTTCGGATATGAATATTGAAAGATGGATTCAGATTGTATCCATCATCGAAGAAAATTATAATGATTTTGATGGGTTTGTGGTGCTTCACGGTTCAGATACGATGTCCTATTCGGCTTCTGCCCTGAGCTTTTTATTAGAAAACCTTTCTAAGCCAGTAGTGTTTACAGGCTCTCAGCTTCCGATTGGAGATTTGCGTACAGATGCTAAAGAGAATCTGATTACAGCTATTCAGATTGCTTGTCTAAAAGAAAATGGAGTATCAGTGATTCAAGAAGTTTGTCTGTATTTTGAATATAAATTATATCGAGGGAACCGTACAACCAAAATAAATGCAGAGCATTTTGAAGCTTTTGAGTCGGCTAATTATCCTCCACTTGTGGAATCGGGGGTGCACTTAAAAGTTCGAAATGATTTATTACTTGCTAAACCGGCAAAAAAAACAATTTTTCATAAAGAGCTCGATAACAATATTGTAGTTCTTAAATTATTTCCGAGTATTACTCAAAATGTCCTTAGTACCATAATTTCGATTCCGAATCTTAAAGGGATTGTTTTAGAAACTTATGGGGCTGGGAATACTACTATGGACGACTGGTTTATAGAAACCCTTGAAAAAGCTATAAAATCGGGTATACAGATTATAAATGTAACGCAATGTATTGGAGGTGAAGTAATGATGGGGAAATACGAAAACAGCTCTGCTTTGAAAAAAATAGGGTTGATTTCGGGGAAGGATATTACTACAGAATCAGCGGTTACTAAATTGATGTATATGTTAGGTCAAAAAGTTTCTCCAAAGGTATTCAAGACTATTTTTGAAACCTCGTTAAGAGGAGAAATTTCGTAGAAAATTTTATACCTTTGTCAACCCAAATTTTAGAAAGGTGCTCGAGTGGTTGAAGAGGCTACCCTGGAAAGGTAGTATACGGCAACGTATCGAGGGTTCGAATCCCTTCCTTTCTGCTAAAGTTAAGAAACAAAAACCCTTTACAGTTAAATAAGCTGGAAAGGGTTTTTTAATTACTAGGTTTGCAAATGTATTTTTTGAGAAGCTTAAAGGGTTGTAATAAAGTTTTTTAGAGTGACTTCAACGGTAGTTCCTTTCTCTTGTTCTGATTTAATCTTTAAAGAACCATTCAGTTCACCTACTCTTTCTTCAAAAGTCTTAAAGCCTAACCCTTTTTTGTTTTTGTGGCGGTCAAAACCAATACCGTTATCATGAATCCGTATGATTAATTGGTTGTGTTTTTTAAGTATTAGTACAAAGCATTTAGATGCTTTTGCATATTTATTTACGTTGTTCAAGGCTTCTTGTATAATACGGTAAATATGTACTTTTTGTTTTTCTGTAATTTTAGACCATTCTACATATTTATCGATTGTTATATCAAATACTGTGTTATGCTCATTTTTTTGTTGAGCGATTAATTCTTCTAATAATCTATTAAAATCTTGATTTTCAGAAAAGAAACTATTGTGCAAGTCATGAGATACTTCTCGGATGTGTTTTTCTGTGCTCTTTAACTCAGTAATTAGTCTATTTTTTAATTCTGGATTATCACTTTCTAGTAATTCGAGGTTAAGCCGTGTTGTAAAAAGACGGTTTACTATTCCATCATGTAATTCTCTCGAAATCCGATTTCTCTCTGCTGAGCGCGTTTCTTCTTCTATTAGCTTTTCTTTAAACATAAGTTCATAAATCTTTTCA
Organism: Flavobacterium suncheonense; assembly: GCA_040392465.1. Classification (GTDB taxonomy): domain Bacteria; phylum Bacteroidota; class Bacteroidia; order Flavobacteriales; family Flavobacteriaceae; genus Flavobacterium; species Flavobacterium suncheonense_A. The sequence goes on from JBEBWA010000006.1 coordinate 104,178, forward strand.
GTAGATTTTTGTTCTCTTTGTTTATATCTTAATTCTCTATTTTTCAACTTAAGTCGATAAGCTATAATAGTACTTATGATAATTATTATTGCCCCAACAAAAAGAAGTATAAGTAAGGTGTTTTTTTTGAGTAGATCTTTATTTTCTAAAGTAACTTGTTCGGTTTCGTAAGAAATACGAGCAAATTTATTTTTAGTAATTCTTTCTATTTCTCTAATGCTATCTTTTACTGTAATGTATCTCCTAGTGTAATAATCATGGTTTTTAACATCTGTTTTTGCTAAAAGCTCTAAACTTCTTAATATATCTAAATAACTTTTACTTTTAACGGAAAGTTCATAAGCTTCTTTGATGTTTTTTAAGGCTTGAGCAGTGTCTCTGCGGTTCAAATAATATTCAGCTATACGAACTTTACTGGCTATAATCCCCTGTTCGTGTTTTATGCTGTCTCGTATTTTAAGAGATAAAAAGAGTAAAGAATCTACTTTATGATTATTACCTGAAAGCATTTTGCTATATGCATAATTATTTAGTAACATAGCATGTAATCGAGGGTTATTTCGTACCCCTTCAAAAGCAAGCCCTTTGACGTAATATTCCTTTGCGGTTTTATAATCACCAATTTCATCATATAGACTTCCAATATTATTGTAGCAAATAATATAGGATTGACTGGCTCCTTCAGGAGCTTCTTTTTCGAGTTGTTGAAGAGCTATATTGTAATATTTTAAGGCGTCTTCATGTTCTTGAAGTTCTTCCAAATTTAAAGCCATTTGTAAGGCCGATTCATAAAATAGTCGAGGATGATTAATTTTAGAAAAAATAGTTATTGCCTTTACTGTTTCTACTTCACTTTCTGTATAAATTCCAATATGATATAACATACCTGCCTTGTATAAATGCATTCTTCCCCAGTTCAAACTATCCTTTTTTGATAATCGGTATAATTTTTCAGCTTGAGAATAATAATGGAAAGCACTATCGAACATTTTTTTTGTATCATAAAAATCTCCTTTATACCAGAAAGATTTGGCGATATCTAGAGTATCTTTTTTGTCTATAGCCCATCGATATACTTTATCAACTGTATGGTAATATTTTTTGTGTAATCCAAGCCTTTCATATCTTGAGGCTACCTTGAAAAGAGAATGCCGAGAGGCAGAATCATTATGCTTTGAAGCAAAATAGGTATATAGACTATCTAAACGTTTTTCTTTTGCTTTGTTGTTTAAAGCAGATTGATCATATTCTAAAAAATAGTCTTTAATATCCGTGTTTTTTTTATTGCAGCCTATAAGTAGGACTGATAGAAAAAACATAAAGACTTTTATTTTCATTTTGAAAGGACTAAAGTTTATCAAAAGTAAAAATAAAAACCTGAAAAGAAACTAATCTTTTCAGGTTTTATATTGAGTTGCATTTTTTTAGGTTTTATAGAGGGTTTAATCTTTTGTTCCTATTTTGTCTTTATCGTCGTCCTTATCTCCATTTTCTCCAGGAATATCCGGAGTAGGAGCTACACTCCCATTTAAGTTAATGTCATTGTTTACATTGTCGTTTAAATCATCTGCCGAGCAAGAGCTAACTGCAAGAACAAGACATAGTGATGCTAGAATAAAGTAGAACTTTTTCATCTTAATATAATTTAGTAGGTTAGAAATATTGTTTAGAAAAGCTGGGAATTAGCTATTTCGTACCAATCAAAATAAAATTCATCTTATGTGAATCTTCCCTATCTTGACTGGTTTTATTTGAGGCGCCTTCTCGTTAGTTATTAACTGAAGCAAAGTAACGTTGAAAAAAAAAGATATCAAAAGATATTTGTTTTTAAAATGTGAGTTATAGAGGTTCAATAGTAACCATAATGATTTGAGGTGTGAAATACTCATTTAAAATCAATCTTAATTAGGGATACTGTTATATAATAATATATGATAGAGTATACACCCATGTCACCTAAATAACTTTGGGTTTTAAGGATTTCTATATGGTGTTGAGATACAAGAAGACAATATGGAGCCGTAGCCATCTTGCCTTAATGGCTGTTCATTTTAAGGAATTCTGTAAATCTTTTGAAGCTTTATTTATAAATTATAATTCTAATTTTTTAAGAATATAGTCTATATTGTTTTTGTAAGAAGCAGAGAAAGGTAAGTCTTCGTTATAATCAAGATAACATTTTGACATGCTCAAATGAATTCGGGATACGTAGTGGATATTTACAATATAACTTTTGTGGATTCTCAAGAAGTGAAAAGGCAAATTTTGTTCAAAGTGTTTTAATGTTTTAAAGGCAGTGACAACTTTGCCGTTTTGTAACTTAAAATCCGTACTGTTATTGTCTGCTTTTAGATAAATTATATCTTGTAAATCAATAAACCTATAATCGCTAAACGACTTGATACATATGGAGTTGTGAGAGGTTTTTGGAACTCTTTTCTCAAATTTAAAAAGGCATTTCCCTAAACAATGCCAGTCTAATGGAGTTAATAAATAATCAGAAAAACCAGATTGAATAGCCTGCAAAGCATATTCTGAAGAGTCGGATAAAGCAACAAAATAAGGAACTACATCCATATATTGGTACAGTTCGTTAACAGTATCCAAAGAAAAAGTTGTATTTTTGACAGAAGAATCCATATAAACAAAAACTAGATGGGGTTTTATTTTTAGTAGTTTTTCGACTGTCGTTGTATCATTTTCAAAAACTCCCAAACATGAATAATAACGAAAACTTTCCATAGATTGTTGAATGACATCAAACAGTTTATTGTTATCTCCGATGATAATAAAAGAGTAGTTCATAGGTTGCAAAATTAAAAGCAACCTAATTATATTTTCGAGGATTTTGTTGCGTCTCAAACGTCAACTCTGTTAAAATTTGTATTATGAATATACTTATAGTTGATGACCATTTAATGGCAATCGAAGGTTATATAGCCTTGTTAGAAAAAGAAATTCCAGCCTTTAGCGCTTCTAAGGTTCTGAATTGTGAAGAAGCCTATCATAGTATAAACTCCACATCTGTTTTTGATTTGGCAATTATTGACTATCAACTTCCAGAGTTTGAAGAAAAAGGTCTTTATTGTGGAGTAGATGTAGCTTTATTGTTACAAGAACACCACCCAAAGTGTAAGATAATTATGATAACAGCCTATGAAGAAGCTACCATTGTATATAGTATTCACAGAAAAGTACAGCCCGATGCCTTAATTATAAAAGGAGATATTTCGTATACTACTTTTAAAGAATGTCTGAAATTTGAAAGTAGATATTTAAGTACGACTGCCCAGAAAGCTATTGCTATTATTAATAGAAACGAAGAACTATTTAACGATGTAAATCGCGAAATTCTTTTTTACCTCAAACAAGGATTCAAAATAACCGAAATAGGAAGTGCATTGTTGTTGAGCGAAAGTACAGTTCAGAAGCGAATCGCTAAAATAAGAGAACTTCTTAATGCTAAAGATATAAGTAGCCTTATAAAAGAAGCCACCTTCCAAAAAATTATTTAATTTACATTCTTACTGTTTTTAAATTTGAATTAAGCACAGGTAAACCTTTCTTGACTTATTATAGAATATAAGAGTTATTTTGACTTTAGAAATCTTTATGGTCAGATAGACTATTTTCAAAACTAACGGATAAGGATTTTTAATATATAAAACTTACTTTTGTAAAAATGATTTTATAATGGCTTTAGAAAAACGATTGTTTCTGCTTGATGCTTATGCGTTAATATTTAGAGGTTACTATGCTTTTATCAAAAATCCCCGAATAAATTCTAAAGGGATGGATACCTCTGCGATTATGGGGTTTATGAATTCTCTATTAGATGTGATAAACCGCGAGAAACCAGAGTACTTGGCGGTAGCTTTTGATAAAGGAGGAAGTGATTTTAGATGTGAACTATTTCCTGAATACAAAGCTAATCGTGATGAAACACCTGAAGCTATCCGAATTGCAGTTCCTTATATTCATGAAATCTTAAAGGCAATGCATATTCCGATTGTTGAAGTTCCAGGCATTGAAGCAGATGATTTGATTGGAACCCTTTCGAAAAAGGCAGAAAAAGAAGGCTTTAAGGTCTATATGGTTACTCCTGATAAAGATTTTGCACAATTGGTGTCAGATAATATTTTTATGTATCGTCCTGCCCGAATGGGTAACGGAATCGAAATTTGGGGAGTAGAAGAAGTCAAACAAAAATTTGAAATTGAACACCCTGAACAAGTAATTGATTTTTTGGGGATGATGGGAGATGCTATTGACAATATTCCCGGACTTCCAGGGGTTGGAGAAAAAACGGCCAAAAAACTATTAGCCGAATTTGGCTCCATGGAAGGTCTTTTAGCAAATACTGATAAGCTCAAAGGAGCCTTAAAACTCAAAATTGAAGCGAACAAAGACCAAGGGCTTTTGTCTAAAAAATTGGCTACAATCCTATTAGACTGCCCAGTTGATTTTGAAGAAGAAGAATTTGAACTCAATACGCCTGATTACGAAAAAGTAGCTGAGATATTCAATGATTTAGAATTTCGTAGAATGGCAGAGCAATTCCAAAGAATTTTTGCTTCAAAATCCACTAATCAACCACTTGATGGATTAACACCCGAAGAAGAAAAACCAACCGCTCCAAAGAAAAAAATACAAGACGAAAATCAGATTTCCTTATTTGGAGATGAAACAACCGATTTGTTTTCAGCTTCTCAATCACTATATAATAATTTAAACAATACAGAACATTTTTATCAAATTATACAAGGAGATTTAGGGTTAAAAATTTTGCTTCAAAATTTATTAAAACAAAAGTCGGTATGCTTTGATACAGAAACAACAGGGCTTAATGCTTTGAATTCTGAACTAGTAGGGATTGCTTTTTCTTACGAAAAAGGAAAGGGATATTATGTTCCTTTTTCAGAAAATAAAGAGGAAGCGCAGAATCTAATCGAAAAGTTACGCCCGTTTTTTGAGAATGAGCAAATCGAAAAAGTCGGGCAAAATCTGAAATATGATATTAAGATTTTGGACAGATATGGAGTTTCTGTTAAAGGGAAATTATTCGATACGATGATTGCCCATTATCTGATAAACCCTGATATGAGGCACAATATGGATGTATTGTCAGAAACGTACCTAAAATACAGCCCAAAATCTATTGAAACATTGATTGGTAAAAAAGGCAAAAATCAAAAATCGATGCGTGAAGTAGAAGTGGAGTTGGTCAAAGAATATGCGGTTGAAGATGCAGATGTTACCTTTCAGCTCAAAGAGATTTTTGAACCGATTTTAGATAAATCCAATACCAGAAAATTATTTGATGAAATCGAAATTCCACTTATTCCTGTTTTGGCTTCAATGGAGACGGAAGGGATTCGATTAGATGTAGAGTTTCTTAAAGCACTTTCTGCTGATTTGAGTAAAGATATTAGAGGATTAGAAATGCGGATTTATGAAGCTGCAGGACATTCATTTAACTTGGCCTCGCCAAAACAATTAGGAGAGGTGTTATTTGACAAGTTAAAAATTGGTGGTACAAAACAAAAGAAGACTAAAACAGGACAATATGCAACAGGAGAAGAAGTATTGAGCTTTTTTGCTAAAGACCATTCTATTGTCAAAGATATCTTAGAATGGAGACAGCTAATGAAACTCCAAAACACTTATGTAGATGCTCTTCCGAATGAGGTGGATTCTACAACTCAAAGAGTTCACACTGATTATATGCAAACTGTGGCCGCTACTGGGCGGTTAAGTTCGAATAATCCGAATTTGCAGAACATTCCAATTCGTACAGAAAGAGGTCGAGAAATCAGAAAGGCATTTATAGCTAAAAACAGTAACTATATTTTACTTTCAGCCGATTATTCTCAAATTGAACTTCGAGTAATAGCAGCATTGAGTGGAGAACCTAATATGATAGACTCTTTTGCTAAAGGAGAGGATATTCACCGAGCAACAGCAGCTAAAGTATTTAATGTCGCATTGGACCAAGTAACTAAAGAGCAACGTTCTCATGCAAAAACGGTAAACTTCGGAATTATTTATGGGGTTTCTGCCTTTGGACTTTCTAATCAAACGAGTTTGACTCGTTCAGAAAGTGCTGAACTCATAGACGCATATTATAAAACTTATCCGAGATTAAAAGAATATATATCGGAACAGATTGAATTTGCCCGAGAAAATGGATTTGTTCAAACCGTATCAGGGAGGAGACGTTATCTAAAAGACATTAACTCGCAAAATGCAGTAGTTCGTGGAGGTGCGGAACGAAATGCGGTAAATGCTCCTATCCAAGGAAGTGCAGCGGATATTATCAAAATAGCCATGATAAATATTCAGAAAAGACTTCACCAAGAGAATTTGAAAAGCAAAATGTTACTTCAGGTGCATGATGAGCTTGTTTTTGATGTATATAAACCAGAACTTACTCAGTTTACAGAACTTGTCAAATACGAAATGGAAAATGCCTTTAAGTTAGCTGTTCCGCTTGTAGTTGATATAGGAGTGGGAGAAAATTGGTTAGAAGCACATTAATTTATCTCAGCAGTGTTGGGTTTATAAAACGGCTACAGCTTTTATAACGAGAATATCTGGCGTTATACATAAAAGAAACTCACTCTCTTATTTTATGTAAAATTGTTTTTACAATGCTCTGAAGTTGAGATTTATAAATCCTCTAAAAAAGAGTAATTTATAATATTGATTTTTTGGGTAAGGGGATGAAAAAATTCAAGCCGAATAATTCATAAATCATTCTTTTAAGTTTGGTTTTTATAAAAGGTTTACGGAATTTTGGCAATTCAAAACAAACGCAAACATGAACAATACCTATCATTATATATCTTCGGAGGTTCTATCACTTCGAAAAGTTGCAGTTATTCTATTAGAAAACCAAAAATTAGCTTTATCAGAAGAAGCGAAAGCAAATATTGAAAGATGCCGAATGTATCTTGATAAAAAGATGGAAACTCACCACGAACCGATTTATGGTATAAATACCGGATTCGGTTCGTTGTACAATATAAAAATTTCAAACGAGAACCTCTCACAGTTACAGGAAAACTTAGTAAAATCGCATGCTTGCGGAACAGGAGACGAAGTTCCACACAAGATTGTAAAATTAATGTTGCTACTGAAAGTACAATCTTTAAGCTATGGGAACTCAGGTGTTCAACTTAAAACTGTTGAAAGGCTAATTGATTTTTATAATAATGATATTTTCCCGGTGGTTTATACACAAGGCTCATTAGGAGCTTCGGGAGATTTAGCCCCTTTAGCTCATTTATCATTGCCTTTAATAGGAGAAGGAGAAGTTTATTTTGAAGGGAAAAAATACCCGTCAAAAGAGATTTTACAAAAATTTGGTTGGGAAAAAATTACTTTACAGTCTAAAGAGGGATTGGCTTTGTTAAACGGAACTCAATTCATGAGTGCTTACGGAAGCCATGTTCTTATAGAAGCTCATAAATATTCGTATTTAGCAGATTTGATCGGAACAACTTCTTTGGAAGCATTTGACGGAAGAATTGAACCATTTCATGAGCTTATTCATTATGCACGCCCTCATAAAGGACAGATTGATACTGCAAAACGAATTTCGGAATTTTTAGAAGGCAGTCAAATCATCACACAGCCCAAAAAACACGTACAGGATCCCTATTCTTTTCGTTGTATTCCGCAAGTCCACGGAGCTTCAAAAGATACTATCAATTATGTAAGTAATGTCTTTAAAACTGAAATTAATTCAGTAACAGATAATCCAAATATTTTTGTTGGAGAAGATTTGATTGTTTCTGGAGGTAATTTTCATGGACAACCTTTGGCTTTAGCTTTGGATTTCTTAGCTATTGCATTAGCAGAGTTAGGTAATATTTCTGAAAGAAGAACATATCAATTAATTTCTGGTCTTCGCGGGTTGCCTGCTTTTTTAGTAGAGAATCCAGGATTAAATTCAGGATTTATGATTCCGCAATATACAGCAGCAAGCATTGTAAGTCAAAACAAACAACTTGCCACTCCTGCAAGTGTGGATAGTATTGTTTCGTCAAATGGGCAGGAAGATCATGTAAGTATGGGGGCAAATTCAGCAACGAAATGCTTGAAGATTTTAGAAAATTTAGAACGTATTTTAGCTATAGAGCTCTTTAATGCCTCTCAGGCACTTGAGTTCAGAAGACCTTTACAATCGAGCGATTTTGTTGAGATGTTTGTAAAATCATATAGAGAAGAGGTCCCGTTTGTTAAGGAAGATCGTATTTTGCATTATGATATCGAAAAAAGTGTCGCTTTTTTAAGAAGTTTCCATATAGATAATGAATAATAGTTAATTTTCTGATAATAAAGCTTTGATAAAGTTTGTATTTGTTATTTTTATTGTCTGAAAATTCAAAAGATGAAACGCCTTATTACAATTCTTATGGTTTTTTCCTTAGTGGCAGTTTTTGCACAAAAGGGAGAATCTTCGACAATTATCAATGGAACAGTACTTAACCAGAACACTAAAGTTCCGATGCAAGGCGTTACTGTTATCAATATTAATCAGATAAAAGGAACGACAACTAATGCTATGGGAGCCTTTCAAATTGAGGCTAAAGTAAATGACACATTACACTTGTCTTTTGTGGGGTTTGATCCTTTAAAAGTTAGAGTTACTAACGAATGGTTTAAATCAAAGATTACTACAATTGAGATAATTGAAAAAGCAATAGTTATCGAAGAGGTACAAATTACAGGTATTTCGCTTACAGGTTTTTTAGAAGTGGATGTCCGATTAATACCATACCAAAACAATTACAGGTATAGTATTTCAGGTCTTCCTCATGGATATGAAGCAGGCAAGCGAGGTTCGGGGGCATTTTCGAAAGTGATGAGTTCGATTTTTAACCCAGCTGATGCCTTGTATAATATTTTTGGGAAGAAACCTCGAGAACTTGCCAAGCTTCGAGAGATGAAAAAAGATCAGACCGTAAAAGAAGTGTTGGCCTCTAAATTTGATAGAGAAACCTTGTCTGCTTTGCTGGGGGTTACCAAAAAAGAAATAGAAGATATACTTACTAATTGCAGTTATTCAGATACCTTTATTAAAACAGCGAATGATCTTCAGATAATGGATGCTATAAGCGAATGTTATGAAGAATATAAGCTCATGAATCGCAAATAACTTTAGACCTCTTTGTGGCAACATTAAAACAGATTAAAACTTTTGGACGGTTTGTCACTACCTATGCTTTCGATTATTCATTGCCTCAACCTATTTATAATTGTTCATAAACTATATTTAGGTTTTATTATCACTGGTTATCACTTAACCAATTTTTACTGAGGTCATATTGAGTGAACCTCCAACCATTTTATCATTAAAAAACAAAACGTCATCACTCTTATCTTGCAAGGCAAGGGAGTAAATTAATGGATAGTAGTGGTCTGGAGTGGGGATGGCTAATTTGGCTTTTTCTCCTAAATTTTGATAGTTAATAAGAGCTTGGTGGTCGTTTATGGATATTTTAGTTTTAAACATTTCGTTCATCTCCACAGCCCAATCAAATCCAAAATTCGGGGTATTCATGTTTTTCCAATCAATCATTCTCAGATTATGGACCATGTTTCCACTTCCGATGATAAGCACTCCTTTTTTTCGTAGAGCAGCTAATTGTTTTGCCAAATCATAGTGGTATTGTGCAGGCTTGTAATAATCAATACTCAACTGTAAAACTGGAATATCAGCATCTGGGTACATATGGCGAACTACTGTCCAAGTTCCGTGGTCAAGCCCCCAGTCGTGGTCAAGTCCTACATTAGTCGAAGTAATCAAACTAGCCGTTTCTTTAGCTAAAACGGGGTTTCCTTTTGCGGGATATTGCACATCAAAAAGTGCTTGAGGAAAACCTCCAAAATCGTGAATTGTTTTTGGACTTTCCATAGCTGTTATATGGGTCCCATTAGTAAGCCAGTGAGCAGATATTACTAAAACTGCTTCAGGTTTTGGGATTTCCCTTCCGAATTTTGCCCAAGTACGCGAAAATTCATTATCTTCGATTCCGTTCATAGGTGAGCCATGACCTATGAATAATACAGGCATTTTAAGACTTTGTTCTTTTAAAGTTTGGCTCCAGTTGTATAAGGGTTGTAATGACGTCATAGCTAATCCTCCTAATCCAAGTTTGATGAAAGTTTTCCTTTTCATTGTCTTTTCTAATATTTGTATATACAAATATAGTAAAAAAATAGCTGAATTAGAAAAATTAAAAAAAATAAAATCTTACTTTTGCAACCTTAAAAATTTAATAATCAGATGACACAAATCAGAAACATTGCAATTATTGCCCACGTTGACCACGGAAAAACCACTTTGGTTGACAAAATTATGCATCACTGCCAGTTATTCAGAGCTACTGAAAACACAGGAGACTTAATTTTGGACAATAACGATTTGGAACGTGAAAGAGGAATAACCATTGTTTCTAAAAACGTATCCGTTACTTACAAAGGTACAAAAATAAACATCATTGACACTCCGGGTCACGCTGACTTTGGAGGTGAAGTAGAACGTGTTTTGAATATGGCTGATGGAGTTTTATTACTTGTAGATGCCTTTGAAGGACCGATGCCACAAACTCGTTTTGTACTTCAAAAAGCAATTAGCTTAGGGCTTAAACCCTGTGTAGTAATAAATAAAGTTGATAAAGAAAACTGTACTCCCGAAGAAGTTCACGAAAAGGTATTTGACTTGATGTTCGAGCTTGGAGCCGAAGAATGGCAGTTGGATTTCCCGACTGTTTATGGTTCGGCAAAACAAAACTGGATGTCAACCGATTGGAAAAATCAAACGGATAATATCGAACCTCTATTGGATATGGTTTTAGAACATATTCCAGCTCCAAAAGTATCAGAAGGAACTGTTCAGATGCTTATTACTTCACTTGATTTCTCTTCGTTTACAGGTCGTATCGCTATCGGACGTTTACAAAGAGGAACGTTAAGAGAAGGGATGAATATTTCGCTTGTAAAACGCGACGGAAAAATCATCAAATCAAAAATCAAAGAACTTCATACTTTTGAAGGAGTAGGAAGACGTAAGGTTGAAGAAGTAAATGCTGGAGATATTTGTGCCTTAGTAGGTCTAGAAGGATTCGATATTGGAGATTCAGTTGCTGATTTTGAAAATCCTGAAGCATTGCCAACAATTGCTATTGATGAGCCGACAATGAGTATGTTGTTTACGATTAACGATTCTCCATTCTTCGGAAAAGAAGGAAAATTTGTTACTTCAAGACACATCAAGGATCGTTTGACCAAGGAGCTTGAAAAGAACTTAGCTTTGAGAGTAGAAGAAACTGGAAGTGCTGATAAATTTATGGTTTTTGGTCGTGGAGTTCTTCACTTATCAGTTCTTATAGAAACAATGAGAAGAGAAGGATATGAGCTTCAAATCGGGCAGCCTCAAGTTATCATCAAAGAAATCGATGGAGTAAAATGTGAGCCTATCGAAGAATTAACTATTGATTTGCCAGAAAATCTTTCGGGTAGAGCGGTTGAATTCGTAACTCTTCGCAAAGGAGAAATGCTGTCGATGACTCCAAAAGGAGATCGTATGGTAATTGAGTTCCAGATTCCTTCAAGAGGTATTATAGGTCTTCGTAACCAAATTCTTACAGCTACCGCTGGTGAGGCAATTATGGCGCACCGTTTCTTGGAATACCAACCTTATAAAGGAGAAATACCTGGACGTATCAACGGTTCATTAATCTCTATGGAAAACGGAAAAGCAATTCCTTATTCAATTGACAAGCTACAAGATAGAGGTAAATTCTTTGTGGATCCAAATGAAGACATCTACGAAGGACAGGTAATTGGTGAAAACTCAAGAGGAGATGATATGGTAGTTAACGTTACTAAAACTAAAAAATTGACTAACGTACGCTCTTCAGGAGCAGATGATAAAGCGAGAATTATTCCTGCTATTAAATTCTCTTTAGAAGAAGCCCTTGAGTATATCCAAAAAGACGAATACGTAGAGGTAACTCCAAAATCATTGCGTTTACGTAAAATTTATTTGAACGAAAACGACAGAAAGCGTTATAAAGTAGATTAAGTTCTATTTCTCCAAAAAAGACCTGTTAAAACTTCGTTTAACAGGTCTTTTTTATTTTTATTTGTTTTAAGGGAATTATGTTTCTAATTTTTTCTCGATTTCTTCATCCGTTTTCGGAAACTGCACCTCTTCTTCTTTCACAATCACCCGTACTGTATAATCATTAGGCTTGATAGGAGTTCCATACATTTCTGAATAATTTTTTGTAAAAACGGCTCCGAAATAAAGAATAATAGCAGAATAATATACCCAAACCAAAATTACTAAAACAGAACCCGCTGCTCCGTATAAATCCATTTTAGAGGAATTGCCTAGATACAAACCAATCGCCCATTTACCAATCATAAACAAAACAGCCGTAAAAAGCGAACCAATAATTGTTTCTCTCCAACCGAGTTTCCCGTCAGGTAAAGTTTTAAAGATAAACCCGAAAATGGTAGTTACAATAACTAAAACCACCAGCGTATTCACCCAAGAAACCAAGAAAACAATATCGCTGTGGAACAAACTGGTAAGGTAATCATATAAATAATTGACTAAGGTGTTTATTATTAAACTGATAAGCAATATAAATCCCAAAACTCCAATCATCGAAAACGAAAACAAACGGTTTACCACCATTTTCATAATTCCCTTTTTCGGTTTGGGTTTGAGCTCCCAGATGTAGTTGATAGAACTCTGAATTTCTGCAAAAATTCCAGAAGCCGAAAACAAAAGCATCACAAATCCGACTATGGTAGCCCAACTCATATTATCCGAAAGTTTTATGCTTTTGATAGCTTCCTGAATCTGTCTGGCAGCATTTTCTCCGACTAGGTTTTGAATTTGAGAAAACAACTCACCCCTTACAGCTTCTTCTCCAAAGAAAAAACCAGCTGAAGAAATAATCAATATAATTAAGGGTGGAATGGAAAAAATAGTATAATATGACAAAGAAGCACTGAATTTCATGCAGTTGTCCCCTAAAAACTCCATCAAGGAAGCCTTAAAGAGTTTAAATACAGATTTTAATTTACTTTTTATCATACTCTGCTTTTTAGGTTTTAGAACATAATCATTAATTCCATAGTAAGGAGATTCAGAATTCTTAACTAGTAAGAATGAAAAAATCATTCCGAAAATGACAATTTCCACCTATTCAAAAGTACATTTTTTTAACAAGTTAGCAAAAATACAGCAAAAAGCACGTCCGTATTTCCTTGATAAGCTACAAGATAGGTGTAAATTCTTCTTAAATTAAAGCCAAGATATTGATGAAGAATAATAATCTTTGAGAGTTTTAGAGAGGCTGCTTTATAATTTATCCCAAAAGAAGAATACGTAGAAATTACCACAAAATAGCTCCGTTTACGGGGTATATATCTGAACGAAAAAGATAAAAAGACATAGTGGAAACTAAATAATAAAACTAAACCAATAGAATTAACCTTTCCTGGGTACAAACATGGAGAAAATTAAAATAAGTGTTTAATATCAGTTTTTGAAATTTTATAAATTTTGTGAAGTGTAGTAATAGTAGTGCTGATTTGCCCTCTTTCAATCCTTCCAATCTGATTTCTTGGGATATTAGCATCATAAGATATTAGTTCTTGAGGCAGATTAAGTTCTATCTTTTATGTCTAATCTTTTTTCCTACTGATTTTATAAGGTTTATTTCTTCATTATCTAACACGATTTAAAATTGCATATTCAACATATTGGTGTCTTTAAAGATTATTTTATGTGTAATGAGGAAATCCGTAATAAATAAAGGATTGAATATTCTATTATTGTGAAATTTTTAAATCTAAATAATTATGAAAAAAATATTATTTGCTTTGATTGTAACAACAGTATTGTTTGGTTGTTCGTCTGATGATAATTCAGTTTCGGGGGGAAGCAACCGTTTTAACCCTCCCAATTGGATTCATGGAACTTGGTTAGATATGTCCGAAAGTGGGTATAAGTTTACAAGTAACAATGTTTGCCAAATAACCTCTTTCAATCAACTTTGTTTCAAAGAAATGGTAGACAATTACAACGCTATAGGAACTGTTGAAGTAAGTGTGGATGAAGAAATAAAATCAAATGAGGAATACAAGTTTTCTTATACCGTTGCAGGAGTAATTCAAGAGTATCACTTTATAAAAGTCTCTAATACAGAAATTGAAGTTGTTTCAAGTTTTGGAGTGAATCCAATACTTTATAAGCAGTAATTTAATTTTCAGATGATTTATTATGAAAAAAATATTTAAAATTTCACTGTTAATTTTGGTTTGTTCAAAATTATATTCTCAAAATATTTGCGGATATCATAGTACAGATGTTAATTCAGACTTATACCAGATAATAAATTCGTCTAATGAACACAATGTAGTAACACATATAGTTAATCAGATAACTAAACAAATCGGACTTTATCCTAATTTTTATCTTATAAGAAAAGATGGAATAGACAATTGTTATGCTACTGAATTTTCAAACATAAGACTTATCATATATGATATAGACTTTTTATCTAAACAATATAATCAAAGTAATGTTGGTATTTGGTCGACTTATTTCATAATGGCTCACGAAATAGGGCATCATTTAAATGGTCACATTAGAGAAGTAAATAATTCAGATGACAAACGTAATATGGAGTTACAAGCAGATGAATTTGCAGGATTTATTATTCGAAAATTAGGAGGAGATGTAAATATGATATCAGAAATAATAAAATTAACAGCTTCAAAAGGGATATATGCTTATTCCGAAACACATCCTTCATTTGTTGATAGAGTTACTGCAGCTACAAAAGGATTTAATTCTGCTGATATGCAAATCAATCAACCTGTTATTAGCAATAATAATATTGTTTTAAATGCGAACAAAATTGCGAATACGATATATTCTGAAAGTCAAAGAAATGAGGTAACATATCAAAAAGTAAATGAAAGAACTATAAAAGGTAAAGATTTTGTAAAATTCAATAAATATAGTGATTCAAATAGATGGTACGTAAGTAGTTATTCACCTATTTATAAACCCAATAGTGGCTGTTTTATTTATAAGTATTGGCATGAAGATTATCATATAAATAGGAATCCATCGCCTTATAAAAATGATCCTTTAGTTAGTGCTCTTTGGAAAAATAACAAAGGTTTTTCATATATTTCATTTACTCCTTCAGGAGAAGAAGCCTATCTGTTTAATGTTTGGAGTAATTCTAAAAAAGATTTAATAAGGCGAAATAAGAAATTATTTAAGACAAAAGTTAAATTGAAAAATATAGATAAAGATATATTCCCTGATGAAGTATGGACTAATAAGGAAAGAACGAAGCTTCTTTATTTGGTGGAAACTGATAATCAAGAATACCCTTATAAAACGGTTTTTATAGATTTAAAAGGTTATCAGAAAGTTTATGATTGTTTAAGTGATGATGAAAAGAAAACACAAGTTGATTCTCGAGAATTGATTGATTTCTTATCAAAAGCAAAATAAAGAGTATATTTCAAAGTTGTGGGCAAGCTATGACTAAACTGCCTTGGAAAAATAAAAACAATAAGATATGTTAGATAATTTATGGAATAATATTATTTGCTGGTTTGAAGACAGGAGTGAACGTTCAAGACTTGTACGTGGTTTTAATGATTCAGCAAAAAAATCATTTATTTCTGGAATTGCCCCCACTTTACTAAAAGCTAGTATTTCAAGAGGAGAAAGTTCTTATAAACATCAATTTTCAAATTGGTTAAATTCAGGATTTAGAATACAAGCATTTACAGGCAGAACACTTTCAAAAGATGAAATTATGCGAATCGGTAAAGTTATACTTGACGATAGCATTTTAGTGCGTAGGCTAATTGTTCTAGGTTTTGATACTCTTGAAATACACGGTGATGCTGGAAAATATGGTTGCAGATGGCAATTAAAAGATTATATACCATTACCAAAATTTAACGACAATGAATGATACAATCCTAAAAGACACTTTGCAAATAACCAACGAATTAATTATAAATTCTGTTACAACAGGTAGTAATGATAACATTAATTGGTGGTTATGGCTTGCAATTTTAGAGTTTATAATTATTTTATTTTTATTAATCAGGAGGAATAATACTTCAAAAAGTAGTTCTATACAAAAATTCAGAAAAGATTCGCTGGAACAAGAAATTGATTTTAATAATATCATAAATAGTTCATTTAATTCAAAAGAAATATTTGATGAACTTAAAGTTAAATGTCATCCAGATCGTTTCCCGACAGATAAAGAAAAAAACATCATAGCTGATAAACTATTTCAGGAAATTACAAGAAATCAAAATAATTTAAAACGGTTGATTGAATTAAAAGAAGAAGCAAAACAAAAATTAAACATTAACTTTTAAACTATAATTATGGAAGGATTATTTTTATTGCTAGTAGCTGCAGGTCTTGCAGCTTTAATAGGTCAGTTAGGTAAAAAAAGAAAAATAGGTTTTGGATGGAGTTTCGCATTGAGTCTTTTTCTATCTCCACTTATTGGTCTAATTATTACACTTTGTTCCAAAAAAAATGACGTCGATTTTATTGATGTAAAAAAAGAAGATAATAATCAATAACTTAAAACAAAATATATGAAAATAGGTGGTGTCATTTCACTAATTCTAGGTGTATTAAATTTAATAATAGGAATAGGTGGTTTATCTACACAATATGCTGACCAAGCAAGTGGTAAAATTGGTTTTGGAATTGGAGCTATTGTTTTAGGGGTTTATTTATTAAATCGTGCTAACAAAAAGAAAGAAGAACAACAAGAAAAAGACAAATGGAATAAAAGTCAATAATTTAGTCAGCCCCCCGCTGGTGCGAGCATCTTGCTCGTACCTTTTCTAAATACATTCTAAATATTTTTCTGTTTTTGAGATAAAAGATGAGCATGAAATATAAGTTTAGAGAGGGCGAGGGTGCTCAATACTTTCATTTGTACTAAAATCTAATTGTTTTTAGAATATCCTCTTACTTTAGTTTTACTGGTTTCACATTTCTATAAAGCCATTCATTTCAGGGAGGCTTTTTTGTTATATTTGTTAACTTAAATGGGTTTGATTCTATTAGGCTTTATCCAAGCTTTCTACAAAAATTAAAAGTAAATTCAAAGACCTAATGATTAAAATTGAATTATTTTTGTCCTATGGAAACACCGCAATTACGTACCGTAACGGTTACACGATATATTCAGCCGCTTCGTGAGGGAGGTTCGCTTCCTGCTTTGGCAGATGCAGATGACGGATTCAAATACGTTTTGAAATTCAGAGGTGCAGGACATGGAGTAAAAGCGCTTATTGCTGAACTTTTAGGAGGAGAAATTGCCCGAAAACTTGGACTTCGAATTCCGGAACTGGTTTTTGCTCACCTCGACGAAGCTTTCGGAAGAACCGAAGCAGACGAAGAAATTCAGGATTTGTTGCAGTTCAGTCAAGGGCTTAATTTGGCCATGCACTTTTTGTCGGGAGCTTTGACTTTTGATGTTTCGGTAAATGATTGCGACGAATTACTCGCTTCAAAAATCGTTTGGCTTGATGCTTATATCACCAATGTTGATCGAACTTTCCGAAATACCAATATGCTATTGTGGCATAAAGAACTTTGGTTGATTGACCATGGAGCTTCGTTTTATTTTCATCATTCATGGCAAAATTTTAACGAGCAGGCAAAGAGTAAGTTTGCGCTTATCAAAGACCACGTTCTCTTACCACAGGCTACTAAATTAGAGCAAGTTGATACGGAGTTCAAAGCTATTTTAACCGATAAAGTATTGCAAGATATTGTAGAACTGATTCCTACAGATTGGCTCACTTGGGAAGGTTCAGACCAAAACCCTGACGAAATAAGAGAGGTTTATTTAAATTTCCTTAAGGTTCGCAGAGACAATTCCGAAAACTTTGTAAAACAAGCTCAAGATGCACGAAAAACACTTATATGAATATGCTGTGATTCGTGTTGTGCCTCGGGTAGAATGCGAAGAGTTCATCAATGTAGGTTTATTGCTTTTTTGCAAAAGACAGAAATACCTGCGTGCTCAAATTAGAGTAAACGAAGATAAATTTAAGTTTTTTGTAACCGAGCTCGACCTAGAGCAACTCAAAATCAATTTGCATTCGTTTGTACTAATTTCGGAAGGAACTCAAAACGGAGGTCCCATAGCGCAATTTGAAGTTTCCGAACGATTTAGATGGCTTTCTGCTGTCCGAAGCTCTTGCATTCAAACATCCAGACCTCATGCTGGTTTTTCAGAAAATTTAGACCTTACTTTTGAAACTCTTTTTAAAGAATTGGTAGAGTAATTTATAATTTAGAAGCCAGTAGATAAATTACGGCCATTCGAACAGCTACTCCATTTTCGACTTGCTCTAAAATTACAGATTGTTTAGAATCGGCTACATCCGAAGTGATTTCTACACCACGATTGATAGGTCCTGGATGCATCACTACTATTTCTTTATTTAATGAATCCAGAATTTCTTTAGTTAACCCGAATTGTTGAGAATATTCTCTAGTATTCGGAAAATAACTTACCTCCATTCTTTCGTTCTGAACGCGAAGCATATTAGCTACATCACACCATTCTAAAGCTTTTATCAGATTGTTCTCAACTTTTACGCCTAACTTTTCGATATGTTTCGGGATGAGAGATTTTGGACCACAAACCCGAACATCAGCTCCTTGCATCTGTAAAGCAAAAATATTCGAAAGAGCTACTCTTGAATGTAAGATATCTCCAACAATTACGATTTTTTTGCCTCCGATATCTCCTAATTTTTCACGAATAGTAAAGGAATCCAAAAGTGCTTGGGTTGGATGTTCGTGAGCTCCGTCTCCTGCATTGATGATGCTTGCTTTTACATTTTTAGCAAGAAATTCGGCAGCTCCTGGACTGGAGTGTCTCATCACTACCATATCCACTTTCATCGCAAGAATATTGTTAACGGTATCAATAAGCGTTTCTCCTTTTTTTACCGAAGATTGAGCAGCCGAAAAACTAATTACATCAGCCGAAAGTCGTTTTTGAGCCAATTCGAATGATAGTTTTGTGCGGGTAGAGTTTTCGAAGAAAATATTAGCAATGGTTGTGTCTCGAAGAGAAGGTACTTTTTTAATCGGACGATTTATTACTTCTTTAAAATGGTCAGCCGTTTCGAAAATCAAATCAATATCCGCTTTGGTTATATATTTTATTCCGAGAAGGTGGTTAACGCTTAATGTCTTCATTGTTTTGTGTAGTGTTGTTATTGTTTCTCTAGATAGATAACGTCTTCTCCGTGATGTTCTTTCCAGTGTACTTTTACATTTTCGTCTCCGATAGCATCAACCTGACGACCTCTATAATCGGGTTGAATAGGTAGATGACGAGAAAAACGCCTGTCAATCAATACTAAAAGTTCTATTTCAGAAGGACGTCCAAACGACTGAATGGCCGTAAGAGCAGATCGGATACTTCTTCCGGTATAAAGCACATCGTCTATAAAAACTACTTTTTTGCCTTCTACCAAAAAATCAATTTCGGTTTTGTTTGCTTCCAAAGGTTTATCTCCTCTTCGAAAATCATCTCTAAAAAAAGTAATGTCTAAAAACCCAAGCTTAATATCCGAAATTCCGTATTCGTTTTGAAGAATGGATTTTATTTTTTGAGCAAATAGTGTTCCTCTGGGTTGAATCCCAATAAGGATGGTGTTTTCGAAGTCCAAGTGGTTTTCGATAAGCTGACAAGCCAAACGATGGAGAATAATGTCAATTTCGTCCGAGGTAAGTAAAACTTTTTGACTCATTTAAGTATAGTTGTGTATGCAAAAATACATAAAAAGATTGAACTCCATAATATATGTTATTTTGTCTTTCCAAATTCTAATCAAAACCTATCAAATTCTAATTCAGCTTAATTTGCTAAAAATGAAATGTTACATTTGCTTTGTTAGAATAAATGATTTGGTAAAATGACAAACAAAACAAAATTAATTTTGATGTTTTTTCTGGTTTCTTTTATGACTGTGCTTGCACAACATAAAGAAATTGACAGTTTAAAGAGGTTATTAGAAACCTCTAAAAATGATATTGAAAAGTCACGACTCTTAAACCATATTTCGGATTTATATAAGACTCAAAATCCTGTTTTGATGATGGATTTTGCTAATCAAGCCTTAGAGATTTCGCAAAAGATAAAAAATAAAGAAGAAGAGGCCAATTCGTATCTAAATCTTGGAAACTCTCAGATTATTTCTGGGGATTATCCAAAGGCTTTAGAGTATTTCAGCAATGCTAAAAACGTCTTTGAAGAATTAGAATTGGAACCTGAAAACCAACAAAAAAATCAAGCTGGATTGGCTCGCGCTTACGGAAGTATCGGAATTGTTTTTTCGGAACAGAGCAATTATTCTAAAGCATTAGAATATCACCTGAAAGCCTTGCGATTATATCAAAAATCAGAAGATAGTGTGCGTCTTTCTCGAGTTTATAACAATATAGGAATTGTTTATAAGGCCAGAAAAGAAGAATTTAAAGCCTTAGAGTATTTTACGAAAGCCAAAGAATTTCAAGAGCGACTTCAAGACAAAACTATTGGAATCACTACAACTAATATTGCCAATATCTATTTAGATCAAAAGAATTACCCAAAGGCTATTGAATTTTATAAAAAAGCAGGAAGCTACTTTGAGAAATACCCTCACTTAAGAGGGGAAGGAGAATTATATAATAATCTAGGGTTGTATTATAAGGAAAATTCTGAATCCGAAAAAGCTGTTGAAAGTTGGGAAAAAGCCAAAGAAAAATTTAATGCTATCGAAGATAAATTCGGAATTTCAGACACGTATTACAATCTTGGAGAATTCTATTTTGAACAAAACAATTTTGAAAAGGCACTCGAAAACGCCCAAAAAGCAAAAGAATTAGCGATTGAAATCAAAACCCTCGAAATGGTTGTTTTGAGCGAAAACTTATTGAGCAAAATTTATGAACAAAAAGGAGATCTGAACAAATCATTAGAGCATTTTAAATCTTTTGCTATAGCTAAAGATAGTTTGACGAATTATGAAAATATCCGTAAGAGCATCCAGTCTGAGATGAATTTTGAGTTCGAAAAAAGAGAATCACTTCATAAAAAAGAACAACAGCAAAAAGAAATTTTATTAGAAGAGCAGTCAAAAAGACATACTCTTCAGTTGGTCTTCGGGAGTTTATTTTTACTTCTAGGCGTGGGGTTAGGCTTTTTGTTTTACAATAGAAACCAACTAAAAAAGAACTTGACTTTGCAGAAAAATTTAGCCGAATACGAACAAAAAGCATTGCATTTGCAAATGAATCCGCATTTTGTTTTTAATTGTCTTGGCTCCATTTCAAGCTTTATTGTGCAGAACGGGAATGATTCTGCCATTAAGTATTTGGCTAAATTTTCAAAGCTTATGAGGCTGACATTAGAATACTCAAAAGAGTCATTAATCCCAGTTGACAAAGAAATAGAAGGATTACAAAATTATCTTGAGCTAGAACAGTTGAGATTTAATAAAATCTTTGATTTTAAAATTACTAAAGATGCAAATATCGAAGACGATATGGCGCTACCTCCGCTTTTGATTCAACCTTTTGTAGAAAATGCTATCATCCATGGATTGATTCCGAAAAAAGAATTCGGGATGGTTTCGATTGATTTTTCAATAGTCGACAAAAATTTGGTTTGCACTATTACTGATAACGGAATTGGCTTGAGTAAATCAAAAGAAATAAAAGAAAATTCTGTTCAGGTTCATAAATCAATGGCTTTGGATATTATCAAAAAGCGATTAGAAATGATGGGGGATTCCACCTCAAAAACAACAACTTTTACCATTGAAGAAATTATAGAAAACGGAGAAATTAAAGGGACAAAGGTGGTTTTGAAATTGCCTGTTATGAGTTATAAGTGTTGAGTTTTGAGTTACAACTAAACACTCATAACTTATTAAGGTTGTTTTGGGAGGTTTTTACAATTGAAGTGAGCATATTAATAAGTTCGGAGCAATTATTTTTTAATAATGAATAATCATAATTTATGAAGTTAGCATATTCCAATAGTTCAATCCAATACAGGGTTTCTCGTGCCTCTTTTGAGGATAGGGACATTTTTGCAGTGAAATCTTTTTTAGATTGTCCTGCTAATGCTTCATTGATGTTTGCTCCAATTGAAGTAGCAGAGCGAAGAAATTGTTTAGAAAGAATAAATTCGTCTTTTGATAAAAGGATTTTATATAAATCTATGGCTTGTTTTGCAAAGGCAAGTGCTTTGTTTTTTACTATACTTTCTTTCATAATTGTTAATTTTCAAGTAAAACTAAATAAATTAACCAAAAACTCACAACTCATAATTCATAACTCAAAACTAAACACTCACAACTCAAAGAAATGATAACAGCAGTACTCGTAGATGATGATTCTAACTT
>JBEBWA010000007.1:0-125374 GCA_040392465.1 Flavobacterium suncheonense
ATTAGACAGTATCGGATTAACCATGTTCTTGCCTCTGCTCCAATTGGCAGACGGAAGCAATAATGTTGACTTAGGAAATTTAAGTTTTATAACTGATTTTTTGGATAAAGTAGGCATAAAACTAACTATCTATAAAGCTCTCTTATTTTTGATTGCAATTTTTCTAATCAAAGGAATAGTTGTTTACAGTGCAAATGTCTATAAAATAAAGACCCGGCAAATACTTACTAAAAAAGTGAGAATGAGCGTGGTTAATTTATTTCCGAGATTTAAATTTAACCAGTTTGTAAAGACGGATATCGGTAAAATTCAGAATATTTTTTTAGGAGAAATTGGTAGACTTTCAAACACGTTTGAAAACTATGTTTCTATGATACAAGGCAGTATTATGATTGCCGTATATATGATTTTCTCGTTCATGGTAGATTGGCAGTTTGCCTTATTAGTTTGTGGGGGAGGATTAATCTCTAACCTTGTATTTAACCGAATAAACAAGCTCACTAAACAGAAATCTAAAAACATATCTACGGTCAATAATCAATTTGCCAACATCCTCATTCAGTATGTTCAAAATTTCAAATACCTGAAATCTACCGGGAAAATATTAGAGTATAGAGATAAAGTAGAAAAAACTATTGATAACGTTCAGCACGAATATTTACAGATGGGGGTCTTAAATTCTAAAGTAGCTGCCTTTAGAGAGCCTCTTTTAATTGGTATTGTAGTCGTTGTAATATTGTTGCAAATTTCATTTTTTGAAACCACTATTTCAGCCATATTACTTAGTCTTCTACTTTTTTATCGCGCTTTGACTGCCGTTATTGCTGTACAGAATAACTATAACAAAACGCTAGAAAATCAAGGAGCTATTGATAATATATTTAGTTTTTTAAACGAAATTAAAAGTCACCGAGAACGTGTTGGCAAAAAAACTTATCAGTCTTTTACTAACTCCATACAGCTCCAAAACATTGTATTTAAATACGGGAAAACGGTGATACTGGACGGAATATCTCTAGAAATTCCAAAAAACAAAACTGTTGCTTTTGTAGGAGAAAGTGGTAGTGGAAAGACGACATTAGTCAATGTTGTTACCAAATTATTAAGTGTCCACAAAGGTAATATACTTATTGACGGAGAAGATATTGACCATTATAACCAGTTTACCTATCAGAAAAAAATCGGCTATATTGCTCAAGAACCCGTTATTTTTAATGACACCATCTTTAATAATGTAACTTTTTGGGCAGAACCTACAGCCGAAAACAAAGAGCGCTTTGAACAAGCCATCAAACAAGCCTCTATTCGCGACTTTATAAACGAATTAGAATTACACGAAAACACTTTGTTAGGCAACAACGGAATCAATCTGAGCGGAGGACAAAGACAACGAATCTCAATTGCAAGAGAACTCTACAAAAATATTGACCTCTTGATATTAGACGAAGCCACATCTGCTTTAGACTCAGAAACCGAAAAAGAAATACAAGACAATATTGACTCTCTAAAAGGGAATTATACCATTTTGATTATCGCCCACCGACTCTCCACCATTAAAAAAGCAGATATGATTTATCTGATGGATAAAGGAGCTATTATAGGCCAAGGAAGTTTTGACGAACTTATCGCCTCTTCAGAGAGATTTAGAAAAATGGTAGAACTACAAGAGATTTGAGAAAGAAGAAAGAATATTCTATTTAAGTTTTTGTACGTAAAAATTCCATCAAGGTAACGAGGAGAGATAATAATACAAGAGGAAATTTGTTATTAAAAAAGGGTCAAGCAGAAACGTTCATAAGTTGTTCCTAAATCACATCGTTTAAATAAACTTAAAAAATAATTTTCAGAAAACACACATTATATCTGAAAATTAAGAGAATAAAAGTATATTTGCGTTGATTTGTTAAAAATAATTTTAACCTATATTAGAATATTTTACATCTAAACTATTTGGCTTATATTCAGCAACTTGAAGTATTTAACCCATTATATGGATGATATAAAAAGACAACCTTACTGAATTAGCAATCAATTCGGAGATTTAATAAGATAATTGAATTGCATGAAATTTATACTAAATGATTCCTGTAACTAAAACATTTCTACCACCTTTAGAGACATATAATCAATGGGTTAAAAAAGCTTTTGACAATCAATGGCTTACTAACCGAGGTGAACTCATCCGACTGCTAGAAGACAAACTAAAAGACTACCTTCAAATAGAATGGATTACGGTTACCAATAATGGGACTATCCCGTTACAGATTGCTTTAAAATTACTGGCCAAACAAGGTGAAGTAATCACCACCCCTTTTAGCTATGTAGCCACCACTTCTTCTATTGTTTGGGAGAATTGCACACCTGTTTTTGTCGATATTCACCCCGAATACCTGACGCTGGACGAGCGTAAAATAGAAGCTGCCATTACTGATAAAACTACTGCTATTCTAGCCACTCACGTTTTTGGAAATCCGTGTAATATTGAAGAAATAGAGCGAATTGCCCAAAAATATAATTTGGCGGTTATCTATGATGCAGCACACTGTTTTGGAGTAGAATATAACGGAAAAAGCATCTTTGAATATGGCGATGTGAGCACCTGTAGTTTTCACGCTACCAAACTGTTTCATACAGCCGAAGGTGGAGCTATGTTTACTAATAACTTGGAATTAAGACACCAATTGTATTACAGCCATAACTTTGGTCATGACGGACCTCTGGACTTTCATGGGCTGGGGATTAATGCCAAGATATCCGAATTACAAGCAGCTATGGGGCTTTCTGTACTTCCGTATATGCAGGAAATCTTGGATGCCCGAAAAAAAATAACGCAAACCTACGATTCTCTTCTTGATTTTAGTAAACTACAAAAACTAAAAATTAGAGAAAACACAATATGGAATCATAGTTATTACCCTGTTGTTTTTGATAACGAAGCTACGCTATTACAAGTTCAGACCTTGTTAAACGAAAATAATATTTTTCCGAGAAGGTACTTCTACCCTTCGCTGAATACCGTGCCGTTTGTAGAGCCATCATCAATGCCTGTTTCGGAAAGTATTGCCAGTAGAATAATGTGCCTGCCGTTGTATCATGGGTTAAACCTTAAAGAAGTTGAGAGAATTATCTCTATTATCAATTAATATTTTCAAACACATTTCATATTATGATAAAGCAAAAAAAAATAAAAATACTTATTACAAGTGTAGGTAGTCTAGTTGGGCAAAATATTTTAGATGTATTAGACTATAATGATTTTAACAGAAGGAATTTAGTAACTGTATATGGTACTAATAGCGTTGCGTCTAGTCCGAATAATTTTAGATGTGATGAATGTTTTTTACTCCCTAACACCAATACAAATGAATTCGAAAAACAAATCGTTCCTATAATTAAGTCTATAGAACCTGATATTATATTGAGTGGAAGAGATGAAGATACAGAAGTATTGTGGAATATTGTAAATAACTATAATCTTAAAACAAAAGTACCCTACGGAGATATCAAGCCTATTTTATATGCTTTAGACAAATGGCAGACATGGGAGTTTTCTGAAAAACATAATGTACCATATGCTGCCACTTTTATGATGGGTAAATCTGGTGGTATTAATGAACTTAAATTATTTTGTGAGAAGTATTCATTTCCTTTAATTGCTAAACCTGTAAGAGGGTTTGCCTCAAAAGGTGTGTTTTTTATAAGAAATTGGAACGAAGCAGTAGAAGCATCAAGTTTCGAAAACTATATCTTTCAAGAATATCTTGGGGAGGAAGGTGTTAATGATAAATATTTTAAAATGATGGACGGATTTACTCCATTATTTGCACATGCCCCTAATATATATCATCACTCTTGTCATACTTTTATTAGTCCTTCGGGAGAAATAGATTCAATCTTTATTTCAAGAAATGAACATGATTCAGGAGTTACTATGGGATTCCAAAAAGTATATGATGAAGAATTAGAGCGATTAACAATAAATTATGCAAAAGCAATTTATGTAGAAAGAGGAGCTGGTCCTGTAACTGTTCAATTTAGAAAAGACAAACACGGTAATTATAAAGCACAGGAAATGAATATGAGAACAAACGGAAACACTTTCCCTAGGTTTTTATTAGGACAGGATGACCTAGGTTTGATTATCAATGCTTTTTTACCTGATTTTGATTTTCCTATCTATAAAGTTTCAAAAGAAGTTGAAAAATGTATAATTAACAAAAGCTTATTATCTAATAGAATAGAAAAAGAACAATTAGATAGTTTAACTACAACTAAAATCTGGAAAAAATCGTAATTTATGTCACAATTGAACCCTGAAGGTGTAACAATAAATGATTTAGCAAAAGTTAGATCAAGTAAGTTTGGCAAATGGACTTATGTCGATGAGAGAGCTAGAGTTACAGAATCTTTTATGGATGACTATTCTTATATATTAAGAGATTCTGAAATGATATATACTCAGGTAGGCAAATTTTGTTCTATTGCTCCTTTGGCTCGAATCAATGCAACAAATCATCCTATGTGGCGCCCTAGTATAAATAATTTCACTTATCGATCTCAACAATATGACCTAGGAGATAATGATCAAGATTTCTTCAATTGGAGAAGATCTCAACCCGTAGAAATTGGTCATGATGTTTGGGTTGGTCAAGGAGTAATTATACTTCCAGGCATAAAAATTGGGACAGGTTCAATTTTAGCAGCGTCTGCTGTTGTCACTCAAGACGTACCGCCTTATACAATAGTGGGTGGTATTCCTGCAAAAATAATAGGACGAAGATTTCCTAAAGAAATAGAAGAAGCTTTATTAAGAATAGAATGGTGGAATTGGGATCATGACACTATAAAAGAAAGAATGAGCGATTTTAGAGGAGAAGATATAAATGAATTTTGTAAAAAGTATGACACAAAATAATAAAATAAACATAGCGGAAGAAATTGCTAATTTTATTATTCAAACCAATTTTGATTCTTTATCTGAACAAGCAATTACTAATGCTAAGAGATCGTATCTTGACTCTCTAGGGGTAATGATAGCGGGTAGTAATACAGATACCGTAAAGTCTTACCTTAAATTTCTTTTATCGAATGGACACACTGGTAATTCAAATGTAAGTATAGGGGATATTAATGTAAACCTAAATATTTTAGATGCCACTAGCTTGTATGGCATCATGTTACATGCTTTAGACTATGATGACACTGGAGCTTTTTCGCAAGGACATCCAAGTTCTACAGTATTTCCTATAATACATTCACTATCGACAAATTATAACCTCACAGGCCAAGATTTGATAATTTCTTATGTTTTAGGAGTTGAAATTTTATCCAGATTTTCCCGCAGTATGCCTATGATGCATTTGAAAGGTTGGCATCCTACTGGGATTATTGGAATTATTGCGGCTACTGTAACTGCTGCTAAACTATTAAAATTAGATAAAGATCAAATAATAAATTCAATCGGTATAGCTTGCTCGTCAGCCTCAGGACTAGTCCAAAATTTTGGTTCTATGACCAAACCGTTACATGCTGGAAATGCAGTTTATAATGGATTAAAAGCTGCTCTTCTTGCAAAATCAGGTTTTACATCAAATTCAAATGCGCTAGATGGACAACTTGGTTTTATCCAAACCTATTATCAAGACAAAAGTAAAGTCAATGAGTTTTTACATAATTACAATACCGAATTTGTAATTGCCAATCCAGGAATCAATATAAAAAGACATGCATCCTGTTCCCTTACCCACAGATCTATAGATGGAGTAATAAAAATTGTAACTGAAAACAATATAAAAAAAGAAGATATAAAATCAATCGAATGTTATTCGAGCCCTAGAGCTACTAAAGTGTTATTCTACACTAATCCTCAAACCGAACTAGAGGCAAAATTTAGTATGCAGTATGTACTTGCTGTCGCAGCTCTTTATCAAGATTTAACTCCTAAACAGTTTTCTAAAGAAAATATTTCTAAAACTGATATACAAACACTAATGAAGAAAGTTATTTTTGATATTCATCCCGATTGGATAGATGGCAATGATTGGAGGGCTGATAAAATAATATTAACTACACAAGAAGGAAAAATTTTTGAAGAACTCATTCAATTTCCCAAAGGGAATGTAGCATTACCTTTGAGTTGGGAAGAGATTTCTGAAAAGTTTAGAAATTGTTGTAAAGATTTTTATGATAATAAAAAAATAAATGAGCTGATAAAACGGATTGAAACAATTGAGAATAATAACCTATCTATTAATTTCAACCAACTAGTATAAAATTTATATGGAAACCGAGATTAAAGTTTCAATAATTGTTAATACATATAATCACGAAAAATTTATTGCTGACACTTTAAATGGGATTGTTATACAAAAAGTTAATTTCCCTTTTGAAGTTCTAATTCATGATGATGCTTCTAATGATAATACAGTAGAAATTATCAAAGATTATATATCTAAATATCATCATATTAATTTTAAACCCATTTTTCAGACTGTAAATCAATATTCTCAAAATATTAAAATTGGACAGACTTTTCAATATCCAAGAGTCAAAGGGAAATACATCGCTATATGTGAAGGGGATGATTATTGGACTGACCCCCTAAAACTACAAAAGCAGGTGGATTTTTTGGAAGAGAATCCAGAATACAGTTTTTGTTTTCATAACGCAATGGTTCTCAAGCAGTCTACTGGTGAGGAATACTTATTTATCAGAAATAGAGAAATAGATGAAATCGTAGATCTCAAATCAGTTATTATAAAACACAATGCTTCTACAGCATCTCTATTATTTAGAAAGAATTCAAAACCTGACACCCTCCCTAGTTGGTTTTACAAAACTTCAAAAGGAGATTATGCATTAGTAATTTTACTGGCAAAACAAGGACTAGGTAAATATTTACCAGAAGCCATGTCGGTTTATAGAATTCACACAGGAGGTGTATGGAGTTCAAAGAGTAGAATTCTTAATATCGAGGAAAACATTAAATTTTATGATTTAATAACTAATTATTTTAATTCTGCTGTCATAAAAAAAACAATCAGGCTAAAAAAAAACAAAGAATTTCAAAACAAAGCTTTAATACAAATCAGACAAGGAAGTTTAATTATTGGACTCTATAATTTATTAAGTCATTGGAATTTCACATCTGATAAAAGACTTAAAACCTCTATACATAAAATAGCAAATGCTATCTTAACAG
Source organism: Flavobacterium suncheonense (assembly GCA_040392465.1). Taxonomy (GTDB): domain Bacteria; phylum Bacteroidota; class Bacteroidia; order Flavobacteriales; family Flavobacteriaceae; genus Flavobacterium; species Flavobacterium suncheonense_A. The sequence continues at coordinate 7,202 of JBEBWA010000007.1, forward strand.
GATTAAAGCATTTTTAAGTATATTATTTGTATCTCCTAGAATGGAATAAAAAATTTTATAACATTTCAACAAACAGATTAAATAGATTTTGATGTTAAATATGATTAAGTCAATTAAAAAAATATATAACAAGTACAAAGTTAAATCTTACTGGTCAAAAATAAACCAACTATGCGTATATGGTCAGGGGTTTTGGCAATCTCCTTCTCCTCAATTCCATTGGAAAAAAATTCTCAATCTAAAGATTTACAACCATACTAAAGATAAAAATAAAATTCAATTTGGGGAAAATTGTAATGTAGCGGCAACTATTGTCTTAAATTCTAAAGGGAGTATTGTTATAGGAGATTATGTTTATATGAATAATATACATTTAAGAATAGATTATAATTTGAAAATTGGTTCGTATTGTATGTTTGGACCAAATGTAAAATTATGGGACACAAAAAATCATCCGTTGAATAGAGAAGAAAGAAGAGTACAATGTAAGCATATTGCGCATAAAGGAATTATTGATAGTTATGAAGCAGGTGGTGGAGATATTATAATCGGTGATGATGTTTGGGTAGGAATGGATTCTATTATAATGGGTGGGGTAACAATTGGAAATGGTTCTGTAGTTGCTGCAGGAAGTATAGTAACAAAGTCTGTGCCCGAAAATGTATTGGTGGGAGGTATTCCCGCTAGGATTATAAAACAATTGTAAATAAATCCACTAATTTTCTTGAATTAAAAATGGCTATTTAAAATGTTTAAAGATTATATAGTTTATGGTTTAGTTACCCTAGACAGGAAACAAAAAGTCAGGTGACTAATTACAAATAATTCATTTGTTATTGACAGATTAGATGCATCCATTATCTAAAAACATGATTATCAACAAACAAAAGAGCTCTAATATTCGAAATGCTTAAATTGATTAAAAACTCATAAACTTTTATTTTAGAAGAAATGTTGAATAAACAACAAATAGAACAATATATTAAAGAACTTAGATTTTCAAATATCAAGTTTGATACTCAACAAGAGAATGAGCTTATAAAAAATCGTAAAAAAATAAATCCTATATTAGGAAAGATTAAATCTTTTGGGTTTATAGTTTTATCTTCTTTTGATTTTTTGATATTAAAGTTTGCTTTATTTATACCAAAATATAGAAATAAAAAAATTGTATATACTACTCCAAGATTTACTACGACTGTTAATGGTGTAGTTGAAGACCGAATACTGAAACCTTTGTTTATTGACCATATTCTTTTTATAAACCATTCATTAGAGAATAGAATCCAACGAATTAATAATCAAAAGGTATATAATATAGGAGGAGTGGTTAAAGTGTTATCTTTTTTTCGAAAAGAATCAGCATTGACAATGCGCAACTTTTATGCTTATCAAAAAGTTAATAAATGGCTATTAAATAAACTTGTTGGCAAAGAAATTTACTTCATCCTTTATTATGACCTTAACAGTCTATCTATTATCCTATCTGATTATAGAAACCATTTAAAATTGATTGAAGTTCAACACGGAAGTATGATTAACTATTTTCCGTACCTCAAAAAAGCTCCTCTGAAAATTATTGATGTATTTTATGTAAAAAATCAACCTACTATAGATTTTTTAAAAGAAAATGCTTGTGATGGTTATGATTGTGAATATAGGCTTATACCCTATCCTACTTCCAACAGAACCATAAGCCCTGGTAAACATATTTTATACGCTTCTACTGTAGAGTTAAATGGAATACATCCTGTTTTTTTAGAATACTTACAACAGAATGAATATAATGATTTAACAGTCTATATAAGGCTACATCCTAGAGAAAAAGACAAAACTCAATATTTTAAAAATCAACTCAAAGGTATTAAAGCCACTATAGTATTTGATGATAGTAAGAACTGGTTGGAATCCAACACTATAGAAAACATCATAGTAGTGTCTGCTTGGAGTTCGATGATTGAAGATGCAGCAGACAATGGTTATAAAACGATAATTTTAGAAGAATTTGGGAAAGAACGATTTGGTTATCTGATTGATGATAAAAATGTTATTTTTGCTCCTAACAAATATCTTTTTGAAAAAAACATGAGCTTTCTTTTTAAAGAAAACAAATTATAATTTCTAAAACACAAATTTATTAGTAGATTTTTCATGAATTTTGATTTAGAAAATAAAATTAAAAACATATTAAAGATAGAAAAAACTATTCTTGATGTAGAGTATACTGATGCAGAAAAAAAATATATTAGCCCTGAAAGTTATCTTTGGATAAAACACACAAAATGGCCTGTACAGACCTATAAACTATTATCAAAAGTAACTGGCATAAGTGCTTTTCCTGATAAAAACTTTAAGCATTGGATAGAAATATTCAAAAATAAGGGTAAAGGAATAAAAAAAAGAATAGGAGTTTTCTTTAAAGTACCCTTTGAATCAATAAATTATTTACCCATAAATGCTGATCTCTATTTTGATAAAGATTTTGTTGGGATATTACTTTATATAATCCATAAACAGCCACGAGTAGTCAAGTTTAATCAAATTGATGACCTAGATTCTTTTAAAAAAATTCAAAATGAAGCACTATCATTGAAAGCAATCAATATGATTACTCATAAAACCGTAAAGACTCCTAAGATAATAAGTATGGGAGTAGAACAAGGAATATGTTTTTTTGAACAAGAGCTAGTTTTTGCAAAAGACCTACATTCTCTTTCAAAGAATAAGTTAAAAGTAATATATGACAAGGTTTTTGACTTTATGTATAAATTATATCTACAAAAAGGAGTCAGCTTGATTTCTCCAAAAAAGGAAGAGGATATTATATGTAAGGCGGTAGAAGATTATCTAAATACAATAGAAAACGGAAAGGAAATTATAAATAAGTATAATAAGCTTATAGCTGAAGACAAAAAAATGTTTGTAGGGAATATACATGGTGATTTATGGTTGAACAATATTCTAATTGACGAGAACAAAAATAAAATTTGGATTATCGATTGGGGAGAATCTAATATGGATTATTTAGCGAAGGATTTCAGGAATAATCCTGTTAGTGCACAATCCTTATACTTGAGATTAATAGAATATTATAAATTGGATGTGCATGATATATATAGCCTAGAGAAACAACTTTTTATTGCTGAATTTAGCACTATCACTCAATTGATAAGTAATCATATTGTTAAAAGGCGACAGGATTCATATTTTAAGAGCAAGGTTCATGCCTGTATAAATCGTATGGTTAAATTAAGTAATCTATAATAAAATATATAAATGGGTGTATTTAGTGTTATCAGAGCAGATTTTAATAGATATATTGCGACGGGAGGGAAAAATAAAACAAAGATTTTATTTAACCCAGGCTTTATAGCAGTAGCTATTTTTCGTATTAACAGACAGTTGTATTTTTTGTTACGAAAAGTACCTGTCTTAGGGTTTTTATATGCGATTATTAGTTTTATGGTATTAAAGTTTAATCAGTTAATATTTGGTATATCTTTTCCTGAAAACTTTACTTTAGGCAAAGGGCTTTTTATAAGTCATATAGGTACTATAATTGTAAACTCAGGCTGTACGATGGGCGAAAACTGTAATATAGCACCAATGGTAGTAATTGGATGGGGCAGAGTAAATGGTAAAGAAGGCTATCCTCAAATCGGAAATAGAGTATGGATAGGACCAGGTGCAAAAATATTTGGACCTATTACGATAGGCGACGATGTTGCTATAGGCGCTAATTCAGTAGTAAACTTTGATGTACCAAATAATAGTACAGTTGTAGGTGCTTCTGCTAGAATAATTGAAAACAAAGGAAGTAAAGGATATGTGTTATTTAATGAGTAATTGTAAAAATTATAAATATACTCAAACCATAAGATAGGGATGCAAAAGACGCTTTCGTATTTTACAGCTAATAACAAAAAATAATTTCGTAATATGAAACATTATTTCAGGGATTTTTTCTGGCGAGTATTAGATAAAAAACATCAAATATTTCATAAAAATCAAAAAGGTGTTTATTTAGATGATTGTCCTTTTGTTAGTATCGGTAATTATACATATAATAATGGTACAAAAGTTTGGCGATGGTATAAAAATTCTAGTTTGGTAATTGGTAATTTCTGCAGTATAGCTCATGATGTAAGTTTTATTTTGGATTCTGGAAATCATGATATTCTTAATATTACCACTTATCCTATTTTACAAAATCTTTTTGACAAAGAAGAGTTTTTCACTTATAAAGGAATCAAAACAAACCGAATGGACTTTCAGTCAAATTATCAGCCAACGAAAAATTTCATAAATATTAAAAATGAAGTGTGGATTGGGGCAGGAGCAATTATATTACCAGGAGTAACTATTGGTAACGGAGCAATTATCTTAGCTGGTGCGGTTGTCAGTAAGCCTGTAGAAGATTTTAGTGTTGTAGGGGGAGTCCCAGCAAAACACTTATATTATAGGTTTCCTAAAGAGTATCATGAAGATTTGCTCAAAATAGCGTGGTGGAACTGGGATAATAAGAAAATAAAAAGTATAGTAAATGATTTTGAGTTGGATGTACCTGAGTTTATAGCAAAACATAAATAATTATGCATATCTGTTTTATTACATCTGAATTCCCAAAACAAGACTTCCCTCACGGAGGAGTTGGAACTTTTGTGGCTACTTTAGCGAAAGCTTTGGTAGCACAAGGAATCAAAGTTAGTGTAATCGGGCTTAATTATATTAACAAAGAAGAAACTGAAAATATTGAAGGCATAAAGGTATATCGAGTAGTAGCTAAAAAGCAGAAAGGTCTACAATGGTATTTTAATTCTAGAGCTATCGCTAACAAAATTAAAGAAGTTCATGGGCAGAATCCTATTGATGTTATAGAAACTGCGGAATTAGGGTTAGCATTTTTACCTAAAATCAAGAAAATAAAATATATTATTCGTTTGCATGGAGGGCATCATTTTTTTGCTGAAGGAGAAAACAGAGGTATTAACCCATGGAAAGGTTTTCAAGAAAAACGTTCATTTAGTAAGGCAGATGGATTTATTGCGGTATCGGAATATGTAAAGAATCATACTGCTAACTATTTAAGTTATCATAATAAACCTATTAAAATAATAAACCTTCCTATTTCATTTGAAAAATTCAATCCTATAAAAGATATTAAAATAGAGAAACACAGCATTGTCTTTGTTGGAACAGTATGTGAAAAAAAAGGGGTTCGACAACTTATACAAGCCTTTCAGATAATTAAACAAAAGTATTTTGAAGCAAATTTATATATTTACGGACGAGATTGGAAATTCCCAGATGGGAAGTCTTATATATCTTTTTTAAAAGAAAATTTTAATGCAACCGAATTAGGAAATATTTTTTTTAAAGGATCGGTTCCTCATGAACATTTACCTGAAATTTATGAAAAAGCACATGTCTGTGTTTTCCCTTCTCACATCGAAACACAAGGCTTGGTAGCTCCAGAAGCAATGGCTATGGAAAAAATAGTTGTTTTCTCTGAAACGGGGCCTGGACCTGAAACTATTATTCCTTTTGAAACAGGTTTACTTTGCAATCCTCACAAACCTGAAGATATAGCCGAAAAAATAAAATGGGTATTTGAAAATTCCATAAAAGTACAAGAAATCGAAAAAAAAGCCAGAAAAGCTATTATTGAAAAATTTAGTTTAGAGAAAATAGTACCTCAAAATATTAATTTTTATAAAAAAATAATTTTATGACCTTTTGCATAATCACCCACGTCAATCATTTTAAAGAAGATAAAAAATATTATGCTTATGCTCCGTATGTAAGAGAAATGAACCTGTGGTTCAAATACGTCGATAAAGTTGTAATTGTTGCTCCTAATAATAAACAAGATAAAACCGTTTTGGATATTGCTTATCAACATCCTGATATCACATTCAAAAAAGTTTTACCTTTTGATGTGACCTCGTTAAAAAATACAATTAAAACTTTATTTATTCTTCCTTCTATATTATATACTATCTACAAAGCTATGAAAAGTGCAGACCATATTCATTTGCGTTGTGCAGGAAACATGGCTCTATTGGGATGTTTTGTTCAAATATTATTTCCTAAAAAGAAAAAAACCGCTAAATATGCTGGAAACTGGGATCCTAATGCTAAAGAGAACTTTTCTATTAGCTTACAAAAATGGCTTTTGAACAACACTTTCCTTACCAGAAATATGCAAGTTATGGTATATGGGGAATGGGAAAAAAGTTCAAAAAATGTTAAATCTCTCTTTACCGCTACTTATACCGAAAGTGAATTAAAAGCGGCTGTTAATAAAGAACTCAATACCACCGATGACAATAATAATATTAGCAAACAGAGACTAACTAATTTTGTTTTTGTTGGTACACTTACCTCAAGAAAACGTCCGATTTATGCTATCAATCTTATAAAAGAACTGAATATAAAAGGTTATAATGTACGTTTAAATTTTATAGGTGAAGGTGAAGAACGCACCAATATAGAAGAATATATTGTTAAAAATCAATTAACTCACATCGTTTCACTAGAAGGAAATAAAAGTAAAGAAGAAGTTGCTGAAATTTTCAGAAAAAGTGAGTTTGTGCTTCTTCCTTCTAAAATAGAAGGATGGCCTAAGGCTGTCGCGGAAGCTATGTTCTGGGGCTGCGTGCCAGCATCTACTCCAATATCATGTGTACCTTATATGTTAGATAAGGGGAAAAGAGGTGTATTATTAGATTTGGATTTAGAAAAAGATGTTGAGCAACTTATGGGGCTAATTGACGACAAAAATCGATATAAAAAAATGTCTAAAACCGCTATGGAATGGTCAAGAGAATATACTATGGAAAAATTTGAAAGTGAATTAGTAAAATTACTTCAATAGAATGAGCTCAGAATTACGAATACTTCAACTTATTGATTCTCTAGATCCGGGAGGAGCTGAACGAATGGCAGTGAATTACGCTAATGCTCTTGTTGAGTTTATAGAATTATCCGCTTTAGTGACTACTAGAAAACAAGGTGCTTTAAAGGAGCAAGTTTCGGATAAGGTAAAATATTTATTTTTGAATCGAAAGGGCAAGGTAGGTATTCAAGCAGTTTTGAAATTACGAAAGTTTGTCAAGCAAAATAAAATTGAAGTTATTCATGCCCACAGTACTTCTTTTTTTGTGGCTGTACTAGTTAAGTTATTTTATCCGAAGGTAAAAATTGTATGGCATGACCATCACGGGAATCGTGTGAATAAGAAAGGTAACACCAATCTAGCCTTAAAGTTTTTATCACTCTTTTTTAATGGTGTTTTAACAGTAAATAAAGAATTAGAGGAGTGGGCACAGAATAAACTGCTGACTAAAAAGATTCAATACTTTCCTAATTTTATTTCTGAAGTTAAAAGTAGTGTACCTCCTGAAACATCCTTAAAAGGACAGAAAGGTAAAAGAATAGTTTTTTTAGCAAATCTCAAAAATCCAAAAAATCATCTAAAAGTCCTAAAAGCTTTTGTGAGTTCTGCAGCGATACAATTAGGATGGACACTTCATATGATTGGGAATGATTATTTAGATAACTATTCAAATAACTTAAAAAAATTTATTGATAAAAACAACTTACATCGCTCTGTTTATATTTATAATAGTTGTGCTGATGTTGAGCATATTTTAGAACAATCTGACATCGGAATACTGGGTTCTACATATGAAGGGTTCCCTGTAACTTTATTAGAATACGGAAAAGCAAATTTGTGTGTAATTTCAACTAATGTTGGATATTGCAAAGAAATTATTCAAGATTCAACAAATGGTTTATTGTTCGACCCTAATAATCGTATAGAGATTACTCAAAAATTAAACTTATTATTAACTAATGAAATAGACAGATTTAGGTATGCTCAAATATTACACAATCATGTCATGACCAACTATACTGATAAAGTAATTATTAATAAATATATTAATTGGTTAAATAATTAAAAAGGTATGAATAGAAATTATTTGATAACATACTTATTTACAACAACATTAATGTTCTTCGAATTATTTACTGTTGACAATTATAAACAATAGCTACAAAATTTAGTTTGTTTAAAACAATGAAACTTAAAAATACTTCGTATATATCACTAGTAGTAATTCATATAATTTTAGGATTTGTTATTTATACAGCTCCTATAATTTCTATATTTTATAGTTTATTCACAATAATATTTGGTGTTTTTTATATAATAAAAAAAAGAAATTACAATAACGAAGCTCTCTACATGGCTGCCTATATAGTTGGTTTAGAAGTTTTTTTACGGATGACGGGAGGGGGTATTTTATATGAATTTGGCAAATATACTGTCAGTCTCTATATGATTATAGGAATGTTTTTTAGTGGTATCAAAAAAGGTAGCTTTACCTATCTGATTTATATTCTTTTGTTACTACCAGCTATATTGATTTCTACCGAAACCTTAAGTTATGACACCGATTTCCGAAAAGCAGTAGTTTTTAATCTTTTAGGACCTATTTGTTTAGCCATTTGTGCTCTTTATTGCTATCAAAGAAAGGTGACTTATAAACAACTCTTAAATGTACTTACTTCTTTTGGACTGCCTATTATTAGTATGATTGTCTATTTGTTCCTATATACCCCGGATCTTCAAGAATCAATAATCCATACGGGCTCCAATTATGCTACTTCTGGAGGATTTGGTCCTAATCAGGTAGCTACTATTTTAGGGCTGGGTATGTTTGTCTTTTTCGCTCAAATACTTTTAAATTCTCCTTCAAAGATCATCTTATACACTAATGTAATTATTCTTTTTGTCTGTTCGTATCGAGGAATCATTACGTTTTCGAGAGGAGGAGTTGTTGTAGGAGTAATAATGATAATACTACTCTCCTATTTTTTGTTTACAAAATTAAATCAACGTGCTAAAAGTAAGATGATAATATTGATAGTTGGGGCTGTTGTTTTAGGTTTTTCGGTATGGACTTATAGCTCGTTGCAAACAGGAGGAATGATTAATAAACGTTATGCTAATCAAGGAGTGCATGGAGATCAAAAAGAAAGTTTACTTACGGGTCGAGAAACACTTATGGAAACTGAACTTCAAATGTTTATGGATAATCCTATATTTGGAGTTGGTGTAGGACGAAATAGAGAAATTAGAGCCGAAGAAACAGGTATCAATTTAGTTACTCATAGCGAAGTAACTAGGTTACTTGCCGAACACGGTATGTTTGGTATAGTTGCATTGCTTATTTTGATTTTTGTTCCTTTGTCGTTGTATCCTACCAATCGAGAAAACCTGTTTTTACTTTCGTTTTTCTTTTTTTGGGCCTTAACCATCAACCACGCTGCTATGCGCTTAGCAGCTCCAGCTTTTGTCTATGCTTTATCACTTTTAAAAGTTACTTTTGATGAAAAGAACCCTGCTGTACATCGGGAACAAACTCTCTAAACACGGATATACACCTACCTCAATTGAAACTCTCGGGCTTTTCTTTGAAAAAGAAGGTTATACTGTATATTATGCTTCAGACAAAAAAAATCAGTTCAAACGGTTTTTGGATATGACTTGGAGTGTGGTCAAGCACCACAAAAAAGTAGACTTTGTACTTATTGACACCTATAGTACCTCAAGCTTTTGGTACACTCTTATGGTGAGCCAATTGTGTAGATTTTTTAGGTTAAAATACATCCCTATATTACGAGGAGGTAACCTCCCTCAAAGGTTGGATAAAAACCCAACACTATGTCAAATGATTTTTAATCATTCCTACCGCAACATAGCTCCTTCTGGGTATTTGATGAATGCTTTTGCAAAGCGCAATTATCCGAATCTGGTTTATATTCCGAATACTATAGAAATCGAAAATTATCCGTTTCAGAATCGGGAAATCAACACTCCAAAACTATTGTGGGTTCGATCTTTTGCTTGGCTCTATAACCCTACAATGGCAATAGATGTACTCAAAGAACTACAAAAAGACTATCCCGAAGCAGAACTTTGTATGGTAGGCCCAGACAAAGACGGAAGCCTGGAACAAACCCGAGAATATGCTAACCAACAAGGTGTTCAGGTGCAATTTACTGGAAGACTATCCAAAAAAGAGTGGATAAAACTATCCGAAAGTTATAATATGTTTATAAATACTACCGATTTTGACAATACACCCGTAAGCGTAATCGAAGCACTTTGTTTAGGCCTACCAGTTATTACTACCAATGTCGGAGGAATTCCGTTTCTATTAAAAGACAACGAAAATGCTCTTTTGGTCGAGGCAAAAGATACTCAAGCTATGGTGACAGCTATTAAAAAACTTATAACACAAACTAACCTTAAAAATACTATTGTTGATAGTGCTTACGACCTTGCTAAATCGTTTGACTGGGAAACAGTAAAAAAACAATGGGAAGAGTTGTTGAGGGTGGAGAAATAGCCAAAGAAGCAAGAAGCAAGAAACTCCATAATTGTAAACTGTTAATCACAAACAAACCTTCTTCACTCCCACGCAAAAAAAACGTTATATTTGTACTTTAATTCAAAACATTCTTATGAAAAAGATATTCATTCTAGCTTCCATAGCTTTGACAATTATCAGCTGTAAAAAACAAGAAGAGCAACCCATAGAAACAGCGGAAACTGCTACTTATACCTCGTTTGGCGAAGAGATTACTCTGGATCAAGCCATTACACAAGAAGAAATGCTCGAAAAATTCAACAACATGAAAGAAGGCGATACTATAGCTATCAAATTTAAATCTACTATTTTGGATGTTTGCCAGAAAAAAGGTTGTTGGATGAAAATGGATTTGGAAGGTGATAAAGATGCCTTTGTACGCTTTACAAATTACGGTTTTTTTGTCCCTCTGGATGCTGCTAATCAAGAAAGTATTGTTGAAGGTCGCGCTTTTTTGAGCATAGTAACAGTAGACGAACAAAAACACTACGCTAAAGATGGAGGAAAATCACAAGAAGAAATTGATGCTATCACTGAACCTATAATCACCTATGCTATTCAAGCTGACGGAGTATTAATAGAAGATAAAGTGGATGAAGAGCTAAACTAATAGAAGCAAGAAGCAAGAGCTAAAATCTCCATAACCTCTTAACTGTTAACTTGAAAAGAGAGAAGAAAAGACTTGTAAACAAAACCTATTATTTTGAAAAGAATTGTTTTTTATTGTTTGAGCTGTATATTGGTTTTGAGCTGTCAAGACAAAAAACAAGCTGAGCCCACAACACAAATACAAACTCCCAAAGAGTCCACTTTTAAGATGTATCAAATGTCTGAAATGGCCGCTCTAATGGAACAAATGTACGTGGATAATCAACGCCTAAAAGAAAAAATAGAAAATAATGAAACTAATCTGGGAGAGTTTCCTGATTATTATCTCACCATCCATACTGCTGCATTTACGGAACCATCTGATTTAGATGAGTTTTTTAAATCAGAAGCTGACCGCTTTTTAAAAGCACAAGAGCTGATTTATACCGACTCCACAAACCAAAAAAGCAACTTCAATACTATGGTTACCGCTTGTATTGAATGTCATACCGTAAAGTGTACTGGTCCTATTGAGCGTATTAAAACGCTTTATATTAAGTAGTGACATAAAGAATAGAGCCAAAAGCTAAGAGTATAATAACCTCATCACTTAAAACCTCCCAATACATTTTTCACTTTGTCGCTCTTCGTGACAAACACTAAAACTGACGGAAAAAGAAGCAAGAAGCAAGAGAAATTTTGAATGTAGAGAAAAGGAGGTTCTCCATACATTTTTCACTTCGTCCCACTGTATGAAAAACACTCGAACTGACCAGAGTGGAAAACAGAAAACTAGTATAAAAAAAACTCCAAAATTGGAGTTTTTTTTATGTAAAATTTACTAATCCTGATTTTCGATGCTTTTATAAGCTGCAATAATTCGTTTTACCAATCGGTGGCGCACTACATCTTTATCATCCAGAAATACTATCCCGATTCCCTCAACATCCTTTAGAACCAAAAGAGCCTCTTTTAGTCCTGATATTGTTCTTTTTGGCAAATCGACCTGACCAGGATCTCCCGTTATCATAAACTTGGCATTTTTACCCATACGAGTCAAAAACATTTTCATTTGTGAATGAGTTGTATTTTGAGCCTCATCCAAAATTACAAATGCATTATCTAGGGTTCGCCCTCTCATAAAAGCCAATGGGGCAATCTGAATAATCCCTTTCAGGATATAATCATCCAGTCTTTCGAACGGAATCATATCCCGAAGAGCATCATATAAAGGTTGCATATACGGATCGAGCTTTTCTTTCATATCACCAGGCAAGAAACCCAAGTTTTCTCCTGCCTCTACAGCTGGGCGAGTCAAAATAATCCGCTTGACTTGCTTTTCTTTAAGCGCCTTTACAGCCATAGCCACTCCCGTATAAGTCTTACCTGTTCCTGCTGGACCTACAGCAAATACCATATCATTTTTCTCGATTAAATCAACTAATTTCTGTTGATTTGGAGTAAGAGCCTTTATAAGCTTCCCCCCGACTCCATGAACCAAGGTATCGTCTTTTTGATGCTTCTTGTCTTCCTGCTCACTGCTTTGAACAATGCGTTCGATAACATTGTCGTCCATTCGATTGTATTTCAGAAAATAAGCTACCAATCTGCCTAACTGCTTTTCGAACTCATCCAATACCTCTTGCTCCCCAAAAGCCTTTACTATATTTCCCCTAACTACAATTTTGAGTTTTGGATATAACTTTTTAAGTGTTTCAAGATGTGTTTCCTGACTCCCCCAAAATTCTACAGCAGGTATATTTGTCAATTCTATGATTCTCTCGTTCAAACGTATTATTTTTTAAGTTATAATTTGTGCTTTTAATTATTTCAAATATAATTAAAAATGAAATACATATAAGGGTGAAATGTTTTTTTGATAGAAAATTAGATGCGAGAACATAAAACATATAGAACAGACTCAACAGCAAAGACTAAAAAAGTAAGAATACAATAGTTCTTATCTATTTTCTATTCTCTGATATTGTATAAAACAAAAAATGCCTTGAATAATCAAGGCATTTTTTTCGCACTAATAAAACTAAGATGATAGGTTTATCGCAATCTGTCCACAGATTTTACGAGCTCCTCATCCTTTTTGATAGCTCTATTTGCCAGAACTAAACAAACAATAGCTACAATAGGAAGAAAAATCCCAATACCCTTCTCAGAGGCTGTTTCCTCTCCGGATAAGTTTAGCGAACGATACACAAATAATCCTAGTAAAATTAAGTTTAATATGATGTTCAATCTGTTTATCACAAATTGATTTTGTCTCTTTTTATAGGCTAATATACTTCCTATTGCCAGAGTAAAACTCAAACCAAACAAAGCTACATAAGTCATGTTTTCCATAAAAAAAACTTGGATTTCTCCTGATTCATCTTTCCATAAAGGAAAAACAAAAGGTAAAACCCCGGAAATGACCGCTGCCAATACTAAATATAAGGTCTGAATTCTCTGAATCATACTTTTTTGTGTAATAGTTTGGCAAAAATAAGTTTTCTTTTTTAATTAAATACTATTGTAAAATAAAATTTTATTCGTATTATTGCAGTGTGATTGAGCTTAATCTCACCTTTATCAATCACAATTCACACGTTATTTTCTATATTACTATATCACAAAAAATTATAATCTTTAATTTATATTAAATGTTTGACATTTCTGTATTGAAAGAAATGAAGTTGGCTGAACTTCAAGAAATCGCTAAAGTTGCCAAAATCAAAAACTTTAGAACCCTTAAAAAAGACGAATTGGTTTATCAAATACTAGATTTACAGGCTGCTAATCCTGAAAAAGTCAAAGTAAAACCAGAACCTCAATCTCCAACACAACCTGAGGAAATGTCTGCAAAAAAAGCCCCGAGAGCTAGAGTCTCTAAACCAAATGCTCCGACGGCTACAGATAGCACCGAAACTTCGACAACTATACCAGAAGAAGAAACGCAAAAAGCTATCACTCCAAAACAACAACACCCTCGAGAACAAAACAAAAAAAGGGATTTTCAGCACCATAAGACCAACAATAATAAATCTACCCTAACTATTCAAGCTCAAACTGGGGCATCAGAACCTCAAGAAGAGCAAAGCTCAACCCCTACAGAGCAGAATAATTCAAACCAAAAAAATCAAAAGAACAACAATAACCGCAACCCTAAAAAACAATCGGGTTTCCGTGATCCTGAATTTGAATTTGACGGAATCATCGAAAGCGAAGGTGTTTTAGAAATGATGCCTGATGGATATGGTTTTTTGCGTTCTTCGGACTATAACTATTTAGCTTCGCCCGATGATATCTATTTGTCGGCTTCGCAAATTCGTTTGTTTGGTTTAAAAACGGGAGATACAGTAAAAGGGGTAGTACGACCTCCGAAGGAAGGCGAAAAATTCTTCCCCTTAGTAAAAGTACTAAAAATAAACGGCCACGATCCACAAGTGGTGAGAGATAGAATTTCGTTTGAACACCTAACACCTTTATTTCCAGAAGAAAAATTCAAACTAGCTGAAAAGCAAAGTACAGTTTCGACCCGTATTATTGACTTGTTTTCACCTATCGGAAAAGGTCAAAGAGGGATGATTGTGGCACAGCCAAAAACCGGAAAAACAATGCTTCTGAAAGATATTGCCAATACTATTGCTGCCAATCACCCAGAAGCTTACCTGATTGTTCTTTTGATTGATGAACGCCCCGAAGAGGTTACTGATATGCAACGCAGCGTAAAAGGAGAAGTTATTGCTTCTACTTTTGATGAACCAGCAGACAGACACGTAAAAGTAGCCAATATAGTTTTAGAAAAAGCCAAAAGATTAGTTGAATGCGGACATGATGTAGTAATCCTTTTGGATTCTATTACGCGCTTGGCCCGTGCTTATAACACCGTTCAACCTGCCTCAGGAAAGGTTCTTTCTGGAGGAGTTGATGCCAATGCACTGCAAAAACCAAAACGCTTTTTTGGAGCTGCCCGAAATATCGAAAATGGAGGATCTTTGAGTATTATTGCAACCGCACTTACGGATACGGGATCCAAAATGGACGAAGTTATCTTTGAGGAATTTAAAGGAACTGGAAACATGGAGCTACAACTAGACAGAAAAATTGCTAACAAACGTATCTTTCCTGCCATAGATTTAACCTCTTCAAGTACTCGTAGAGACGACCTTTTGCTGGACGAAAACACGATAAAAAGAATGTGGATTATGCGAAAATTCCTTGCTGATATGAACCCAGTAGAGGCTATGGACGAAATAAACGAACGAATTAAAAGAACGCGAAACAACGAAGAATTCTTGATTTCGATGAATGATTAAGTTATAAAAGAGAATATTCGAAGGTCTTTGGACTTTTCGACAGCCTACTAAAATATATGTTGAAAACTTTCGTTATAGTGATTTAAGTACATATCAAAAAGGCTTATTTTTGTTTAGATAGACTATAAAAAATTCCTAACTCAAAACATTATTTAATTTATGTTTTTATTAAATTTTTTCTTACAAAACGATTCTCTTGTAAATGCTTCTAATGTAATTTTGGACGAAGCTACCAAAACGCAAGAATCAACCACTGCTATTGAGTTTTTGATGAAGGGAGGAGTATTTATTATCCCTATTCTTCTTTTGTTATTTTATACAATCTATGTGATTATCGAACGCTTTTTGTTTATCAAAAAAGCTACTAAATACAACAAAAACCTAGTGGATGATATTCGCTCTGAACTCAATGCAGGACGAGTGGAATCAGCCCGTAATATCTGTAAAAGAGACGATTCAGCTACAGGAAATGTCCTAGCTAGCGGAATTGACGGAATCGGTCGTCCGGTTTCTGAAATCGAATCGCGTATGGAGAAAGCTACCAATATCGAACTGGGAGAAATGGAAAAGAAAATGGGCCATTTAGGTCTTATTGCTGGTATTGCTCCTATTTTAGGATTTATCGGAACTATCTCTGGGGTTATTACTATTTTCCATAAAATATCTGTAGAGGGAGATATCAGTATTCCTGGAATTTCAGCCGGATTATACGAAAAAATGATTAGTAGTGGCTCTGGACTTATAGTCGGGATTATCGCTTATTCTGCTTACCACTTATTTAACGGTAGAATTGATGCCTTTGTTTTGAATATTCAAAAACAGGTTTTAGAATTTTTAAACATCATAAATCAACCGAGTTATGCGTCTAAAAAGGAATAAACGATTTCATACTGAAGTCGCTACACATTCGATGAGTGACATTATGTTCTTTTTGTTTTTGTTCTTCCTTATAGTATCAACATTAGCAAATCCGAACGTAATCAAACTTACCCTGCCCAAATCAGAAGCCAACGACACCACCAATAAAAGACACGTGAGCCTCTCTGTTACAGAAGACAAGCGCTATTTTATAGACAAACAAGAAGTGGCTTTTGTTGATATCGAAGAAAAATTAAGAGCCGAAGTCAATCCTGAACTACAAACTGTAGTTATCCGAATTCCATACGATTTACAGGTGCAGGACTTAGTTGACCTCCTTCAAATTGGAGTTAGACTTAACGTAAAATTTGTTATTGCCACTGATAAAAAAGAATAAAGTTTATACTGAAAAAACAATCATAAATAAACTTACAATTATTTAGATTCAAAAAAATAGGACAAGATTTAAAACCTTGTCCTATTTTTTATTAATTATTTATTCGATACTACATCTCAATTTTATAACCCACCCCTTTGATGGTCTTAAACATATCTTCTCCTATCTTTTCGCGGAGCTTCCGAATATGAACATCAATAGTCCTCCCGCCAACCACAACATCATTACCCCAAACCTTACTAAGAATTTCATCTCTTTTAAAAACCTTTCCAGGTTTGGAAGCAAGGAGATATAGCAATTCAAATTCTTTTTTAGGCAATATGATTTCTTCTCCGTCTTTTATAATTTTATACTCCTCACGGTTTATCTCAATTCCAGAAAGCATCAAAGTATCTTGTGGCTTTTCGTCTTTAAGCCTTCGCAACAAAGCTTTTACTTTGCTTACTAAAACTTTGGGTTTTATAGGTTTTGTGATATAATCATCTGCTCCTACATCAAATCCTGCCACTTGAGAATAGTCTTCTGATCTTGCAGTCAAAAATGTAATGATTACTTCGTGCAACTCTGGTATTTTTCTTATATTCTCACAAGCTTCTATCCCATCCATTTCGGGCATCATCACATCCATAATAATCAAATGTGGACGTTCCTTTTTAGCTTTGGTCACTGCTTCTTTTCCGTTTTGAGCTGTTATGATTTTGTATCCTTCCTGAGACAAGTTGTACCCTACGATTTCTAAAATGTCCTGCTCGTCATCAACTAACAAAATCTTAATGTCCTTCTTTTTCATGGTAGAAAATATTTGTGTTGTTTTCAAGTGTAAAGTTAGTCAGATATAAACTTTATTTTACTTGTTTATACAAATTTAATGGTAATAAAATATTACAGTAACCATTTCTTAACATTCGACAACTCTTTTCAAAAATACGAAAAACTAACATAAAAATAACTTGATTTTGCATAATAATAGGCTTGATTTTTGTAACTATGCAAATATTATAGTTGCTACAAGCCAGTGCTATTTATTGGTTTAAAACATTCAAAAAGAACTTTTTTTGACTGACAAGTCAAGAGTTCATTAAAATATTTAACCACAAGCCAAGCACACTTCAACCTGTACTGCTGTATAATAAAATAATGATTATGAAGAATAAAAAAAACTATAAACTCGGTAAAAAAGGAAAAGATTTTACTGGTAAAATCTTAAAAATATTTTCTAAAGAACCTGATAAAACTTTTAATTATAAACAGATTTCTGCCAAACTCGAACTAGATGACACCCAAAGTCGCAATCAGATTATCAAAGATTTAAAAATCTTAAAAGCTAAAGGTAATCTGGAGGAACCAGAAACAGGAAAATACAAAATCATAGAAAACCAAGATTATGTAGAAGGAATAATAGATATGACTTCCAGACGAACGGCTTACTTTATGTCTCCAGAGTTGTCCGAAGATGTATTTATTCCGCTAAACAACCTGAATCACGCTCTAGACAAAGACAAGGTTAAGGTTTATATCTATAACAGAAGAAGAGGCAGACGTCCAGAAGCTGAAGTTGTTGAAATTATTGAACGACATAAAGAAGAATTTGTAGGAGTTATCAATATTCAGAAGAATTTTGGTTTTGTTACTACCGCCAACCCTAAGATGTACACGGATATCTTTATCCCTAAAGACAGATTTGGAGAAGCCGAAAACGGAGATGTTGTACTTGTAAAAATAGAAGACTGGCCCAAAAAAGCGGATTCTCCGTTCGGAAAAGTTCTGAAGGTTCTCGGAAAACCAGGAGAGCACAATACCGAAATGCATGCTATATTGGCAGAATATGGGCTCCCTACCGACTTCCCTATTGAAGTCGAAACTTTTGCCAATACATTAGACACTTCGATAACACAAGAAGAAATTGCTAAACGTAGGGACATGCGAGATGTGCTGACCTTTACTATTGACCCTCGGGATGCTAAAGATTTTGATGATGCTCTTTCGTTTGAAGTACTCGAAAATGGCAACTATCAAATCGGAGTGCATATTGCAGACGTTTCGCACTATGTTCAGGAAGGAACCATATTGGATGACGAAGCTTACCAAAGAGCCACCTCGATTTATTTAGTAGATCGGGTGGTTCCGATGCTACCCGAAGTATTATCTAATTTTGCTTGTTCGCTCCGCCCAGAGGAAGAAAAATATACGTTCTCGGCTGTATTTGATTTAAACGACAAGGCTGAAATTGTAAACCAATGGTTTGGACGAACCGTTATTTATTCTGACAAGCGTTTTTCGTATGAGGAAGCTCAACATATCATAGAAACTCAAAAAGGCAATATCCCTAGTGAAATCTCATTAACTGGAGATGCCTACCAAGTCGAAAACAAAATTGTCGAAGCCACACTAACTTTGGATAAACTAGCTAAAGTTTTACGCAAGAAACGGATGCAAAATGGCGCTATCTCATTTGACAAAGTAGAAGTAAAATTCCATTTGGACGAAAATGCAGAACCGACAGGTGTTTATTTTAAACAACAGAAAGATTCTAATCACCTCATCGAAGAATTCATGCTTTTGGCCAACCGAAAAGTATCCGAGTTTATTGGAAAACAAAAGAAAACTTTTGTCTATAGAATTCACGACGAACCTAACGAAGAAAAGCTATTCGGATTGCAAAGCATTATCTCTAAATTTGGTTATTCTATTAACCTAAAATCTAAAAAAGAGATTACGCAATCCCTAAATAAATTACTATCCGAAGTTCAAGGTAAAAAGGAACAGAACTTAGTAGATACCCTTGCTATACGAAGTATGAGCAAAGCCAAATATTCGACTGACAACATCGGACATTACGGATTGGCATTCGATTATTATTCTCATTTTACCTCCCCTATCAGACGTTATCCAGACGTAATGGTTCATAGACTATTACAACATTATCTGGAAGGTGGAAAAACAGTAAGCGAAGAAATCTACGAAGAAAAGAGTCTTCACTGTTCTAATATGGAAATGTTAGCTTCGAATGCAGAAAGAGACAGCATTAAATATATGCAAATCAAATATATGCAAGACCACAAAGACGAAGAGTTTTTGGGAGTTATTTCGGGAGTGACAGAATGGGGAATCTATGTGGAAATCATTTCTAATAAATGCGAGGGAATGGTTCGGGTTCGTGACATCAAAGACGACTATTATACTTTTGACGAAAAACAATATGCTATGGTGGGTGAAGTTACCAAAAGTATCTTGCAACTCGGAGATGAAGTTTGGGTAAAAGTAAAAAATGCTGATTTAGTCAAAAAACAATTAGACTTTGATTTTATACGTAAAAATGGAGAATAGAAAATAGAAGAAAAAGGCAAGAAGAAAGACTATCCTTTTAATTTATTAATTTTGTAGCTAAAACAACACTATATTACAGGTAAAATATTTTACAGAGAAAAGCTTTTGGAATGGAAATTGCAAGGATTTACAGCATATAACCTACAATCACAATTTTTATGAAAAAACTAATCGTACTATCAGGATTATTTATTTCGCAATTCTTTTTTGCACAAGATCTTACCAAAGAGTTATCTGCTTTTACAGAAGTAAAAATATACGATAAGATTTCGGCTGAACTCATCCGATCTGAACATAATAAAATCGAAATCTACGGTTCTAAGAGTAGTGAAGTAGAAATACTTCAAAAAAATGATGAACTCAAAGTTAGAATGCCCCTTACTCAAAGCCTAAAAGGAGAAGGTATTAAAGTTAAAATTTATTATAAAGGAGTTTTAGAAGATATCGAAGCCTTTGAAGGTAGTTTTATTACGAGTTTAAACACCATAGAATCTTCAGATATAGAAATTACTGCCAAAGAAGGAGCCGAAATCAAAGTGGAAATCCAAGGCGAAGATGTAGAAGTTAACGCTTCAACAGGAGCTGCTATTTATCTTACAGGGACTATTTCAGGGACTTTAGAAGTAGATATTAAAGCAGGCGGAATCCTAGAAGCACAAAAGCTAAAAGCTAAAAAGGCTAAGGTTTCTGTTAGTGCTGGAGGAAGTGCAGATATATACGCTACAGACTTTGTAAAAGCTCAAACTAGAGCAGGCGGAACCATCAACATCCATGGGAAACCTGTCAAAATCGATCAAAAAACCTTTGCTGGAGGAAGCATCAATCAGAAGTAATTCCAGGTTTAAATTAAATGACAATCCCTACAGGAAGCATTTCTTTATAAGAAGGGTTTTTTCTAAAAAAACGCACAATCTTTGTTGCTGTAGGAACAACCTTAATATTTTGTTCTCTGATAATTTCGAGTACGTTTATTAAAAACTCGTTTTCAATATTCTCATCAACGAAATTATCAGGGACATTAAGTTTGGTCAAGAATATTTTTCTTTCTTGTAGCGAATATTCAATCGACAATAATTGATTATTTATAACTACTTCATACTGTCTCAAAAACGTATTGTCTTTAATTTCCATTGCTGTTGCTATTTAGAAATACAATACAAAGTTACTATTTTTAAGGTTATTATTCCAAAATATTAAATATTAGGTTATATTTGCTCACTTGCCATGGGGATGTAGCTCAGTTGGCTAGAGCGTTTGGCTGGCAGCCAAAAGGTCGTGGGTTCGAGCCCCATCTTCTCCACTACATTAAATCTAAAACGTTGTTTTTACAGCGTTTTTTGTTTTTAAATAATAGTAGAAATAGAGCGTTAAGTTTAGTTATAGGACAGGATGTAAAATAATAGAACCAATATGAGTTCAAAAAAGTACAAATTATGTCTTCCCGTCTGGTTTTTGTTCTAATTCAATTCGTGTTTTTGTAAGGCTATTACTAAAATGCGTCTGAATGTAATTCATCATATTTTCGCGGATATAACAACGTAAGTCAAAGGCTTCACCTGCATTACGGCAACTCATCAAACAACGTATTTCCATGGTTTGTTCTTTTAAATCCGTAACTTGTAAAACATCTACTTTTCCGTCCCAAAGCGGATGATTTTTAAGCAAAAAACTCAATTGTTCACGCAGTTTTTGTACGGGTACAGAAAAGTCGGCATATATAAAAACTGTCCCCAATAACGCTGAAGTGGTGCGTGTCCAATTCTGAAAAGGTTGCTCTATAAAATATTGTATCGGTAACACCAGCCGACGTTTATCCCAAATATTGACTACCACATAAGTAAGATTGATTTCTTCGACTTTGCCCCATTCTCCTTCTACAATCAAAACATCGTCTATACGTATGGGTTGCGTAAATGCTATTTGAAGTCCCGCTAAAAGATTTCCGAGAGACTTTTGGGCAGCAAACCCGATAATGATACCTCCAACACCGACACCTGTAAGTAAACCCGCACCTATTTTTCTCATATTGTCAAAGCTAAGGAGTATAATTGCTAAAGCAAAAATGACAATAATAGTAATAATCAGTTTTCTTAAAAAAACAATTTGGGTTTGAATCTTTCGCTCTCGCAAATTATTTGCTTTATTAATGTCAAAACGATGATAGAGATAATCTTCAAGTACATTTATCGAACGAATTAAAATTATAGCAAAACAGCTAATCAATAAAACTTCAGTAATCTTACTAACAATTATGAGCATCCTCGTACTAAAACTCATTAGAGGCATTAGACTGTTAAATACAACTAACGAAATAAATATGCTCAACACCCTATTGAAACGCTTGACAAAAGATCGAAAAAGGGAATAAGAAGCTTGAGCAATGGCTTCTTTTTTCACCAACGGAATAAGCATGACTTTAATCAAAAGTCCAATCAGAACGGAAAATATTATTACAATTAAATTCCAAATCCATGAAGGGAAGGTTTGTGAAAGACGAACTAATTCTTGGTACATAATTATTTTTTTTAGGCTTTTAGCTAATAAGGTTCCAATATTATGCCGTTTTCTTGTAAGTAAGACAATTCTACTTTATATAGTATTTATCAGCATTATATGTAAATATTTATTGACTAACTGTGTAATTATTACCACATAAAGAAAGGTATGAATTTACCAAAAAGCACAACTTATATCAATAATTTATTGACAGAAAGTATTGATTATCAATGATAAAAAGAATTTACTAGTCAAAACAGCATCTCACTGCGGCAAGGATGTTGACTCTCTCTTATGCAAATCAAACTAATAATTATGAAACCTAAAAATATTTTTATTATCTCAAACCGTTTACCTATAACTGTTGTAAGATCTGCCCACGGTTTTGAATTAGTTAGTAGTAGCGGAGGATTGGCAACAGCACTACAATCTGTATTTCAACAGCAAGATAGCCGTTGGATTGGGTGGCCTGGCATTATTACCAAAACAAAAGAAGAAGAAGAACAGATCATCAGCTTGCTAGAGCCCTTACGGTGCATTCCGGTTTTCCTTACCCAAGAAGAGTTAGACGGGTATTATAATGGATTCTCAAATGCTATTTTATGGCCATTGTTTCATTATCATCCAGGGCACTGTGTATTTGAACAAGAATATTGGGAAGTTTATAAACAAGTAAACATCAAGTTTTCGAGTATCGTAAATAAGCACACAAAAGAAAATGATTTTATATGGATTCACGATTACCAACTGATGCTGGTGCCTAGTTTTATCAATCGACCTTATATGTCATATTTTCATCATATTCATTTTCCTTCGGTAGAAATATTTGGAATTATTCCGTGGAGAACCGAATTATTAGAAGCGGTGTATAAATGTAAACATCTGGTGTTCCAAACAGAACAGGATTGCAACAACTTTAAGTTGGCCTACAAGCGATTTGTTGAGGATAATTCTGAAATGAATACATCAACTTCGCACAAAATCTCTTTTCATCCGATAAGTATTGATGCTCAAGGATTTTCATTAACAGCCGACAATGAAGATGTAAAACAACAAGCCCTAAAGATTGAAGAAGCTTTTCATCCCTACAAAATTATACTCTCTGTTGATCGACTGGATTATTCTAAAGGAGTTTTAGAACGACTGGTGGCTTTCAAAGAATTGTTGACAGATTATCCGCACTACCGCAATAAGATTGTTTTAGTAATGATTGTGGTGCCTTCTCGAACCAATGTGCCTTCTTATGAAAAACACAAAAGAAAAGTAGATGAACTCGTCGGAAATATTAATGCACTGTTTGCCACACCACAATGGCGACCTATAAATTATTACTATCAACATTTTGACCGTGAATCACTTTGTGCCTATTATGCAACGGCAGATGTATGTCTTATAACCTCTTTAAGAGACGGTTTAAATCTTGTTTCAAAAGAATATGTAGCCTGTCGTAATTCAAACAATGGAATATTGATTTTAAGTGAAATGGCTGGTGCAGCACAAGAACTAAAACATGCTTTCAAGGTTCACCCGTATCATTCTGGTCAAATCAAAGAAGCTATTAATTATGCGCTTTCGATGGATAAACAAGAAGAACATACCAGAATGAACGCTTTAAGAACACAGGTTTTTAATAATACAATTTTTGATTGGGTCAACAGAATTTTTGATGAAGTATTCGAAGTATACAAAGACTTGGAGCCTACTCTGGACCACAGTTTAAGTAGTGAATTAACCCATACACTAAGGGCAAAATTCAAACAGGCCACAAAAAGATATATCCTCTTGGATTATGATGGATGTTTAAGAGATTTAGAACCTCACCCCGAACTTGCCACTCCTACTTTTGAAATCTACAAATTACTGGACAAGTTGATTGTGCTTCCAGACACAGAAGTTTATTTAGTGAGTGGCAGAAGTAAAGCGGATATGGAAAAATGGTTCGGAAAATCAGGTATAAATATCATTGCAGAACATGGAGCATGGTACAAAAAGTATATGGGTGAATGGAGTGATTTACGTCCTGACATAACCACGAGTAAGGAATGTTTTTTAGAGCTTTTAGAGAAATATGTACAACAGATTCCTAATTCTTTTATAGAAGAAAAAAGTACAGGATACTGTCTTCATTACAGAGGATCTAAACCAGAGGATATTTCGCTTTATCTGAATCAGCTCATTAACGAATTTTGTAATTACATAAAATCAAATAATCTTCCTTACTGTTGTACAGCCTCCTCTACTCAATTTGAAGTTCATCCTATGGGATGTAATAAAGGAAAAGCATTAAAACATATAATTTCATTTGAAAATAATAGTTTTATACTTGCAGCAGGTGACGACGACACGGATGAAGATATGTTTAAAGTATTACCTCAAACCGCTTTTACCTTTAAAATAGGAAGGAAAGAAACTTGTGCAAAAATAAGAGCCCTAGAAGTAAACCGATTTGTTAGTTTTTTATCGGATTTAGCTGATTTTTCGATGGCTGAAAAATAAGCCAATTCACAAGAGTACTCACACCAAACAAGTTAAAGCAATTCAATGATTGGGCTGCAGCTTGTTGCTTATTTTTAATTTAAGAAGTAAGATTTTTTCTATAAACAAAGTAGCTAACTAATAAAGTAGCATTTACTAAAACAGAAAATATGTTGGATAGAATGATAGGCCATTCCATTTTTAGCCATCCGTAAGCCACCCATAGACTTACTCCACAAAGTAAAATGGCAATCATTCTCCACGAAATATTTTCTACATCTTTATTCTTTAGCACTTTTACTAATTGTGGAACCATCGAGATAGAGGTAAGTATGCCAGCAATTGTTCCGATAATAGTTTCCATAATAAGATAATTTATAAAGGTAAAATAAGTATAAAAAAACATTCACTAATTGTACCAAAATATATTTTTAGAAAAAATAATACTATAAAATTTTTAAAAAAAGTATATATAAATTGGAGCATCTCACTAATTGGATCAATCCTATATTAAAAATCAAATAAAAATGGATACAATAGTTTGGAACTGGGACAGCATAGATGTATTTAAAGCCTTGTTTTCTTTGGTTTTAGGTGTTATTCTAGGTTTAGAACGCGAAATGAAAGATAAAGCAGCAGGTTTGCGAACCATCACTATTATTTCGCTCGGTTCTACTTTGTTTACTATTATGTCTTATAAAATAGGCATCGCTACCGAAACAGAAACTACCCGAATTGCCTCATATATTGTAAGCGGAATTGGTTTTTTGGGAGCAGGAGTAATCTTTAAAGATGAAGTTTCTATAAACGGTCTTACTACTGCAAGTATTATTTGGGTTGCTGCCGCTATAGGAATGAGTGTTGGATTTGGTCAATATGGTTCCGCATTAATCTTTTTTGGAGCTACTCTCTTAATAATACACGCTGGAAATTGGTTAAATAAGAACTTACCCTCACCAACAACTCACAAGATATTAGAAGTAAAATTTGAGAAAAATCAACGCCTACAAGAAGAGCTGCTTTATCATATCCAAAATATTTGTGAAAGTTGGTACATCAAACATCGGATGAAAGAAGGAGAAATGTTTGTCTTATTTATTGAAATTAAAATCAAAACTAAAAATCAAAAACAACTCGTAAAATATTTATTGCAAAACGATAATTTAAAGTATTTTAAATTTTAAAGGGAATAAAAAAAGCACCCACCAACTAAAAGTTTATGAGTGCTTTGTTTTTGAATTTATATACATTTAATTTAATTCGTCTAAATACTCCGATAATATTTTTCCGTATTTAGATTCCAGAACCTTTGGAGTAAGTGCTTTTCGGATAGAATCAAGATATTTTGGGTTTGCATCATAAATTTCAGACATAGCAATATAAGGTGCTATTTCATGTTCTTTATGATTCATACAAAAATTAATAGCATACTGATACTTTTTGATTAACATTTTGTTTTCAAGTTTCTGAAGGCTATCAGCCAGATGAGTATTCCCTTTTATTTGAGCTTCAATTCGTTGTTGAATATAATCTAAATTTTCTTGATTGTACTTAGAAATTACTTTTTGATACTGATTCCATAATTCCTGGTTTTTATTTCCGGTAACCATCGATTTTGAAATAAAACTATTGATATCAGAATTAATCTGTATTTGTCCTTCTTCGGCAAAAAAAGCAATATTGTTATCTAATGAATTAGACACACCTCTATCGAGATATAGATACAATACTTCTGGTTCTTTTATATTGAGGTAGGTTTCAAAAGTAGAATTCCCGTCAAACTTAATTACTTTAATGGGTTTGAGGATAGTGTCTTGCAACCTCTGAATATATAAATTTCCTTGGCTCAATCCTTTTATTTCTCCTGTAATGTGCAAGTTACCCTCTTTTTGAGAGCAGGAAAAAAGTAGAAAAACACTAATCAAAAACAATAGATTTTTTTTCATAAACGAATTTTAAAATTAAAAAAAGAGCCTTTTTCTAAAACTGAAAAAGACTCTCGCAAATATACTATTTTCTTTGATTCTTACATATCTTTAAAGATAGTATGCATCAAACGTTTTTTGTCATTAATGCTTTCTTCTAACGAAATCATTGTTTCGGTTCTGTATACACCGTCAATATCATCAATAGCAAAAATAACTTCTTTAGCATGCTTAGTATCTTTAGCTCTGATTTTGCAATAAATATTGAATTTCCCTGTAGTGACATGAGCTACAGTAACAAAAGGAATTTCTTTTAGGCGCTCCAAAACAAATTTTGTCTGTGAAGTATTATGTAAGAAAACCCCTACATAAGCGATAAAAGCATATCCTAATTTTTCGTAATCTAACGTAAGTGATGAACCTGTTATAATACCTGCATCTTCCATTTTCTTTACACGTACGTGAACTGTACCTGCAGAAATAAGAAGTTTTTTTGCAATATCCGTAAATGGAATTCGGGTATTATCGATTAACATATCTAAAATTTGATGATCAATTTCATCTAAACGGAATTTACTCATAATTCTTTTTTTATATAATAATTTTTACTCTTTTTTACTGACCGGAAAACCATTTCTGAAAATCATTTTGCCAATCCTAAAGTCAGCTTTTTGCCCGATTGTTGGATAATTCAAATAATCATCCTCATACTCACCTCCTTCAGCATCATACTCAAAATGTCCGGAAGTACCTTCAAGACTTCCGATGCTTTTGATGAAAGCTTCAAAAATAATTTCTCCCCTTTCAACCTTTTCAGAAAACTGAACTGCAAAATTCGTAATTATTTGTTTATTATCATAATTAAATTTGATGTTTTTGTAAAAAACATCCGAAAAGAATATCATATTATCCGAAATGTTAAAATATTCTAAATATTTAACACCAAAATCGCGGTTTAAGTTAAAATTATCTAATCCGACCAGCAGGGCAATGAATATATATTTACGAGTAACTTCTCTCTGATAATCATTCGGATAATGTCCTGCCTCAACAAGTATAGTTGGTATTCCTAGCTGCTGTACCGTATCTCCTATACAATTTATGTTAAATCCGTCGTCAAACCGACCTATCTGCCCCGGAATGTATTTTTGAAGCTCATCATTCATAAAAGAAATGACTTCCATTGCCTTTTTGCGGTTTTCGTTTATTTCTTTTTCTTCATTATACGAAGGAGCTAAAAACGAAACTGTTGCTGGGTTATTGGTTCCTTTTACTCCAAAAATCGTACGTTGATCATGTAAGTTAAAACATAAATTGGGTTTGAAGTCTTCTATACAGTCTCTTAAAATTCTGCTTTCGGGCTGGGTTAATTCTTGCGAATCGCGATTCAGATCAACATCGTTAGCATTGTTTCTAGTCCATACTTCTGCCCCATCAGGGTTTAACATCGGAATGATACAAAACGTAAATTTATCTTTCAATCTCTTACCTGCTTCTGAATCTAGAAAATTAAAAAAATCCAAAACGGCTTTAGTAGTAGTTGATTCGTTTCCGTGCATCTGTGACCACATCATCACCCGTGTTTTTCCTTCCCCATTTCGATATACATATATAGGTTTTCCTAAAACAGATTCCCCCAGTACATCAACCTTTCCTTCCTCTTTTAGCTTTAATAAAATTGGTTCAATATGATATAAAGCTACATACCTCCCCAAAACAGAAGGTTCTCTATAGCTATCAAAAGCTCCTTGGTAATCCATTTTATAGTTTATAATGGTTCATTAGCATTTTTTCGTACACTTTATCTGGCAATACTCTTTTTAGGATTATGGAAAATTTCTGTAAAAAAGCACCGACCTTATAGTGTATTTTAGGTTTTCGGGTATTTATAATTTTATACACAGCCTTGGCCATCTGTACTGGATCGCTTCCTGAATCAACATGAGTGTTCATCAATTCGAGAGTCTTTCCGTAAGAAGCTTCGTAGTCAGAACCTATGATAACAGGAGAATGATACCTTCCTTGAGCAATATTGGTTGCAAAATCTCCTGGAGCCACATTGGTTATTTCAATACCGAATTGTTTTACTTCCATCCTCAAAGCTTCAGTAATAAGCTCTAATGCTCCTTTTGAGGCAGAATAAACACTGCGATAAGGCAATCCCATATAACCAGCAATAGAAGTAATATTTATAACAGTCCCTGAACGCTGTTTGCGCATTTGAGGCAAAACCGCTTTAATAACCTCAATGGGGCCAAAAAGGTTTGTTTCAAAATTCTTTTTGATTTGCTCCGAAGGAATCTCTTCTAGAGCTCCTGTAATTCCGACTCCAGCATTGTTGATAAGAACATCAATCTTATTCTCTTTTGTAATAACCCAAGTAACCGCCTTTTGTATAGAGATAGAATCGGTTACATCAAGAGCAACCAACTCAATTTTAGAATCGGGATAATTTTGAGGATTTCTACTGGTTCCGTAAACCCTGTATCCCCTCTCCTGCAAAAACTCTGCTATTGCTTTTCCAATCCCTGAAGAAGCCCCGGTAATAAGAACTGTTTTATCTGACATAAATCAAACTAGTTTTTAAAAAGCGAAGATAATAAATGTTAGTTAGTTATTGACCATTGGCTAGAGCCGAATTAGGAATTACAATTAAATTATACTTTATTCAAAACCTCATGCAACCACACCTAGTAACTATTTTATTTTTACTTGTTTTAATTGTATCTTTGAAAATAATTTTAAGACTATGGCTACTAATAAAAACATCCTTTTTAAAGGAATCAAGTTTTTGGGTATTGCACTTCCGTTGTTGTTTATTGGACCTACTATAATTCATAGTTCTTTTAAAAATAAAGGACACAGTTTGTTTTATATTGTACTTTCAGTAGGTATTTTGTGCTGTATCGTTGGGATGTTCTTTATTTTTAAGGGAGTAACAACAATGGTCAAAGCACTTTTTAACGATTAAAGAAATGAAAAAAATAATTTTATTTTTAAGTGCCTTTTTATTGGTTTCTTGCTATGAGCAAGAACGTAACTGTACTGACTTTCGAACCGGAAAATTCAAATTTGAACACGAAATAGAAGGAGAAAAAAAAGTCACCTTTTTTGAGAGAAAAGACAGTTTAGAGATTGAAGAATATGACGGGAAGATTGATTCTTCTTATGTTAGATGGATAAACGATTGCGAATATATTTTGCATAAAATCAACCCCCGAAACCGACACGAACAAAAAGGTGTGCATATCAAAATCCTAACCACCCAAGACAATACTTATACCTTTGAATTCAATATGATTGGTGACACTCATAAACAAAAAGGTATAGTCGAAAAAATAGAATAAATAAAATCATAAAAGTTGTTTTACAATGAATCCTCTTATCACTTTCTTACTCCTACTGGTCGCTTTACTTATCGGGCTATTTATCGGAAGACTGCTTTTTAAGACTTCTGCTCAATCTGAAAAGATAGTTTTGGAAGAAAAGGTTAATGGTCTGTGGCGAGAAATAGAGAACTACAAACAACAGCTTGCGGACCAAAAGAAAAACTTCGAAAATCAACTTATCCAACTTTCCAGCGAAAGAGAAAAACTACTCAACGAAAAACAATCTCTGCTAATTTCACTTTCTCGTAAAGAAACAGAACACAATAATCTACAGTTAAAAATTCAAGAACAAAAAGAAGAAGTAACGCAACTACAAGCACAGTTTACTAAAGAATTTGAAAATTTGGCCAATAAAATATTTGAAGAGAAATCAACCAAATTTACAGAGCAAAACAAAGAGAACATCAAAAACATCCTGAATCCATTACAAGAAAAAATTCATCTTTTTGAAAAGAAAGTAGAAGACTCTCAAAAAGAAAACATCGGAATCCATGCCTCTTTAAAAGAACAGCTGAATCACCTTCAGAATCAAAATCTAAAAATAACCCAAGAGGCTGAAAACCTGACCAAAGCCCTCAAAGGAGATTCTAAAATTCAAGGTAATTGGGGCGAATTAGTTTTGGAACGGGTACTCGAAAAATCTGGTCTAGAAAAAGATAGAGAGTATTTTGTACAGCAGAGTTTTACTGATGAAGAAGGAAAACGCATAATGCCAGATGTGGTTATTCATCTTCCAGACAACAAAAAGATGATTATTGATTCTAAAGTTTCGCTTACAGCCTATGAAAAACTAATTAATGAAGAAGATAAAAATCTGCAGTCAACCTATTTAAAAGAGCACGTAAATTCTATAAAACGCCATATCGAACAGCTTTCAGAAAAGAAATATCACGATGTCTATAAAATCGAAAGCCCGGATTTTATCCTGCTTTTTATACCGATTGAGCCTGCTTTTGCTATGGCTCTAAACCACGATAACTCCCTATATACCAAAGCTTTTGAAAAGAACATCGTGATTGTTACGCCTGCTACGCTTTTAGCCACTTTACGAACTATCGACAGTATGTGGACCAACCAAAAACAACAAGAAAATGCTTATGAAATTGCTCGATTAGCAGGGACTCTTTATGATAAATTCGAGGGTTTTGTAGCTGACTTAATCCGAATAGGGAAAAGAATGGACGATGCCAAAAATGAATATTCAGGAGCAATGAACAAGCTTGTTGACGGTCGTGGAAACATGATTACAACCATCGAAAAGCTCAAAAAAATGGGTGCTAAAACTCAAAAATCGCTCCCTGAAAATTTACTCAAAAGAGCAGACCCACTAGAAGAATAATTGGGTTCCACGTAATTATTATAATTAACAGATAGAACATATCTTGCTAAAGAAATAAGAGTTTAAATTTTATGTTTTTTTAACATTTCGCACATACTATTCAATTCTTATTTTACGTTATATTTGAAGTATAAACCAAAAAAACTTCACTACTATGGGAAGAGCAATGTTTACATACACCAAAAAAGTGTTAGAAAGCGTAAGTTTTGACCCTTTATTATTTTACAAAGAATTAGAAAAAGCAATCAAATCATTACTACCTTACGAAATTGAAGAGCTAAAAGAATGGCTACTTTTATTTACTAAAGAAAAGCCTGAATTATCAGATTCGATTTCACTAATACCCTCATAAAAGAAGAGCCTTTGACAGTTATCAAAGGCTCTTCTTTTTATATAAATTATAATTGGGTTTATGATTCAGGAGCGAGTTCAATTTCGAGACCGTCAATTGCTTCTGTAATAAAAATCTGACAACCCAAGCGGGAATTTTTCTTTACATTAAAAGCCTCCCATAGCATCGCTTCTTCTTCGTCGCTTTTCTCAGGAAGTTCTGTGCTACTCAATACATAACATTGACAGGAAGCACACATAGCCATTCCTCCACAAATTCCGATAGTTCCTTCTTCTGCCAATTCATACGCACGAACAAGCTCCATCAAATTCATGTTCATATCAGTTGGAGCTTCTACGCTATGGCGAACTCCGTTGCGATCTGTAATGTGAATAGTTATATCTGGCATTTTATTATAATGTTTAAAAGCGTGACCTTAAAAACTACTCAATTGCTTTTACAACTGCTTTTTCAGCTTCTTTTCGGGTTCCGTCAAAACCATCAACACCTGATACGGTAGTATATTTCAACACGTATTTTTTGCCGGGATTCAGTTTATTATATACACTTTGACACATGAGTGTCGCTTCGTGAAAACCACACAGAATTAGCTTTAATTTACCTGGATAAGTGTTTACATCTCCAATGGCATAAATACCTTCTATATTGGTTTGATAATCGAGCGCATTGTTTACAACAATAGCATTTTTTTCGATTTCTAATCCCCAATTAGCTATTGGTCCCAGTTTTGGGGTAAGCCCAAAAAGCGGAATAAAATAATCGGTTTGAATAGTCATTTCGGCTCCATTAATTTCTACAACCAATGAATCTAAATGCTCTGCTCCGTTAAGTTTTATAACTTCTGCAGGGGTGATTAAGTTAATTTTTCCTTGTTTCTTCAATTCTTGAACTTTCTCAACTGAATCTAAAGCTCCACGGAATTCATTTCTTCTATGAACCAAAGTCACTTCTTTGGCTACATCAGAAAGGAAGATACTCCAATCCAGAGCAGAATCACCTCCACCAGCAATAACAATTTTTTTATCTCGGAACAACTCTGGATTTTTTACAAAATATTCTACCCCTTTGTCTTCATAAAACTCTAGATCTTCAATAATCGGTTTGCGTGGCTCGAAACTTCCTAAGCCTCCTGCAATAGCAACTGCTTTTGCATGATGTTGAGTGCCTTTATCTGTAGTTACGATAAATGTACCGTCTTCAAGTTTTTCGATTGTTTCTGCTCTTTCGTTTAGCGTAAAACCAGGTTGAAATTGCTTGATTTGTTCCATCAGATTATCCACCAATTCTTGTGCTCCTACACTTGGATAGCCTGGAATATCAAAAATTGGTTTTTTCGGATAAAGTTCCGAAAGTTGCCCTCCTGGTTGTGGAAGAGCGTCTATAATATGGCATTTAAGTTTTAGAAGTCCTGCTTCGAAGACAGTAAACAATCCTGTCGGACCTGCTCCGATAATAAGTATATCTGTTGAAATCATTGTATAGTCAAAAGTGAATATCTTAAAGTCTGTTTTGAGTACAAAACTAGGACCATTAGAATAGTTATTTTATGACAAAAGTCAGCATTTAGGGTTTGATAGAAGAATCTGGATTATGCTTATATCCTGTCCTGTATATCCTACACCATCAATAAAAGATTACGCTACATTAACAACCTGTTCGATTTGTGGAGCATATTTTTTAATAGTTGTTTCTACTCCTGCTTTCATAGTAGAAAAACTCAAATTACAATCTCCACAAGCTCCCTCAAGACGTACATTTACAATCTTATTATCTTCAATTGATATCAATGTAATATCCCCTCCGTCTGAGTTCAGAAATGGGCGAATTTCTTCAAGTGCCTTTTCTACATTTAATTTGATTTCTTCTGAATTCATTTTGCTTAAGGTTTATTTTTAATTAAAGAAAGTAAGTTATATAAAATCTCCTTTCTTATCTGTTTTCACTACTTTTTAACAGCAGAACATCCTGCCATTGTGGTTATTTTTACAGCTTCTGAAGGCGGTAAACTTTCGTTTCGGAACACTACTTGTTCTGCCACATTTCGAGCTAATTCTTCAAAGGCAGTAGCTATTGGAGAATTTTCTTGTAAAGCGGCTGGATGCCCATAATCTCCTGCTTCTCTAATACTTTGAACAATTGGTATTTCGCCCAAAAAAGGTACTTCAAGATCTTCCGCTAGATTTCTCGCTCCTTCTTTTCCGAAGATATAATATTTATTTTCTGGCAATTCTTCTGGAGTAAAATAAGCCATATTTTCGACGATTCCCAAAACAGGAACATTGATACTTTCTTGACGGAACATGGCTACTCCTTTTTTAGCATCTGCTAAAGCTATATTTTGAGGTGTACTTACTACTACAGCTCCCGTGATTGGGAGATTTTGCATAATTGACAAGTGAATATCACCCGTTCCAGGAGGTAAATCTATCAACATAAAATCCAGTTCTCCCCAATCAGCATCAAATATCATTTGACTTAATGCTTTTCCTGCCATAGGTCCTCTCCAAATTACGGCTTGATTAGGTTGAGTAAAAAATCCGATAGAAAGCAATTTTACTCCGTAATTTTCGACAGGCTGCATTTTGGATTTTCCTTCTACGTTTACTGATAGAGGTCTTGCTCGTTCTACATCAAACATAATAGGCATTGAAGGTCCATAAATATCAGCATCCAGCACGCCTACTTTAAAGCCCATTTTGGACAAGGCAATTGCCAGATTGGCTGTCATAGTTGATTTTCCTACTCCTCCTTTTCCTGATGCTACAGCTACAATATTAGAAATTCCTGGTAGGGCTTTTCCTTTAATTTCTGGTTTTTCTGGTGCTTCAACCTTAATGTTTACTTTCACTTTTGCTTTTTCGTAAACCAAGTCCTGAATAGCTTTCATCACATCTACCTCTGCTCTTTTTTTAATATGCAAAGCGGGGGTAGTTAATGTCAAGTCAACCACAACCTCATCTCCAAAAGTAAGCACATTCTGAACGGCACCACTCTCGACCATGTTTTTACCTTCTCCTGCTACAGTTATCGTTTCGAGAGCTTTAAGTATTTCTTTTCTGTCTAATTTCATTATTTATAAATAGAATAATTCTAACTTGACAAAGGTACTAAATTTAGAGGAAAAATAATAATGAAAACGATTTACAAAATACTTTTGAGGTTAAATACATATTTTAAGACTTTGTCATTTCTTTTAACTTCAAATCTTATTTGCTTGCCTTCTTTTGATTTTAAAAGTTTATTGATTTCTTGTAATGAAAATTTATAGGCTTTTTTTCCGTTAATCGAGATTATCTCATCGTCTTTGAGCAAGCCTGCTTTTTCTGCTGGTGAATTTTCTCGGATACTATAAATTTTAAAAACTGGCTTTAATTCAAATTTATAGCTTACTGCTTTTAAAGGGTCTGTCATTAAATTCCTATTTTGATCGCTCGTAAACCCCATAACATCCACCCGCATCCATTCCAATCCTGCATGGTGAATCTCTATTCCACTCATATTGAACTGAAAAGATTCTTTATAATAAAAATTTGGTTTTAGATAAAGGGACTGCTCTTTATAATCGAAAACAACTGTAAATCGCCTTAATATTTCTGCTCCTATCGACCCAGAACCATTCTGAACAGTTTTATTTTTGACTGATAAAGTATCTGGAAAAGCAATATAAGGTTGTTCAAAAGTATATTTATCCAAAACAATCTTATCGAGTTTTGCTCTTTTACCGTTAACTGCCCCATTAAAACCCCTACCCAAAAAATCATTAAAATTATTGTCTGGTATTAAGCTTTCGGAGATTTTACTCTGAAATAACCAAACTGCATCTCCATTTCCGATGTCTACTAACAGTTGCAGGCTCGCCTTCTGATCATTTACTATAACGTCAGCTGTTAGATAGGGTTTATTATTTTTAATCAACAGATTTAGCTTCTCATATTTTTTATCTATCCTTTTGCGTATTCTACTTATATCGTTGTAAATATGAATCTTATTACGGGTATAATCTATTTCAACAACATGGTTCCTAAAAAACTCAAAACCTAAAATACCATTTACAGGAATCCCTAAACCTGAAGATATATTAAATTCTTCATCAATTATAATATAAATATCATGGTTATAATCTATAAAATTTTGTGATAATGAAATTGTATTTTCAGAAGACTTAAACCCTATAACACTTTCAGGGTTATAGCCGAGTCCTCTAAACTTTATTTTTTCAGCATGTGTAAACTCAACTTCTTCTATACTTTCTAAACTAAATAAAATTGTTTTATCTACTCCTGAGTCCAATAAAAACACCATTGGAATACCATTTACCTGAACATCAACAAATATTAAATTATTGATGCTAGTAAAAGGAATGGTGAGTTTATCCTTATCGGAAGATATAAAAAAGCCTTTTTCTTGACTAGCAACATCAAAAAAAGCAAAGCATCCTATAAAAACGATGATAATATTTAAAAAGCTTTTTTTCAAACACTTAAAGAATTATCTTGACACTATCAAATATACAAAATATCGATAATATTAAGTTTTTAAAATAAAACCTTAGCGTTTTACTTAAAAACTTTCAAGAGTGTCTGAGGTAATTTATAAGAGATAGTTAGGTAGAGAAACGTCCTGCTTACAGCGATTTTTTTTTAGAATATAGTGTCTATAAAACTAAAAACTAGAATCCTAAAATTAGTTTTGCTATAGAGAAGTAGATTAAAATTCCGCAAATATCATTACTTGTAGTAATAAACGGACCTGTAGCAAGAGCTGGGTCAATTCCGTATCGGTTAAGTGTAATAGGAATAAAGGTTCCTAATAATGATGCTATAATAATTACCGACATAAGTGCTACCGTTACCGTAATTCCTGTCATATACCCCACACCTAACAAGAAATGACTTCCTATCAAAAGTATAATTCCTAAAATAAGTCCGTTGAGCAAGCTCAGTGAAATTTCTTTTGCCAAACGCTTCCATAGCGAACCACTTAAAGTTCCGTTTGCCAAACCTTGTACAATAATAGCTGATGATTGCACCCCTACATTTCCTGCCATAGCCGCAATTAAAGGTGTAAAAAAGAAAAGCTCTCCATGATTTGCCAAAGCATCATCAAAGATACCCATCACCTTAACTGTTACAAAACCTCCTAAGAGAGCTAGTACCAACCAGGGTAAACGAGCTTTAGTAAGATCAACAATACTATCATCCGCTTCAACGTCTTGCGAAATACCCGCTGCTAACTGATAATCCTTATCTGCTTCTTCTTTAATAACATCTACAATATCATCAATGGTAATTCTTCCTACTAATCTCCCTAATTCATCCACTACTGGAATGGCTTCTAGGTCATACTTTTGCATGATACGAGCTACCTCTACATCTTTGGTATCTACTTTTACGGAATCTACTTTTGGAATGTAAATTTCATTGATATGTGATTTGGTAGAACTTGTCAGTAAGTCTTTCAGAGAAAGTCTTCCTTTTAGTCTATTTTGATCGTCCACCACATAAATTGAATGCACTCTTGTAACGTGTTCTGCTTGTTTACGCATTTCGATAACACAGGTAAGCACATTCCAGTTTTCATTGACTTTTACTAGCTCTTTTCCCATCAAACCTCCAGCCGAATCTTCGTCATAGCGCAAAAGCTCAACAATGTCTTTTGCGTGTTCAACATCTTCCAGCTCCGAGATTACTTCCTCTTTTATGTCTTCTGATAATTCTGCAATAATATCCGCAGCATCATCCGTATCCATTTCGTCAAGCTCCTCTGCAATTTCTTTAGGAGAAAGACTGCTTAAAATACCTTCTCTTAAATCCTCATCAATATCCAGAAGAACTTCAGAAGTGGTTTCAGAATCTAAAATTTTAAAGACGTACGAAGCCTGCTCAAATCCTAATTCATCAAGAATTTCAGCAATATCAGCATGGTGCATATCTTTAAGTAAAAGCTCTAACTCTTTATCGCTTTTATTATCAACATGCAACCGAATTTGTTCAATAAGTTCTCTACTGATTTTGAACTCCATAACCTTCAATTTCCTTTAAAGCCTCACAAAGGTAAGGTTTTTGGTTTTAAGATTGATAATCCATTAGCTAATAACTCCAACTATCTTTGTTATTTCTATAAATTCTTCGACGGATAATTGTTCTGGGCGAAGATCAAATATTTTATCTTCTTTTCTGTCTTCTGGAATTCCGATGGGCTTCAAGCTATTTCGCAGGGTTTTCCGCCTTTGATTAAAGGCTGTTTTAACCACATTAAAGAACAATCTTTCGTCACAAGGCAAATCATAATTTTCTTTTCGGGTAAGTTTTAACACCCCTGACTTTACTTTAGGAGGAGGTGTAAATACATTTTCAGATACCGTAAAAAGATATTCCGCTTCATAAAAAGCCTGTACTAACACCGATAAGATTCCGTAAGTTTTACTACCTTTCTTTTCGCAAATCCGCTCTGCTACTTCTTTTTGAAACATCCCTGCAAATTCAGGAACCTGACTCCTCATCTCCAACATCTTAAAAACAATTTGCGAAGATATATTGTACGGAAAATTACCAATAATAGCTAGTGGTTCTTTACCAAAAACCTCTACCAAATCATATTTCAAGAAGTCTTTCGAAATGATTTTATTTGATAATTTCAAATAATGACTCTTCAAATATTCAACCGATTCGGTATCAATCTCGATTACATAAGTGTCAACTGGCTTTTCGAGCAGGTACTTAGTAAGCACTCCCATTCCCGGACCAATCTCCAACACCTTATCGTATCCTTTTAAAGAAAGCGTATCGGCAATCTTCCGAGCGATATTTTCGTCATTCAAAAAGTGCTGTCCGAGATGTTTTTTTGCTTTTACTTTGTCCATTTATTTATTTTTAAACTCCGACAGAGTTCAGAACTCTGTCGGAGTTATATTAAAATTCTATTCTTTTGCCTACTTCCAGTCCTTGTGATTTAGCGAAAACACCACACATGTGGAAAAGCATTCTAGCACCAACATTTCCGTCCCAGTCATCATTTCCTGACGGAGCAACCTCTACCAAGTCAAAACCGATAATTTTCTTACCTGAATCAGCTAACTTTGAAAGTAGATAAGCAGCTTGCTCAAACGAGAATCCGCCTGGAACTGGAGTCCCTGTATTGGGGCAATACCAGGGATACATTCCGTCAATATCAAAACTAATATGTACCTTTTCTGGTAGTTCAGAAATAATTCTATCACACTGTTCTTTCCAGGTTATTCCTTCAAAAGTCTGCGCTTTTAAATCCATATCCGTAAAAACTTTTACCCTCCCTTTTTCTGCTTTTACGACCTCGACTTCTTGTTCTCCAAAATCACGAATTCCGACCTGAACAATTTTAGTAATTTGAGGAATCAATCGTAACGAATTATACATAATCGAAGCGTGAGAATACGTGAAACCTTCGTAAGCAATTCTCAAATCCATATGTGCATCCAGATGCAAGATTCCGAAATTATCGTGTTTTGTGGCTAAAGCCTCATAATATCCAAGTGGAGTGGAATGGTCTCCTCCTAAAAGCACTACTTTTTTGCCTTTATTCTGCCAAAACAGAACTCTTTCTTTCAGTTCGTTTTTTAGGATTTCACTTTGCTTGTTGATTTCGTCCTGACTTGCTTTCAAGTTCGGATTATCTTCTATCTTTTCGCCATTTTCAAGCGATTCGATAATAGGCAATGCTCTAGTTTTAAGCTCATCACTTCGCCCCTTCCAGTTCGGAATTTCCTCATCCATAAAAATCCCTAGTTTCCATAATTCTGGAAATTGTTGGTGAGCCAAATCAACCTGAAAAGAAGCATCAAACACAGCATCGATTCCCTCTGAAGCACCTGAACCGTAACTAACGGTTACTTCCCAAGGCACAGGAATTACGATGATTTCACTATGTTCTGCTCCAAACGGTAATCCGAATAAAGATGCATCCGATAACCCAGGATCATTCGGATTAAAATTATTTATAATTTCTTGCTTTGTCATTTTGTATTTGCTTTATGCTGTAAGCTATTTGTATTAATAAAAAAATGTTTAAAAACAGTCAAACCATTTTTAAACATTTTTCAAATTTAGTTATTTTTATTTATCGGAATAATGTCCTTGTGCAGAAATTACTGTAACAGTAACTATTTTGTCTTCTATTTTGTAAATCAATCTGTCTTTTTGGTTTAATCTTCTTGACCAATAACCCGAAAGATTATCTTTTAATGCTTCGACTTTTCCTGTTCCTGTTCGTGGATGCTTTTCTAATTCAATAAAAATTTTATCCACTTTTTGATAATAGCCTTATTTCCGCTTTTCCTTATTTCTTGTAAATCGTTGTTAGCTTTTTCAGTTAAGACTATTTCAAATTTTCCCATACATTTTTTGGGTTTACTTTTATACGGACAGGATTTGCTTCGGCTTCTTTTACCATTTTCACAAACTCGGGATTATACGTGTTTTTTTTGTCCGAAATGATTTCAACACCTTTATTTTCCTGTGAAAATAATTCGATTAAATCTTTGAGACTTTTTCCTGCTTTGGTACGTTCATTGATTTTTACGGTTATGATTGTCATTGCATTATGCATTTATAATCACAAAGATACAAAAAATAATTATACATCTAAAAATACTGTCATTACGAAGGTATCTCATCCAAAAAAAGACGTGAGAAATGAAGTAATCTCGATATTTTTAAGATGCCTAGTTCCCAGCAATGACAGCAACAAAAAATGCTTAAAAATAGTCAAACTACTTTTAAGCATTTTGATTTTTTAAGGTTGTCAGTTTAGAAAGAAAAAATTCATAGTAGGTTATTTTTGCTGATTATATAACTTTTGTCTTCTATAAAACTCTTCAAAGGATACTGTTTCTGGTACATTTCCTTCTTCATAAGACACATAATCAGCTTCATTATCCATTTTATATTTATTCCTTTCCCATTTTATTACAGGAACTTTTACGCCAGAACGTCCTAGTATTAAATCCAGATAGGTGTCTTTAGAGAAATTTACTATATCAGCTTCGCCACTGTAATGAGCAAGTATAAAAAAATTATTATTATCGTTTTTGCTAAAAATATATTCTATACCGGAATTTCCATACAAAAAAGAATTATTTAGATTGATGAAAACTTCTACCTTTCCATCATTGTTTAAATCAATAACTTTAATCGTTATCCCAATATAAGGATTAATATCAGACATTATTTCTTCTGTTTCTTCGTCTGATGAATCGAGAAAATGTTGTTTTACATCAACTATTAATTCATCATCTTGAAGCTTTACCAAAAAATCATTTAAGTATAAGAGTTTAAAGATTTCTTCTTTTTCGGGATATGTTAATCTAACATCTGTATAGTAGTGTACATTTTCAGGATTAAACAATACTTGGATCTCTTTTTCAAAGTTTATTTTTTCTTGTATCAAATACTCATAATTTCTTTTAATGTCTTTACAGCCATATTCTACCCTTTTTTCCAACTCTTCTTTTTCCTTTTTTAAATCATTATATTTTGATTTAAAATTTTCATATTCAGTATTGGAAGAATTTTTACAACTTAAAAAGCATAATAAAGAGAATAGTAATAAAAGTAGTTTTTTCATTTTTAAAGGTTTTGAGCTATAAAAAAGTAAGATTTTTCTAATTATTTATAACTAAATATCTTATTCAAATTTTGGTGCGCATTCTAAATTTTCATTATAAGGATGTATATATTTCCAAAAAGCTTTCCCCGCACTATCTAAATAGTTTAAAGAATAATCAAGTTTGGTTCTTGAGCCTACTTGATAAATATATTCTGAACAACTGTAAGAATATTCTTTTTTAAAACAAACTATAGCAAAGTAATAATACTTATAATCAATTATAACATCGTAAAACGTAACTTTAGAAATTGCTGTACTATCATAGCTATTATAAGTTGTACCATAACTTTTAGACTTAACGTTTTTCATTAGTTCCTCACAAGAAGTTTGAGCTTTTACACTGAAAACTCCAAACATTAATATCAAAAGAAGTATATTTTTTTTCATTTGTAATTAGTTGTATTCCCGGAAAGCAATAAAATATGCTATCCCACTTTTATATTGGTCTGAAATTTTAGAAATAGAAATATTAGCTTCATATTTCCCATTTGAATAAATCGTAATTATCTTTCCGTCTTTTATATCATTATTCACTACCTTAAATCCATAAGAAACTAATGAATTTTTAAAATAATCATAAGTTTCATCAAAAATACCATAAAATATAGTTTCGACTTTATTACTAGATATCAATAATGACAAACTTCCCGATAAACTATAATCATTTTCATAAAATACCCAAGATATTTGGTCATAGTTTTTTTGAGGATATGTACGTGCATTTTTCTTTGAATCATTAAAGTGCCATCCTTTATTTGTAATAAAACTATTAATTTCTTCTATATTTTCTTTTTGGTAAATATTTATCATTTCAGATACTGTCAGATTTTGGCTAAAACTGATTTGAGTAGTAAACAGAATAAAAAATGATATGATAATTTTTTTCATATTTTAATGATTAAATTAGTCCATATTGTTTAAATTTTAATTACAAATTTCTTTTCTTTTTTTGGTTGCTTCATAATTACCAAGCTCACTCGCTTTTAGTAAATCTGCACATGCTTTATTCTTATTATTCAGTTTAATATAAGCAAGTCCTCTTATATAATATGAGTTATCACTTTCTCCTATTGAAATTGCCTTACTCATATCTTCAATACATTTATAGTACTCTCCAAGATTATAATATATTTCTCCTCTTGTATCCCAAATGTAATTTTCTGTTTTGTCTAATTCTAAAGCCTTATTTACTAAAAGTAATGCCTCTGAGTATTTTTTTAGACCAACCAAACAATATGCTTTATTGTTATAAGCTGTTGCTACTTTAAAATTTAGTAAAGGATAATTAGAATGTAATTCAATTATTTTATCATAATCTGCAATTGCTCCTTCTTTATCATTGAAATCTGATTTAACCAAAGCTCTATAAAATAGAATATCTGTATTATTTTTATCTTCTTCTAAATATTTAGAGAAACTTATTATAGCTTGTGCATATTCTTTGTTTTTGTAATACGAGAAAGCATCAGCTAATATTTTTTTAGTAGAATTCTCATAAGAATTCTTTTCCCTTTCTTTTTCCTCTTTTAACCAAGTATTGTAATTACGAATTATATCTCTCGCTGTTTCTTCCGCCTCTGCAAGATATTCTGAATATTGAGCTAAATTTTTATTTTCAATCTTTACTAAAAGGTCATACAACATACCAAGTCCTTCTATATGTTTTTCACTTGACATTTGTGATTGTAAATCTAAAATCCATTTCTTTAAAGATTTAAGATATTGTTGATTATTTTGGTGTTTTTTTGCAAGTTCTATAGGTACATAAGAACGAGATTCGAACGATTCAGGTTGATACCTAATGTTTCCATAACTATTAGGATTATCATATCTGCCTTGTGAAAAACAAAAAATAGACATCATCATAGCTGCAATAAATAATACTTTTTTCATAATCATTTTATTTTATGCTTTTAACTCGTTTATTTTCTTAAATCATATTTAAACCCGAATTGGTTTTCTTTTTTAAA
The DNA here is from genome assembly GCA_040392465.1 of Flavobacterium suncheonense. Classification (GTDB taxonomy): domain Bacteria; phylum Bacteroidota; class Bacteroidia; order Flavobacteriales; family Flavobacteriaceae; genus Flavobacterium; species Flavobacterium suncheonense_A. The sequence continues at coordinate 50,712 of JBEBWA010000007.1, forward strand.
GTTGTAAATTATTAAGAAGCTTTATTATCTAGAAGTAGAATGGCTTCATTTTCCTTATCGTCTATAGCTTCTATTATTGAAGGGTTTCCTTCTACTTTAGGGGGTGTTAAAGATATTATAGTGTATTCATCAAAAGCTTTTAGTTTTTCTGTAATCAGTGTTATTGTTTTTCCTGTTATTGTAATCTCTGTTTCTACGTCATAAGTTTCTACTGATTCCCAATCACTATTGAATAATGTAGATTGGTCAGAATACAATGTTATCTGTCCGAAACCCAAACAGTATATGCTTAAAAAAAGCATAAGTAAGATGTTTTTCATTTTGTGGTAATTAACATTTCTTTTACAAATATAACAAAAACAGTTATATATAACTGGATTTATACGTTACTATTTTTTTGTCGTATTGAATGTAAATTTCTCGTCTCAAAAAAGGGCTATGAGAAAAAGAGAAATTCCTGAATATGTAAAGATTGTGGGAAGCAACATAAAACGTATTATTCAAGAAAAAGACTTGAAAGTACGACACGTTGCTCACGATGCAGATTTAGATATAGAAGCCTTGAGAAGATATATGGCAGGTAAACAAATAATGGGAATTGATAAAATTGTTCTTATAGCCAAAGCATTAAAAATAGATGACTATAATGAGCTTTTTAAAGATATTTAATTTAAGATAGCTTGGGGTTTGAAATATGAACAAAAACAAAAAAATGCTTAAAAATAGTCAAACTACTTTTAAGCATTTTTTTATGAATTATTAAAAACTATCCGTTCAAAGCTTCGCAGTTCGAGGATTTGAAAAACTTCGTTTTTCTTATCCGTTCAAAGCTTCTGCTCCACCAACGATTTCAAGGATTTCGTTAGTAATAGCAGCTTGACGTGCTTTGTTATAAGTCAGTTTCAATTGATTTCTTAAATCGGTTGCATTATCCGTTGCTTTGTGCATTGCTGTCATACGAGCTCCGTGTTCTGCAGCGAATGAATCGCGAATAGCCTTAAACAATTGTGTTTTCAGCATTCTCGGAATAAGTTCTAAAATGATTTCTTCTTTAGATGGCTCAAAGATATAATCAGTTGTAGCAATTGATTCGGACTGTTGTGCAACAATTGGTAAAAACTGCTCTTTCATTACTATTTGAGTAGCTGCATTTTTGAATTGATTATATACCAATTCGATTCGGTCATACTTCCCATCAGCAAATAACTGCATCAGATATTCAGCAATTTCGGCTACATTCTCATAAGTCAAATCATCAAAAACAGCGCTGCTATTTTGGATAACTGTTTCTGACTTACGCAGAATATCATTCCCTTTTTTTCCGATAGTTAGAAAATCAATTTTTTTGCCTGCATATTTAGTTTGGGCCAACTGATAAGTTTCCTTAATTACGTTTGAGTTAAAAGCACCACATAAACCTCTGTTTGAAGTTATTGCCACTATCAAAACATTATTTACAGCTCTTTCTTCTGAATATTTCCCTGCTACATCACCTTCAATTGAAGCACTTAAATCCTGTAACAATTGAGTCAGTTTTTCAGAATACGGACGCATTGCCGTAATTGCATCTTGGGCCTTTTTTAACTTCGCAGCAGAAACCATCTTCATTGCAGAAGTAATCTGCATAGTAGATGATACGGAAGTGATTCTATTTCGGATCTCTTTTAAGTTTGCCATTTGTAATATTTTGAATTTTGAATGTTGAATTTTAAATTAACTCAACATTCAAAATTTATAATTCAAAATTTATTTTCTTAGTATTTAGCAGCAATTTCTTTTGCCGCAGTTTCTAATACAGAAGTAATTTCGTCTGTAAACTTACCCGCTTTTAGTTGGTTAAGTGTATCTCTGTATTTAGCATTTAAATATTCTAAATAATCTTTTTCGAATTCTTTTACTTTATTTACTGGAACGTTTCTTAACAAGTTTTTAGAACCTGCATAAATAATCGCAACCTGATCTTCTACTGTAAAAGGATCGTTTACTGATTGTTTAAGGATTTCCACATTGCGTTTTCCTTTTTCGATTACGTTCATTGTAGCCGCATCAAGGTCAGAACCAAATTTTGCGAAAGCCTCTAACTCACGGAATTGAGCTTGGTCAAGTTTAAGCGTACCTGCTACCTTTTTCATTGATTTAATTTGAGCATTACCTCCAACACGCGATACCGAAATACCTACGTTAATCGCAGGACGAACTCCTGAGTTGAACAAGTCAGACTCCAAGAAAATTTGTCCGTCTGTAATCGAAATTACGTTGGTAGGAATATAAGCCGAAACGTCTCCTGCTTGAGTTTCAATGATTGGTAAAGCAGTTAATGAGCCTCCTCCTTTTACAATCGGTTTTAACGATTCTGGAAGGTCATTCATGTTTTTTGCAATAGTATCATCTGCAATGATTTTTGCAGCTCTTTCTAATAAACGAGAGTGAAGATAGAATACGTCTCCAGGGTAAGCCTCACGTCCTGGTGGTCTTCTTAATAACAAAGACACCTCACGGTAAGCAACTGCTTGTTTAGACAAATCATCATAAACAATAAGTGCTGGACGTCCTGTATCACGGAAATACTCTCCGATTGCAGCACCTGCCATTGGAGCATATACCTGCATTGGAGCAGGGTCAGAAGCGTTTGCTGCTACGATAATGGTATAAGCCATAGCTCCTTTCTCTTCTAATGTTTTTGCAATATTTGCAACTGTTGAAGCTTTTTGTCCTACAGCTACATAAATACAATATACAGGCTGACCTGCATCATAAAATTCTTTTTGGTTTAGGATGGTATCAATACAAACCGTAGTTTTTCCGGTTTGACGGTCACCAATCACTAACTCTCTTTGTCCTCTTCCTACCGGAATCATCGCATCTACTGATTTGATTCCCGTTTGCAAAGGCTCAGTTACTGGCTGACGAAAAACTACTCCTGGAGCTTTTCTCTCTAACGGCATTTCGTAAAGTGTTCCTCCGATTGGCCCTTTACCATCAATAGGCTGACCTAATGTATTAACAACACGACCTACCATTTCTTCTCCAACTTTTAAAGAAGCGATACGGTTTGTTCTTTTTGCAGTAGAACCTTCTTTAATTCCTGTTGAAGAACCAAACAAGATAACTCCTACGTTATCTTCTTCAAGGTTCAACACCATTCCTTCCATTCCGTTCTCAAACTCTACAAGTTCTCCGTATTGTACATTTGACAATCCGTAAACACGAGCGATACCATCTCCTACGTTTAGAACCGTTCCTACTTCTTCTAAAGAAGCTCCAGACTCAAATCCTGAAATCTGCTTTTTTAAAATTGCTGAAATTTCAGCCGGTTTAATTTCTGCCATCTTATTTATAATTTAAAGCACAAAGTGCCGATATAAAACTAATTTACTAATTCTCTTTTTAATATTGTTAATCGGTTAGATACAGAAGCATTGTATTGCTTATCTCCCATTCTTATAATAAAACCTCCGATTATAGACTCATCTACGATATTCTCAATTACTAATGAATTAGAGGTGAACTCTTTTGCCTTAGCAATAACTTTTGCTTCTAATTCTGGAGTTATCGGAAATGCTGTTGTAACCTGAATCTTTTGAATTCCGCTTACTTGATCATACATAGTGTTGTATGCCTTAGCAACAGAATCCAATATCTCAAGTCTTTTGTTTTCTGCCAGCAATCTAATAAGTAGTTTTGATTCTTGATTTATTGTCGAAAAAACTTCTAATAAAGCTGTTTGTTTAACCTCTGCAGAAAAAACAGGATTCTTTACAAAACTGCTTAATTCTAAATTAGACTGTATTGTAGAAGACACCAATTGCATATCACTATTTATCTGCTCTACCAATCCTTGGGCTTGAGCTCTTTCCATAGTGGCTTTTGCGTATCTTATAGCTGCTCTGTTTGACATACTTATTAATTTAATTTAACGTCTCCTAACATTTTCTCAACCAATTTAGTTTGGTTTTCTTTGTCGGAAAGCTCGTTTTTCAATAATTTTTCAGCAATTTCTACAGATAAAGAAGATACCTGATTTTTAAGTTCAGCAAGAGCCGCATTTTTCTCTCCTTCGATAGTAGCTTTTGCTTGCTCAATCATTTTAGCTCCTTGATTTTGAGCTTCATTTTTTGCGTCAGCAATCATTTTATCTTTGATCTCGCGAGCTTCTTTAATCATCATATCTCTCTCTGCTCTTGCTTCTGCTAATAACTTTTCGTTATCAGCTTTTAGGTTTTGCATTTCTTTTTTAGCTTCTTCAGCAGAACGCAAAGCATTGTTGATAGAGTCTTCTCTACTTTTTACTGCTCCTAAAATAGGTTTCCAAGCTAATTTTCTCATCAGGAACAAGAAAATTAAGAAAATTATTGTAGTCCAAAAAATTAAACTTTCAGGTGCTGTTAGGTTCATATTATATAATGTATTATTTTAATGTATAAATTCTTTGTGCGTTAAAAAACCATTTCCGCAACCAACCGTTACGGAAATGATTGTTTTTTTTTGAATTACTTCGCAATTAAAGCAACAACGATAGCAAATAAAGCAGCACCCTCGATAAGAGCAGCAGCAATAATCATTGCAGTTTGAATTTTTGAAGCAGCTTCAGGTTGTCTTGCCATAGCGTCCATAGCAGATCCACCAATTCTTCCAATACCGATTCCTGCACCAATTACAGCTAATCCAGCACCGATTCCAGCTAAAATCATAATAAAAAATTTATATAGTTAATAAAAAAACTTCTTTTTAATGGTCATGTGCATGGTCATGCTCTTCTACAGCCTGTCCTATGAACAAGGCTGAAAGCAACGTAAACACATAAGCTTGTAAAGCAGCAACCAACATTTCAAGAACTGTCATAAACAACACAAAAACTCCTGAAACTGGTGCGATTGCAACCGATTTAAATATAAATATCAGCGAAACTAAACTCAATATAATAATGTGTCCTGCTGTAATATTAGCAAAAAGACGAATCATAAGAGCAAACGGTTTTGTAAACATACCAATCACCTCTACAGGTATCATAATCGGATACAACCATTTCGGAACTGGAGGTGTTAATATATGCCCCCAATAAGATTTATTTGCACTAAATGTTGTAATCATAAAGGTAATAAATGCCAACACAAATGTGAAATAGATATTTCCAGTAAGGTTAGCACTAAAAGGAAAGAAAGGAATAAGCCCAATCAGATTGTTAATCCAAATAAAGAAAAACACCGTCAATAAATAAGGCATATATTTAGCATACTTCTTCTCTCCAATGTTAGGTATCGCTATATCATCTCTTACAAACAAAACTAATGGCTCTAAAAATCCTGCAAGACCTCTTGGAGCCATTTTATTTTTCTTATAAGAACGAGCTACAGCTGTAAATAATAAAAATATAACAATCACAGACATCAACATAGAGAACACCTGCTTTGTAATCGAAAAGTTTAGAGGTCTTGCCTCAAAATTAAATGCCCCTTTTTCGTCTTCTGACAAAGAAGCATATTTATCTGCGTAATAAATGATTTCATTATCTCTAACAAAGGCCTGCCCTCCTTTTTCAACTACATGATGTCCTGAATTGTCATGATGAAATTCAGAAGACGAAAAACACACCAATCCATTATCTGTCCAAAGGATTACAGGAAGCGGAACTGAATATGATTTTCCTCCCCAATCAAAAGCATGAAATTCGTGAGAATCTCCGATATGCGAGTTAATAAGTTCTGTAGGATTAAATTCACCATCTTCTGATTGACCTCCTGCCGCGTTACCCAAAAAAGGAAACACCACTAGGAGCAATAAAATAATTTTCTTAACAGACATAATAGCAGTAATGTTATACTTATTATTAGGACAATCTATGTTCCTCGAAATTTCGTGCAAAGGTAATGATTTAATCAATACAGAAAAACCTGAAAACAATTTTTATGCATATTTTTTCTTCAAAAACTAACCTCAGCTTGTTAATAACTTTCACTTCTTGTTTATCAGCCTTACAACTACTAATGTTTCTATAAACAAAACCACAAAGTAAGGTATAAAAAAGAATAAAGTTGCTGGAATTTTATTTTCCACTTCTGATTGAATTAAAGGAATCAGAAAAACGACTGCTGCAAACATTTTCAACATCCCGAACCCCATAAAAGCAAATCCTGATTTATCAGGCAAAACCTTATGTATATAACCGACTGTTATATAAATTAAGGTTGTTGATATAAATAAAAAACAAACTATTGACAACGAGGAAAAGTAAAAATCGTATTGCCCGAAAACTTTATTATTAACATATTCTAAAAGAAAATAAAGCGCTACACAAAACAAAGAAAAAAACACTAAAAACCGATATAATACCTTCCTCATCACTTTAATTATACATTCTTATTTATTCAATGAATTAACTTGTTTTATAACATTATATAGCGCTACAAAAACAGACAGCAAAGAGCATATAATCACAAACAATTGCTTATCGCCCTCAAAGACAACCTTGTCTAACCATCTACCAAGCAACACTCCCAACAAGATTATCACCCCCATTTGAAACGGGATATTAATCAACGAAAGCCATTTGTTAAATGGCTTCTTCTTGGAGTTTTGGTCTTTCATTTGAGGCTAATAAATTTTTGACCGCTGCGCTTCCTCTCATCTGACAAACAGCCGTAAATTCAGCTCCTGACTCTACAGATAATTTCCCTACAACAATCTCTCCTTTTATCCGAGCTTTTGATTTTACTGAAAGCAGTTCGAGAACCTCCGCTTTGCCTTCGTAATATCCTTCGATATCTAAATTTTTGCAACTAATATTTCCTACCACTTTTCCAGCTTCTCCAATAACAAGTTTTCCAGAAGAGGTAAAATTACCTATAAGTTCTCCGTCTAATCTGAAATCAGCCACAGAATGAATATCCCCTTTTAGTTTGGTTCCTTCAACAATACGGTTTGTCTTCCCTAAAAGGTCTTTCCCATTATTGCTTTTTCCTTTTTCAAACATAATGTAATATTTTTTATGGTGTTGGATTTAATTTCTGCAAATAAGCGTCATAATTCTTTTTTATCTGAACCACTTTATAATCTTCGGACGAGATAAACACAAATTTCTCTTTGATTTTATAATCTTTATACTCTTCGAGTATTGTAATCAAATCTTTAGCTCTTTGTTCAGAAGCAATATTATGAAGCACTACAAAATTCTCGTTTTGTGTATAGCTATCAATCGTTATCTTCATTTTATCAGCGGGTCTGTCAGCCATAAATTTATCCAATTTCTGGTTAAGCTCTGTAATATCTTCTCCGTTCTGAATTTTATAAATTAGTTTCCAGCTAAATGAATCCTGTCCGAAGTCTAACTTCTCAAGTTTAGGAACATTAGTTCTCAATATACTCTCTGCTTCTTTACCTTCTGAACTATTCGGATAAGTAAGCGCTACATAATTTAATGCTTTTTTGTACTGCTCCAATCCTTTAAGATTTCCGGTAGCATTTGCTTTAAGGAATTCTAATTTAGCTATTATTTCTTCTCCTGAATACTGTTCGATAAGCGGTTCTATTTCTTCCAGAAGCATTCTATAATCTCCACTTTCATATATCCTAAACATCTCTTTGTAAGCCAAATCTGGAGACCCTTCAAGAGCCATATCAGAATTAGGGTTGTTGATAACATAAGCATACCTTGAATCTGGATATTTTGAGGTAATCTGCGATTTCATCGAATTCATCTTATCCGAACCTAAAATTTCGTAAATCTTATACAGATTGTACATTGCTGGCAAAACTAGCCTTTCTTCTGGGTTGCTTTCCAAAAGATTTTCTAGTTTAGACTGAGCCAATTCATACTCTTTAAATTTATCCTTATAAATAATTCCGAGTTGGTAATAAGCAAAATTACGCTCTACTTTTAGGCTATCAATCGTTGCTTTATCTACAGGAATTTGACTCGTATAAAAAGGAACGGTAAATCGAGGCTCTATATAATCTTTATCCTTTACAATTTCATTTCCGTCTTGGTCAAATTCAGGCTCTTCTACCGACATGGATTGACCACCTGTATAATTCGCTAATCTCCAATAATCCTTAAGAGCTCTGTTTCCCCATTTCTTACGGAATTCATTTTTCCCCGTAGCTACTGCGGTTTGGTTATAAAAATAAAAATTAGAAGAGGTAGATATTCCTGGAGGAGCTCCTGGAGCAGCTCTTAGCTCTCTAGCCTGAAGATTCCCTGCATCTCTTAAAGCATTTTGTTTATTCGCATTAGTTCCTATTCTTGATTCTGTAATAGCACCACCACTAGCGCTTTGCTGTCTACTTGCTATCTCTGCTAGTTCTTGTCGTCTTTTTTCTTCTTTTTGAAGCGCTTCAATGTGCTTTTTAAAAAAATCTTCTCTTTCTGCTTCAGACATGCTAACAAGCAGTAAGATACTATCATTGTTTACAGCAATGGCTTCATACTTGATTACATCCTCAAGGTTCTCTCTTTTTCGTCTGATATTTCGAAACTCTCTTGTCTTATTATCTAAATGAACCAAAGTGCTATCATAATACTTCCCCGCTACAGAATATTTGGCATTATAAAAGTTTATCTCTGCTATATTTCTATAATTCGAAGCAACCATATACACATCTTTGGACTTGTTTTTCAACGACTTATTATAGTATTCAATCGCTTTTTCGTCCTCTTCTAGTTTATCATAATATAATGCCACCTGATGGTTGAGCACATCCAGAAAAGGGCGGTTTTCTCGATCCTTGAGTAATTTATTGAACTTTTCTATAAAATCGGGTGAATTTTGATTTATTGAAGCTATTTTGGCATGAGACTGAATCACATATTGTCTTGGCGATTTGCGATTCATATCTATTACTTCCTGAAAAGCTGTTACTGCCTCTTCCTTTTTATCTTGTTTTTCGAGTAATTGCCCTAACACAAACAAGTACCTTGCTTTATTTTCGTCAATTCGAGTATATTCTTTGGCTTTTTTGAGATAAATAATTGCGCTATCATTTTGTTCTTCGTTATAAAAAGCGTGAGCTATTGTAGCATTTGCTTCTGCTACTACTTTGCGATCTTTAAAATCTATCTCGCGTAAAACCTTTTTTAGACCTTGAATGGCCAATATGTTATTTTCAAGGCGAATATTAGTTTTTTCTCTCCAAATTTTGATTTCGTTTATTCTATCACTATCTGGATATTTATACATGATAAAATTAAAAGCCTCTAAGGCAGGGATAAATCTCTGATCATAATACCTTGCTTTTCCGAGCAACAAATAAGCTTCGTCCATTTGAGGATTTCTCTCCACCCCTCCAATACTCATAGAATGCTTTTCGATAGCTTTTACAGCTTTATCTTCTGCTCTAACAAAGTTGGCATTTCTAGGAATTGAATCTTGCCCGAATACAGGCACTATAATTTGCATTTTTTCGACAGGAAGAACATCCCAGAAATTATCAGGAATCATTTCAAGTTCCTGGATTCCAGCCACAAGAGCTAAATCCCCGTTATACAATATATTGTATTCTGTTGTAGTCGAATGGAATTTTCTATTGACAAAGGTGTCTTTTTGGGTAGAGCATGCAATAGCCACAAACCCGATAGTGGTTATGGCAAAAAAATATCTTAATCCTCTTGATTTCAATGTAATATTGTTTTAGAAAAACAAAACTTATAAAAAAGTTTTTTATTGTAATGAACGTGTAAAATTACATTTCTTTTTTGAAAAACGACCACGTTTTAAAAAATTAATTCAGTTTCTTTTTACGCTAAGCACAGCGTTTGAGTTCTGCATTATCGATAGTAGACACCCTCTCAACGGCATCTGTCATTACACACTTCTTGACTGGACAATGACCTAATCCAAGGTTTTATGTCCTAGTTCGTGAATCGAAACTTTTTTAATTCTTGAGAAATAAACATGAGAATCAGAATGCTTTATTCTAAAAGCAGAAACCACACAGCTTTTAATGGGGCACTAAGCCAAACCAAAGAAAAAATTAAAGATAATACAACAAACTTTTTTATCTGCTATAAATCAAAAACTGAACTTCGCTTGGTGTAAATCATATCTTTTAGTTTGAGTAAAAAGCCTAACGTCAGATAGACCCCAAACCACAATCCTGCCGTAACAAACGAAATATAAATAAAAAACAAACGAACATTGGTAGCCCTCATCCCTAACCTGTCTGACAAGCGAGAAGCTACTTGAAATCCGTTTTTTTCAAAGTAATGGCGTATGTTGGTTACTAGTTTCAACGACGAGTAATTAATGATTAGCAAAGATAATAAAAGTTCCTAATTCAGAATTCGCGATCTCAAATTGCACATTCATCCATAAATTACAAATCTCTTTTCTTTAAAAGTCTAAAAGAAAAATAAACAAATAAGGCTGTCCAAACCAAAACAATAAAGATTTGAAAATAATTAACATCATAAATATTTTCGTTTATAATTCCAGCTTGTTGTTCTGCATTTCGGATAATCGAAATTCTTCTGGCAGGATTAAAAATCAATAAGCTCATCGACTCTAAAGGAAAAAATCTCGATACATTCTCGGCTATTTCCGTTCCTCTAAACAATCCCCATTTCATCACTCCATAAAGAATCCATTCGACAATATTCCACAAAATCAGAAAACCTAAAGCAAATGCGGAGCGTTTTATTAAAATTCCTAAGAACAAACAAAAAGAGAAAAAGCCCAATAGTTTTACAAAGTAAGCCAACAGATAATCAATATCCATGACTACTATCGAAAACTCAGTATAAGACGAAAAGCTATACCCTAAAATCACCGATAATAAAAAGATAAAAAATGTAGATCCTAGCGCAAACAAAACTACCACCAAGAATTTAGACAGCGTAAATTCTTTTTTATTCAATCCGTCAATTAGGTTTTGTTTTAACGTACCATAGCTATATTCATTAGCCATCATTGATACAATTACAACGGCCAAAAATATTTTCAGAAGCCCCGCTACATAAGTGTTAAAATGCCAAATAAACGGAAAATTAAAAATCCCTTGATCTGCAATTCTAAAAGAAACTCCCCCTAAATTAAATTCAATAGAAGCTATTAAAGAAATAAAACACAGTATAACAAAATACGAAATTATAAGCACTTTAGAGGCTCTGTTTTGCCAAAGTTTTTGAAGTTCTATAGAAAGAAGTCTTTTCATGGATTTAAGTTTGATGATTAACGTTTTATGATTACAGAAGGATTCGTAATTTTTAATTCGTAATTTGCAAAAACTGTTCTTCTAGGCTGTGTTTGCGTTTCACTAAATGCGAAAGGGTAATGTAATTATCAAATACAAGTCTATTCAGTTCCTTTGCTTCGAGTGGAGCTTTGAGATATACCACTAATCTTCCGTCTTCTTTTTCAATACTTTTAACTGATGGATGACTAATCAAAACTGACTTTAGTTTTTCGTTATCATCCGAATCAAGTTCAAAAAAGCCCTCGTTTGAAGTCATTCCACTAACAGTTCCGCAATAAAGCATGGTTCCTTTTTTGAGCACCACTACATGCGAGCAGACCTTTTCTACTTCATCTAACAGATGCGAAGCCAATAGTATGGTTGTCCCTTGATTGGCTATTTGTCGGATAATATCTCTAATTTGTCGGATTCCCTGCGGATCTAATCCGTTTGTTGGCTCATCCAAAATCAATATTTCTGGGTCATTTAAAAGAGCAGAGGCAATAGCTAAACGCTGTTTCATTCCAAGCGAAAAAGTTCTGAACTTACTATCTTTTCGCTCTAAAAGACCCACCAATTCTAACTTTTCGTCAATTTTAGAATACGGTACTCGTTTAATTTTTGCCACTAATTTCAGATTATCGTAGGCAGTCATATAGGGGTAGAAATTAGGGCGTTCGATAATTGCACCTACTTTTTGGAGTGCTGTATGCGTATCCATTGTTCCTCCGAACCATGAATAATCGCCTCCTGTCTTATTGACCACATTGAGCACAATTCCGAGAGTTGTTGATTTTCCACTCCCATTTGGCCCAAGGATTCCGTAAACATTTCCTTTTTCAATCTCGAAAGAAACCTGATTAACAGCTTGTAATCCGTTATATTTTTTTGAAAGGTGATCTAATGTGAGTATTGTTTTCATATTTTAAGAATAATGAGGATTATAAAACGAATATTATAATCGCTTTCTATTTTATTATATAAGACGAATGTAAAATAAAATTGTTACATTCTCTGGTTATAACTTTATGACTTTTGACTTTAATGCTAAAATGTTGTACTTTCGCCACTCAAAAAATTAATAACTCATAAACACAATGAAACATATTCCGTTAAGACACATTCATGAAGCTCTTGGAGCAAAAATGGTTGATTTTGCAGGATTTTATATGCCTGTTCAATACCAAGGCGTTACTATCGAACACGAAACCGTTCGCAACGGAGTCGGAGTATTTGATGTTTCGCATATGGGAGAGTTCCTTTTGACAGGAGAAAATGCCCTTGAATTAATCCAGAAAGTATGCTCGAATGATGCTTCTACTATCGGAATTGGAAAAGCGCAATATTCTTGTCTTCCGAACGAAAATGGAGGAATTATTGATGATTTAATTATTTACAGATTAAAAGAGAATCAATATCTTTTGGTAGTAAATGCTTCAAATATTGACAAAGATTGGGAATGGATTTCGAAACATAACAACATGGGAGTTGAAATGCGAAATTTGTCTGATGAATATGCGCTTTTAGCTATTCAAGGCCCAAAATCTATTGAAGCAATGCAAAGTTTGACTTCCGTAAACTTGTCTGAAATTCCGTATTATAGCTTTGCAGTTGGAGATTTTGCGGGAATTGACAACGTAATCATTTCGGCTACAGGATATACTGGTTCTGGAGGATTCGAAATATATTGTAAAAATGAAGAAGTAGAGCAAATCTGGAACAAAGTTTTTGAGGCTGGAGATTCGTTTGGAATCAAACCCATCGGATTAGCAGCTCGCGATACTTTGCGTTTAGAAATGGGATTCTGCCTATACGGAAATGATATTGACGACACGACCTCACCTCTAGAGGCAGGATTGGGTTGGATTACAAAATTCACTAAAGATTTTATTAACTCTGAAAGTCTTAAAAAACAAAAAGAAGAAGGAATAACACGCAAACTAGTCGGGTTTGAATTAGTAGAAAGAGGTATTCCAAGACATGATTACGAAATTGTAGATGCAACTGGAAACATAATCGGGAAAGTTACCTCTGGAACTATGGCACCATCTCTAGGAAAAGGAATTGGACTAGGATATGTAACTATAGAAAACAGTAAGATAGACACGGAGATTTTCATTAAAATCAGAAATAACAACGTAAAAGCCAAAGTGGTTAAACTTCCGTTTTATAAAAAATAATTCAAACCTAAAAGGAGCTTTAATTTAAAGTTCCTTTTTTGATTTTTTTCGGAATAACTTACTTTTGCAGTCTAATATAATCGATATTATAAGATTAAATAAATCAACGATTAAACAATTTACAGAAATGGGAAGAGCGTTTGAATTTAGAAAAGCGAGAAAAATGAAACGTTGGTCAGCTATGGCTAAAACCTTTACCCGAATTGGGAAGGATATTGTTATGGCTGTTAAAGAAGGAGGTTCTAATCCGGAAACCAATGCGCGATTAAGAGCAGTAATGCAAAATGCAAAGGCAGCTAATATGCCTAAAGAAAACGTAGAGCGTGCTATTAAAAAAGCTTCTGATAAGGATACGGCAAACTATAAAGAAGTTCTTTTTGAAGGATATGCACCTCACGGAATTGCAATTTTGATCGAAACAGCTACTGACAACAATAACAGAACTGTTGCCAATATCAGAAGTTATTTTAATAAATGCGACGGAACTCTTGGTACCCAAGGTTCAGTTGAATTTATGTTCGACCATACTTGTAACTTCAGAATTCCAAACAACGGGCAAGATATCGAAGAATTAGAATTGGAAATGATTGATTTTGGGGTAGAAGAAATTTTTGCGGACGAAGATGGTATTGTAATGTATGCTCCGTTTGAAAGTTTTGGTGCTATTCAAAAAGAATTAGAAAGTAGAGGGACAGAAATCCTTTCGTCAGGTTTTGACCGAATTCCGCAAGTAACCAAAAAGCTGACTCCTGAACAAGTGGCTGATGTTGAGAAACTTCTCGAAAAAATCGAAGAGGATGACGATGTTCAGAATGTATTTCACACTATGGAAGAATCTGATGAATAGTGTGCTTAAGCACTTCACAGTTATCAAGAATACAATAAAATGTTTTTAAAAAAAATAAATCCAAACCTTAATTTATCATTAGCTGAAAGTGGGTTCACCGAAGCCAACGAGCTTCAGGAAGAAACTTTTTCGCTTATCAAGAGTGGAGCTGACCTAGTAATTTGCTCTCCGGATACTAGTGGTAAAACAACTACTTTAGCCCTGAATGTTATTCAAAGGCTAGACGAGCCCTACGAACAATCTCCGAGAGCTTTGATAATGGTTCAGAACAGGGAAAAAGTTGCGGAATTAGTCGAAATATTCGACAAGCTAAATATACACAACAAATTAAGAGTTTATCACACTTACGAACACACCGATATTGACAATGACAAAAATCTGATTTCTGTTGGGATTGATGTTCTGATTGGACCTCCTAAAAAATTAAGTGATTTATTTTCAGGAGCAGGTTTTGACATCAATCGATTAAAGATGTTTATTGTTGATGATTTGGATTTTATCTTAAAAAACAGACAAGAACAAATAATAACGCGATTGTCTGATGCGATTGAAAAAACACAAAGGATTTTTACGGTTTCGGAAATCACGGACAAAGTCGAGATGCTTTCAGAAAAGATAATGTCTAATCCGACCTATATTGAAATGGATTCTGAAGAAGAATTTTAATAAATAAAGGTTTTCACTTCTTTATAAAACTTGTGAAAACCTTTATTTTTTATTCTCTATTTATCTGTTTAGTTCTACCAAACTCTAGTATCCTCTTGTACCAAGGTTTCTTTTTGATTTCTACTCCGTAACCATACCCATAACCGTAACCATACCCATAACCGTAACCAGCTCTGGAATAAGTATCATTGAGCAATATTGACATATTTGGGAGTTTGCGCTCTCTATACAGCTTTTGAGGTATATGTAGTAAGCGTTTATCGAGATAATTCTCTCTAACTATATAGATAAAGGCATCTGCATTTTTAGCAACCAATAGCGTATCGGTTACCAAGTTCATTGGAGCGGTATCTACAATAATATAATCGTACTGCGTTTTCAGGTATTCGAACATCTCATCCACTTTTTTACTCATCAAAAGTTCTGCTGGATTTGGAGGGACTACTCCTGGAGGCATTACGTAAAATTCTTTATATCCTTCTTGCTTTACAATAATACTATTGACATCCATCTCATTAGAAGCCAAATAATTGGTCAATCCTTTGCTCGGTAGTTTTAAGTATTCTCCTAATCTCGGGTTTCGAATATCCATTCCGATTAGTAAGGTTCTTTTACCCGACAAAGCAAAAGTTCCTGCTAAATTTACGGCTATAAACGTCTTCCCTTCTTTAGGCATTGTAGAGGTCACAAAAATCGTCTTTGCACTGCCTTCAGGTATTTGGCTCAACATAAACTCCATATTGGTTCGAACAATACGCAAGGCTTCGGCCGAACTGGATCGACTCTCTGATTTTATGATTTCTTCATGGGATTCTGAACGAGGGACATCTCCCAAAAACGGAATAGTCAAGAATTTTTCGATGTCTAATCTGCTTTTTACTTTAGTGTCCAATAAATTTATTATATAGATTACGGCAAACGGAATAAGTACTCCTAAAATAAGTGCCGCTAAATATATAATCATACTTTTGGGTGATACCGGAATATTCGGAGCCAGTGCAGAATCAATTACTTTTGCATTTGGAGCTAAGGAAACCATTGATATTTCGGTTTCTTCTCTCTTTTGTAATAAATACAGATAGAGAGCCTCTTTTACACCTTGTTGTCTCCCGATTCCTTTATATTCTTTTTCTAAAGCAGGAACCGTTCCAATTCTGCCGCTTAAAATACTCCTTTGTTTGTTTATGTCAGATTTTGTCAACAAAAGGTTTGACTTTAGTTGTGCTAAATTACCTCTGATTGATTTCTTTAAGAGCTCTATTTCGGTATCGATTTGTTTAATTCTCGTGTTTTCAGGGCCAGCACTTGGAGCCAATTGATTTCTCTCTAGTACCATCGTATTGTGCTGATGTATAGCTGCTGCCAAAGCTGGGTCACTGGTAAGAGCGTCTAACATCGGGAAGGTTTTTCCGGTAGTATCTTCGTCTATAAATCCTTTTGTAACATTATCTATAACTCCTATTTGTGTGTTTATATCAATGTATTTTTTCTCAAATTCACTTGCATTCTGGATATAAATATTTGCTTCCGAAATGATATCTGTAACTCCTTTATCGCGCTTAAATTGCTCTACTTGACCTTCAACCTCGTTTAATTCTCTGGTCAAAATATCTAATCGCTTACTCAAAAATTCTGAAGTGTTTTCAGATACAACTCTCCTATCGGCAATACCTTCTGAATTGTATAATTCAATTAGAGTATTTAAATAATCTTCTGCTTTATCTTTATTGTCATTAAGTAGAGACAGTTCTAAAACACTAGTGAACTTCCCGGTAGAAGCAACCTGAAAATTAGTTTTATATCTTCGGGCTACTTTTTCGGGTGTTTCAACATATATACTTATCTCAAACTTTTCTTTATCCGTTTGATTTTCATTTCTTTTAACTATAAAACTACCTAATGAGTTGGTAACTAACTCTCCATATTTATAGGTCCCTAATTTTTCTTCGTCCAATCGAAGAGAGTAGCTTACTTTATCGATTCCTTCTAATAGTAATCCTGAGATTCCGTTGCTATACGCTTCGTTAATCGTTGTAAAATCAACTCGTACAGGAGTATTCTTATACAAATCATAAGATTTTATTCTCCCTTCGCTAAAATAAGAAATATGAAGGTTTAATTTTTTAATAGTTTTTTCAGAAAGTGTTCTGGAGTCCAATACATGGATTTCATTTTCAACATTGTCTTTCCCTCCAAAAGTCAAATCAGAAAGTATCGATAATTCATTGGCAGCACCTCCTCTATAATCATCCTTAAGCATTATCAAAGCAGAAGCTTTATATACAGGAGTAGCATATCTTAAGTATAAAAAAGCACCAAGGAGACTAATAAATACTCCCAGCACAAACCACTTCCAGTGGATGAGATAAAGCTCTAGTTGCTGACGAAGATTTATGCTTTCTGATTGTTCGCCTTCGTAATTAAATTCTGTTGAATTGTCCATAAAATAAACTATCGCGTTAATACAGCAAATACAGTTACCAACAAAGATATGGCAGAAATGGCTACGGTAAGATTGGGTCCTACAGCCGATGAGTTGATTCTGGTTTTGTTGGGTTCTACATATACCACATCATTTTGTTTGAGGTAATAAAAATCTGAATTGATAAAGTTTGAATCTGTCAAATCGACTTTCGTAAAAGTTCTTTTCCCTTCAAATTCGCGAATTACCAAAACTTCTTTTCTTTTTCCGTAGATGGTCATATCTCCTGCCATACTCAAAGCCTGAAACAGAGTTATTCGCTCAGATTCTACAGTAAAGGTGCCTGGTCTTACTACTTCTCCTTGAACCGTAATTTTATAATTCAATATCCGAAGATTGATTCTGGCATCTGATATATGTGGTTTTAGTGCTTCTGTCAATGTTGTAATTGCCTCTTCTCGTGTTTGTCCTCCGAGTTTGATTTTACCAATTTCAGGGAAATTAATAAATCCGTCTTTATCTATTAAATAGGTCTGAATACGCTGTTGAGCAGATAAGGACTCTGTGTTAGATTGCAAAGCTACAGGAGGAGGATTAAAATCTAATGCTAACATCCACGCCTTAGAATTTACGATAATACTCAATAAATCATCGGGCTGTAAAGTTGTTACATACGAGTTGATATCTTCTGTCTTGTTTCCTTCTAGTTGATTCAAGTACACTACATCTTTTCTTGAAGCGCAAGAAGATAATAACAACACAAAAATAAAGGATACAACTATTTTTTTCATTTTATTTTTTTAGATCTAACAGAATGCAAAGATATATTTTTTAAAATTCAATCTATTATTTTATATCCAATGCTTCAAACTCCGAATTCATACTTCTGTATTCAGGTACTATTTCTTTCATTTGAGCCACTATTTCTTTTTTATTACAGCTATGAGCATTGTGAATCAATTGCTCTATTACTGCACCAGTAATTTTAAATTCATCGCAAAACTCTTTTGCAATCATTATTTTTTCGTGATGTGTCGGAAGAGTTTTGGCAGAATCATTCAGCAACTCTTCGTATAGTTTTTCTCCAGGACGAAGTCCAATAGTCTTTATTTGTATATCTTTCTCTGGAATAAATCCTGCTAGTTTTATCATTTTATGAGCTAAATCTATAATCTTTACGGGCTTTCCCATATCGAAGATATAAATTTCTCCTCCTTGTCCCATGGCTCCTGCTTCTAAAACTAGCTGGCAAGCTTCAGGAATGGTCATAAAATAACGTATGATATCTGGGTGTGTAATTGTAATAGGCCCTCCTTCTGCAATTTGTCTGGTAAACAAAGGTACTACTGACCCATTAGACCCTAATACATTACCGAATCGGGTTGTTATGTATTTTGTAAAATTAGCCTTGTTTTCTTTTTGTAATTTGCGGTGTAAAGACTGTACGTATTTTTCTGCTATTCTCTTTGAAGCTCCCATCACATTGCTCGGATTAACCGCTTTATCTGTAGAGACCATCACAAACTTATCCGCACCATACTTATTAGCTAAATCCGCTATTATTTTAGTTCCTAAAATATTTGTAAAAACAGCCTGAGAAGGGTTTTCTTCCATAAGTGGAACATGTTTATAGGCTGCCGCATGATATATTACATCTGGCTTAAACTCTTCAAAAATCTGTTCCATCACTGCCTGGTTTCTGATATCAGCTATAATAGGACATACTGTAGAGGCAAACTTCATTTTGTCAAGTTCCAATCTCAACTGGTGCAAAGGGCTTTCTGCCTGATCCACCATAATAATTTGTTGAGGCGAGAAATTAATTACTTGCCACACTATTTCGCTTCCTATAGATCCTGCTGCTCCTGTAATCAGTACCTTTTTGTCTTTGAGTTGTTTCGAAATACTATTGTCGTCCAAAACAATGGGCTTTCTTTCCAGCAAATCCTGAATCTGAAAGTTTTTGACCTTTTTAGAAATTTCTTTCCCATCTTCCCAGTCACTAATCAAAGGAACTGTATAAATCTTATAGTTAAATTCCAAACAGCTATCTACAATACCCATTTTTTCTTCTTTAGTAAGGGTCTTATCTGCAATGATAAGAGCCTCTGCTCCTTTGGTTCTCATCACAATAGGAACTTTCTTATTGTGTAAAATAATAGGTAAATCGAGTATTCTCTTAGAAGTATTAGTCGCTTTTTTGTCCAAAAAACCAACTATTTTAAATCGGGCTGGAACTTCAGAAAGCAAAGCATTAGCAACCGCTATAGCATTGGCATCTGCTCCATAGATTATTGCCTTTATCAGATTTCGGTTTTTGCTTTCGTTCAGGTAATTATCATATACCTTTTTGATTAAAATGCGATAAACAAATAAAGCGGCAAACGAAAAAACAAAATTTATCAGTAATCCTGTAGTTAGAAATAGTTTTTCTGTCCCTATAATTATCACAAATACACCGTTAACCAATAAAGAGAGGAAAAACCATGTAATCTGCGAAAAGAAAATCTTAATTGCATCAATATAGGAAGAGTGCCGAATTATTCCCGCATAAATTCTGAACACTCTAAAAGAGAATAGGTTAAAAAACAAATACAGCCCTAAGGCCAAAAAAACATATTTTTCGGCAATATAATGTTGCCCTACTCCATCTATCAAAAGATAGGTCAAAGTAGCTGTACATAAAACTATCAGCATATCTAATAGCAGAATAATCCATCTGGGGACATATCCGAAATTATGCACACTAAACCCTATCCAATTAAGAGAAATAGCATATTTTATTGTATTAATTAGCTCTGAATTTTTGATAGTTTTCTTTTCCTTCATACACACTAAAAAGCCTAATTCAACATTAATTTACGCTTCCTGAAAAATAGTATCAAAAACTTCTGAAATTTTTTGTTTATTTTGTTCTGTAAGGTTCGAGCCTGACGGAAGACAAAGTCCTCTTTCAAACAAATCTTGTGCCACCTGTTTACCGTAGTAAGGATATTTCGAAAAAACTGGTTGAAGGTGCATTGCTTTCCATAACGGACGACTCTCTATATTTTGACTTTCTAGTACCAGCCGTATCTTTTCTCTTAACTGGTACGAATCTACTGTTATACAACTCAACCAATGATTGGAATAATAATCAGAGGTTGGTTCTGAAAAAACTGTTACTTTATCTATATTCTTAAAATATTCTACATAAAAGTTGTGCATTTTTCTACGCAAAGTGATGTGGTTGTCCAACACTTGCATTTGTCCCCTTCCAATACCCGCACAAATATTACTCATTCTGTAGTTATATCCGATATGCGAATGTTGATAATGGGGAGCATTATCTCTGGCTTGAGTAGCATAAAAAACCGCCTTTTCTTTTAGGGCTTTAGTCGGGGTAACAATAGCACCACCTCCTGAAGTTGTAATAATTTTGTTCCCATTAAAAGAGAGAACTCCGATATCTCCTAATGTTCCGCATTTTTGTTCTTTATAAGTACTTCCAAGTGCTTCGGCCGCATCTTCCAGAATCGGAATCTCATATTTATCTGCAATTTTTCTGATTTTATCTGCCTGATAAGGCATCCCGTACAGATGAACTGCAATTATTGCTTTGGGCTTTTTACCCTTTGTAATTCGGTCTTTTATGGCTTCTTCTAAAGCTTCGGGACATATATTCCAAGTTTGAGGTTCGCTATCTACAAAAACAGGAATTGCCCCCTGATACAAAATTGGATTAGCTGAGGCCGAAAAGGTCATACTCTGACAAATCACCTCGTCCTCTTTTTCTACTCCCAATAAAATCAGTCCCAAATGCAACGCTGCAGTTCCAGCACTCAGAGCTCCAACATTCACACCGGCTCCGAGATAACTTTCTAAATCCTGTTCAAAACCCAAAACATTTGGTCCTAAAGGAGCCACCCAATTCGTATCAAAAGCTTCTTGAACAAATTTTTGTTCATTTCCTCCCATATGGGGCGAAGAAAGCCATATTTTCGAATCACTCATTTTTTTAATCTAAAATATTTTACAAATATACAACGAAGTCTGTTAGAAATTGACCATTTTGCACTTTTACACTTGTTTTTCTCGTTATTTACGTAGAATTGTTCTAAAAATTATTTTTATATCCAACCAAAGTGACTGATTATAAAAATATTCCAAATTCATCTTCACTTTATCGGGAAAGATAATTTGATCGTTATATTGTAGTGGATTTTGCTGTTTTTCTAATAGAATTTCCTCATTAGCATATTTGATACTAGCCTCCGAAGTGATACCTGGCTTAAGTTCCAATATCTTTCTGGCTTCGCCTTCTAGCTTGTCATAATATCCTTCGATATCGGGGCGAGGTCCCACAAAAGACATCGTTCCATTTAGCACATTAAAAAGCTGTGGCAGTTCATCTATTTTTGATTTTCTCAAAAAACGTCCTATTGGAGATATTTTTTGACTTACTGGACGAATGGTTTTGAGTTTGTAAATCGTAAACAAGGCTCCATACTGTCCTACTCTTTGTTGGGTAAAAAGTCCGTTCGAAAAGGTGTCAATACAAGCTACCAAATATCCTAATACCAAAAACGGACTTATTAGGACAATAAGCAATATTGACAAAAACAGGTCAAAAAATCTTTTGATGGTCAATTTTATAAGTGATTATACTTTATAATTCTCCCTGGATTACCTACAACAACAGCATTATCAGGAACATCTTTGAGAATAACAGTTCCTGCTCCTATAGTACACCATTTACCAATTTTTATGCCCTGAATCACAGAAGCCCCAATACCAATATGGGTTCCTTCTCCAACTTGTACTCCTCCAGCTAGAGCTACGTTGGGTGAAATATGCGAAAAATCACTAATCATACAATCATGCTCTATTATTGCTCCTGAATTAATTATACAGTGCTTTCCTATTTTGGCATCTGGATTAATTACGGCATTTGCCATAACTACAGTTCCTTCGCCTATTTCGGAAGTATTCGAAATTATAGCACTATTGTGAATTGCTCTTTCAAACTTTCCTTTTATTTTTTCTGCTATTTGCTTTCGGAAGGTGTTATTGCCAATACTAATAACCCATCTAAGTGAATTATTATTCAGAACATCAGATATAGTCATTAAAACGGGAATATCAAGTATGTTTTTCTGTTTGGGATTATCGTCATAAACAACTTCTATTTGAAGTTCTTTGACAGAAGTCTTGATAATATCAATGACTACTTTTCCGTGACCGCTTGCTCCGAATAAATATAACCTCATTCTTTTTCTATTTTATCTAATAAATAAATCTGAACCCATTCTGGTATTTCGTCCGAATAAATTTCCACATAATTTCCTTTTTTCTCAACTAAAACCTTTTGAAATAGGTTATCTGTTGAATTATCAAAAATATATGCTCTATCTGCATTTATGAAGGCTTGAGACAATAGTTCTATAGAGTTATAATAACGTTTAACAATCTTATTTTGTCTACCTCATTTAATTACCTTTAAAAACCTCCATTGTAGCTTGTCCGTCTTGCGATATACCCTCTCGGACAAATACTTTTTTGATGGTTAAAAATAAGATTTTTATATCTAACCAAAAACTTATGTTATCCACATACCAAACATCATATTCAAATTTTTGTTGCCAACTGATAGCATTTCGTCCGTTGACTTGTGCCCATCCTGTGATTCCAGGACGTATGTTGTGTCTTCTTTTTTGATTTTCGTTATAAAGTGGTAAATACTGTATTAACAAAGGTCTTGGTCCAATCAAAGACATATCGCCTTTTAGCACATTGAGGAGTTGCGGAATCTCGTCTAACGAAGTCTTGCGTACAAAATTGCCAATTTTGGTTAAACGCTTTGCATCAGGTAGTAATTCTCCACTTATATCTCTTTTGTTGTTCATAGTTTTAAACTTAACAATCTTAAAGATACGTTCTCCTTGGCCAGGACGAGACTGAACGAAAAACGGTTTGCCATGATTAGCAAAAAACAAACCAACCATAACAACTATAAAAACAGGACTTAATAACAGTAATCCGAAAAGAGCCGCTAGAAAGTCAAAAATGCGTTTTAAGTAGTTTTTGTACATTACTTCGCTATAAATCCTTATTCAACATATCATCAACTATAGAGTTTACTATTTGTTTTACTCTAATTTGATTTTCACTATATTGCTTACTGTTCCAGCTCTTAATTTCCTCCTCTCGTCTTCTGACTTTTTGCACTTCTTCTTCCATGAGGATTTTTACACCATTCGGATTATTTACTTCTCCTTTAAATGTACGAGATAGTATAACAGAAGAAGACCCTAACCTATAATGTTCTCCTAATATATAATCTGCTGGCAAACGACCATCTCCTATTCGTGCAATTCCGCCAAATCCAAACGGAATATTTTTCTTATTGCATTTTTCTGCCAAATACTCCACTAACCCTCCGCTTAAAACTTCGAACATAAAATTTAGGCCTAGTCCTAAATGCAAATCATTTAAACCTATAAACACCTCATCAATTCCATCAACTTCTAAGATACTATCAATCCTTGATAAAGCTTGTGTACTTTCTATCATTACATTTACTTTAGCACGTCCTTTTATATGGTTCACAAATGTTTCTGCATCTTTTCTATCTATAGCCATAGGTAGCATTAAGATATTTGCCCCATAATCTATTATCTTGTTTATTTCTTCTGACAAGTGAGAATTGATAGGGTTCGTTCTTACTAAAAGTTTAGACTGTTTTATAACCTCTCTAATTTTTGGTAAATCCTTAATATCATTATTTGATTTTACTGTATTGAGTCCTCTTTGTCTCTCATGCTTATTGATAAACTCCAAGTCAAAAAAGATTCTATCAATTCCTGCCTGCTGAGCTTCAATGGCCGCATCGACATCTGAAGCTAATATCATTAAATCTATTGCCATACTATCTATTTATTATATTATTTCTATCTTCTAAGATATTATTGAGCATATTTTCTCTTTTAAATAAACGAGTGGCTCTTGTATATCCGTTATCTCCTAATTCCTTCCTTAAATTTTCTTTAAGTAATAAATTTTCCATGGCTTCATATAGTGATTTAGAGTCTTTAACTTCTACTAACAAGCCAGAAACATTGGGTTCTATAACCTCAGAGGGCCCAGGAATATCTGTAGTTATAACCGGAATAGCCATCGCTTGTGCTTGTTGAATTACCATGCTAAATCCTTCTCTATATGAAGGATGAACTAAAACATTAATTACAGAAACATACATATGAATTTGAGCAACATGTCCTGTAAATATTACGTTTGGTTCCTTCAATGCCCAATCTAATAGTAGAGCATCTACAGGATCTAAATCTTGTTCATAATTTCCTATAATAAACAAAGTTACGTTATTATGCTCGAGTAATAATTCTTTAAATGCTAAAATAAGCTCATTAAAACCTTTATCTTTAACCACTCTTCCTATATAACCAAAAACTACAGTATTTTTAAGTATAGGGTATTTATCAATTATCTCTTGTTTATATTTATTTTTGTATTGAATATCAAATACCTTAAAATCTATACCTACGGTTCCTCCTGCTCCTAAAACCTTAGCCTTTTCTTTCTTATATAGTCCTTCTTCTACAGCAAAATGTAGATTCTTAAAACTTACTGGTCGTATATGAGTTGATAAAAAACAAGTGAATTTTTCTATTTTTTTATAAAATTTTCTTTTATTTCCTTCAAAACCCACATATCTAATTCCCCATTGACAATAAATTCTAACTTTAGACCTAGACAGAAAGCCTGCAACAGCAGCATATAAAGAGGCATTTGGAGTAGCATATTGAATTATATCAAATTTTTCTTTGCTAAAAAGCCGAAAGAAAAAGAATATAGACTTTATCATTCCTATCAAGTCATTCCCTCTTTCCATCTTAATGTTTATGCATCTAAATTCTTCTGAATATTTTTTATAAAAATTATCATCCATCGTACAGACCAATGTCACATCATAACCTTCTTCTTTCAGTCTTCTCATAGCATCTATTATAAACATTTCCATTGTTATAGATACCGTGGATATAGCACAAATTTTTTTATTTGACATCATCTTGTTGCGATATTTATTATTTCTCTATAAAACTTCTTTCTATTAGCGTTGAGGCTATCTTCAGAATAATGATGTGACTTTATTAAGTTTTCTTCAGCTACTCTATTAGTAAAATCTAAATCGCTTGCTAATTCTATTATTTTATTTGCCAAGTCAATTATATCATTTTTTTTAACTAATAATTGTGGACTAACTAACTCTGGAATACCTCCTACATCTGAACCTATAATTGGTAATCCTCTAGCCATTGCTTCGATTATAACGCGTGGTAATCCTTCTGTTCTGGAGGCTAGGATAAATATATCTGATTTATCTAAACACCTCATAATCTCTTCTCTATCAGAAACATAACCAACAAATTCCACATCCTTATCAATCCCTAACTCTCCAGCCATTTTTTTTACTTCCTCTAGATATTTACCTGTTCCTAGCCAAGTTAATCTGCAGTCAAGTCCTTTTTCTTTTAGATGTTTTACACTTTTTAAAACGACGTCTGGGGCCTTGTACATCTGTGATAAGGAACCAATACACAAGAGATTGTAAGACTCCTTTTTTACTAATACTTTAGGGGATTCTGCAATATATTCTTTTTTTAATATAACATTAGAAGCTGATGTAGTGAAGATTCCTTCTTTTACTGGGTATCTTTTTTGAAGTTTATGCAAAGTTACATATAGCGCTGCCGATGAGTTCTCCACAATATATCTTAATTGTTTAAATCCCATATATTTAAAATAACTTCTCAAAGGATGATTGATTGAGCCTTTTGAAAAAACATCTATGGGATCTCCAACAACTTCTACTCCATAAGGAATTCCTTTCTTCTTTAACTCTAATGATGCTAAATATCCTATTGTTCCAGGAACTCGCATTAAATATGCCTTCCCCTTAACAGTTATTTTTTTTATGATACTCTTAATTTTTCGCCTATGTATTAAAAAATCTTTTGGCCCTACATAATAAGGCAATTCCACATAGGTTACTCTTTCTCCACTAGAGATATTATGTTCATTACCTCTGTATGTCAAATCTAATTTTACTCTTGCTACTATAACTATGGAATCAAAATGTTCTAAATATCTCTCCCAAAGCAAATAATTTAATGATCCCTCTGCATTATATATATCTCCTTTATCATTCTTAATAAAGCGAGCTTCTGTAAAAAAAACAAGTTGCATACTCTTTCTTTTCTTTGTTTAGAATATTTAAGTTACGACAATAATTGTAACCATTTAAATCGGCTTCGATATTTAATAATTAAATAAGAGACGATAAATACCGATAAACAAACATACAGTAATCCTAAATAAGGGTTGCGAGTAAGTTTATTAATAACCTCAACGGATAACAAAGCAGGAATAGCTGTAATAAATATTCTTTGAGACAAAAAAATCAGCATACTATAGTTTCTTGCTTTTATATAAATTGGATGATTTGGTAAATCAATTTGTAACATCCGTTTTAAAAAATAATACGTAAATGGAATTAGTAAAAGGGCAAAATCAACTCCAAATCCTTTAATAAAAAATTTAATAAAAAATGTTTCTGCAATTACTCCAAAAAAAAGAATTATCCACAACCAATTATTCACTTTAACTCTCTGAGAATTACAGGCTACTAACGCTCCTACTGCAACCAAAGGAAATCCATTAAAGATTCCATTTCTTGAGGTTATAAATACAGTAAGGTAAGATTCTACCCATTTATTCAAAATAGTAAATGGCTGAAAAACAGGAAGGTATGAATACATCAAAGAACCTATGAGATACAGACAGACAGCAGATATCAATACTGTTTTTATATGATACTTTTTTAATAAAAAGTAAGTAATTGTAACACCGATCCATAAAGCTGGAAGAAACCAAATCGTAGCATAAGTAGAAAAAATAAAACTTTTATGAAAATACCCTATAACTTCATGTACTTCAACCCCTTTTACAATCCATTCCATTGCAACAAATAAAAAGTAGATTATACTCCAGGCTCCATACATTAAAAGTATTCGCCTAGAAAAATTCTTATACTTTTTATTATTCTCATCTATTATTCTGTTATCTATAAACAATCCTTTAAAAAAGAAAAATGAACTACATGCAAAAAAAAAGGGAACACCAAATATATACAAGGAAAAAAAAATGTCCACATAATTAGGAAACTCCACAAAAGACGACGCTGTATGAGCAAACATAATCAGTATAGCAAAGACAAACTTTAAGATATCTATTAAATTATAGTTTTTTTTCTCTAGCATAATACTAAGGATTTAGAATATTTTTAGGGGCTTCATTATTCTCTAAACTCCAAATATTGTGTTCTATCAATTTTTGTAATTTATCATTTACTTCTTGGGATATTGCAGTGACTCCTGGAGTTACTACTACATTAGACATGCGCCTAAATGGGTTGGTAAATAAATTAGGAATAAATTCAAACATATCCAATATAGCTGTCATCTTTCTGTTTTTTTTCAGAACTGCTATAAAGTCTTTTTGATTAAAGACGGCTTTTCTACCTACGTTTACAATAGTGACATTTTCTTTCATTTTATTCAACAGAGAACTATCGATAAGCTCTTCTGTGTGTATTGTATGAGGTAAAGTAACCACTAGATAATCACAACCACTAACAAATTCATCAATATTTTCTTTGTGATAAATTTTATTAAAATACTTTTTTTGAGTCGTACTGTTAGCATAACCAATTACATCCATATCAAAAGCTTCCGCTCTTTTTGCAACCTCAGTCCCTATACTTCCTACCCCCATTATTCCTAAGGTTTTACCTCTTAATTCGGTTATATACTCATAGCCTCTCAATAATCGTATACTCTTGTTTTTAATATTTTTATTATATCGTTTGGCAGCTTGAAGCATCATATATAAGACAAATTCAGCCATAGCTATCGAATACACATCAGCTGCATTACAGACGGTAACACTGTTTTTAGTGTAGTGATTTAAATCAACATTATCCCATCCTGCACTTGTAAGTTGAACCAAACGAAGACCTGGAAAACTAAGTTTTTGTGCCATTACAGCAATCTCACGACTACATACTAATGCTACGACATTTTTGTTGTCATTATATTTTTTTAATGTTCTCTTGTTGACATAAATAAAATTTCCTCCAATAGAGAGAAATCTCTTATCTGATGTCAAAATTATATCTGATAAAATCATTTAATAAAATTAAGAAATTCTTTTTATTTTATCTGACACCAGATAAATAATAAAATACATCGGTAAAAACCTTTTCAAAGTCAGAAAAGTTGTTGTTCCCATATCGTTATTAATTAAATAAATCACGTACAATATTACTAACGAAACTAAAAAAAATCGAGTATCATCAAATGAAATTTTCTGCTTTATTTTGGTCAAAAAATTTAATAAAAGTGCCAAAACGATAAAGGACAATACAGATGTTTCCCAACCAAAATTTAACATCCACTGTCCTACCATTCCATAAATCCGAGGTGATTTAACTCCCAATTTCGGATTATAATAAGGTTGGTTAAAGAATAATTCAGTCCCCGCAGCAGTTTTATTAGATAGTCCTGAAGGTTTTAAAGGTCCAGGAACTAAATTTAAAATATCACTAATATATGTTGCGCCATATTTCAGTTTATAGGTTGAGGTATTCTCTAATTTATATATTGTAAATGCATGGACATCATATCTCGCTAAATCTCCTGTTATAATATCTCCTGTATCTGCATAATGTTGACTGCTTGAAATTTCAGAATAGCTCATAGAAGTAAAGTCCGACCCCCATGTTTTATACATTTTACCAATAATCATAAACAACATCCCTGCACAAAAAAAGCTAATAAATTGTTTTTTTGTAAAAGGTTTTATTGCATAATGGATAACTATTACACCTTGAAAAACAGTTAATAAGGTATTACTCCTACTACCTCTAAACCCTCCAAAATATAAACAAGAAACAAATAATAAAACAAGAAATAAATATACCTTCCAAGTACTAATCTGTTTTCCTTTGTATTTTAAAAAAAAGTACAGAATATAAACTAATGGAAATAATTCTGAAATAATAAAAATCATCCCCATCCCTTCAAACCCACCGTCATTTTCATCAAAAGCATTTATATAACCTGTAATTCCACCTATAGTCGCATAAATGTATGTTTGTAAAATAAAAGAAACAAACATCATAATATAGACTACTTTCATTTTCTGAGGATTTAGAATCCAGATATCTTTAGTCTTATTTACTATAATTTTTTTCTTTAAAAAAACATCTAACAAAACAAACCCACAGAAATATATAGTGCTAATAATAAATGCCCACGGCTTCCAGTCAGAAGGAGGAGTAGAATATCTTATAATCCATTTATTTTCTGAAAAATGGATAAGAGGGGCAATAAAAGTCCCTAAAAATAACGTTACCCATGTCCAAAATTTAATATCGATCAATACTTGTTTACTGCTTTTAACTCTTTCCCAAGTTTTAACCGCAGAATATACTCCACAACCAATCATTGGATACACATATAATCCGTATGGAATAATGCCAAATATCACAAATAAAAGCCCTAAAAGAGATATTAGTAAAGCGATTAATATCATATTGACATCATTAATTTAAATCTATTTACGTTTAGTGGAACTGGTAGTCTATACATCGAGGCACTGTTAGCTTTGTTATTTATATGCCTATATTTAGTACTAAATGCCATTTTATAGCCTGACTTTTCTGTCAATTCTCTTGCTAGCTCACAATTAGTTCCGTTAGGATAAGCAAAATAATCACAATGTCCTTGTATTTTGATTATACTGTTTCTACTATCTAATAGCTGTTGATACATTTCTTCCTTATCCTGTTTATCATGACATACAAAATGATCCACACAATGAGAAGCCAAAGTACAATCATATTTTAATAACTCTTTTACTTCGTCCCAATTCATAGCTTGGTCTGAAGCAAACTTTTCAGAAATTTCTTCAAATTCACTCTTAGATATATTATTCTTGAGTTCTTCGAGCAAGATATTAACTTGACTATTTTTTGCTGTTTTTGCTATTCTAATTAATTCTTGGGCAACATTTTTCCTATGCTGAATATCACCTAAATCAAACTCCTTACCGAGAGATTGTATTGTAATTTTATTAGTTTTGGCTTCCAAAACAATAGAGCGTATCAGAAAAGTAGGAAAACGCAGATTATTATCTTCAATCAATCCAGTACTTAAAAAAACTGTAAAAGGGAAACCAAATTCCTGTAGGATCGGTGCGGCTACAGTTAAATTATTTCTATATCCGTCATCAAAAGTAATTACGATTTCTTTTCCTTTAAGAGAATTATTTTTAAATCGTTCATAAAACTCATTGATAGAAATTACCTCATATTTTTTTTTTATAAATAATAGATGTTTTTTAAAGCTGTTCTTATTTATATGAACTGCCTGTATATAAGGGTCAATTATTTTATTTTCTATTCCATGATAATAAATTACACGAGGCGTTCTATTTATTTTATTTAATACAGAACCTAAGCCACTATTAACAACAATAGAAGATATAGTATTAATTATTTTCTGTTTCATATGTTCTTTTTCGTATTTGTTTTGTTACTACAGCAGGAACTCCCGTAACTATAGTCCAAGCTGGAACATCTTTAGATACTACAGAACCTGCACCTACTATAGCTCCTTCTCCAACAGTAACTCCAGGCAAAATTATAGCCCCCATCCCTACACAAGCTCCTTTTGATATTTTTACTTCACCTTTTCGGTAAGGCAAATCCCCATACTTATCATTTATTCTGTAGTTCTTTAAATCCCTTACGTGACATAATATCAAACTCCGATTAGCAATATATGCTCCCTCTTCAATAGTAATAAGGTTTGTATTTCCTATATCAATATAGACATCATATCCTATAAATACATTCTTCCCTACTTTACATCCAATTAGTCTCCATAAACGTGGTCTTAAAATCTTATTATTTAAAGGATACAACAACACCGAATGCATGCAATATCGCAATACCCAGTATTTTAAAGTAGTCTTGATTATTCCTTTAACGTTCATAATATTATATTTTTTCTTTTTCAATAA
This sequence comes from Flavobacterium suncheonense, assembly GCA_040392465.1. Classification (GTDB taxonomy): domain Bacteria; phylum Bacteroidota; class Bacteroidia; order Flavobacteriales; family Flavobacteriaceae; genus Flavobacterium; species Flavobacterium suncheonense_A. The sequence goes on from JBEBWA010000007.1 coordinate 82,135, forward strand.
ACTCTCTATAATTGTTCTAATTTCTATATACGAATTGATTTTACTAATATGAACAAGTAAAACAAATAATATATAGAAGAAAACAGTCTGAAATAAAAGATTTACTAATTCAGAGCTATTTAGAACATATATTCCTATAAAATAAGTAGCTAAAGATAAGAGTGAGGCGATTACAAATGTAGGAAACACATCTTTTATTTGCTCCAATACAGTATAATTAATTAACCTCCCTGCAAAAGAAATAAAGATTATTCCGGTAAACACATAAGTAAACACTAAACTCCAAACCAATGCTAAAATTCCAAACTTTATTGCTATAACCAATGACAAAACTACCAAAATTCGCCTTATAAGAGATAGTTTTAGCATTAAACCACTTCTTCCTTTAACCAAAAAAATATTAACATTTATACTTTGCAGAGGATGCAAAATACCAATTATACATAGTGGTCTAAAGTACTCTACTGCAGGCATCCATTTTTCGGATAAAACAACAAAAAATAAATTATCGGCAACTGCCATCAAATATAGCATTACGGTAAATACCACAAACGTAGTAACCTGAATTATCTTTTTGTAGGCCTGTTTAAGTCTTTCATCATTATCTTGAATTTTAGACAAGACGGGATAAGTTACTTTTTGTATAATTTGGGTCAAAGTTTGAGAAGGGAGTGATTGAAATTTTTTGGCTTGAGAATATAATCCCAGATCTGTTTTTGTAAAAAATCTACCAATAACAAGGGATTGTAAATTAGTAACAAATGTATCTAACAATCCATTTACCATTAATTTTGAGCTAAAAGCCCATAGTTCTCTAATCGAATTAAAGCTAAAATTAAAAGTGGGTTTCCATGTATTAAATAACCACAATAAAATCACTCTAACAAAAGAATGAAATATCATCTGAAAAACTAATGCCCATACCCCAAAACCATATATGGCTAAGACCACCCCTATTATACCCGATAACAATGAAGAAAGAAGTGAAGCCTTTGCTAACAATTTAAAATTCAAAGCTCTTGATAAAAGAGTATTCTGAATTATTACAAAGGCATTTAAAATAATAACTATAAAAAATATTCTACTTATCGCAGTAAGTTCGGGAGTTTTATAAAAAACTGCTATAGAAGGAGCTATAAAATATAATACTCCATATAAAATAATAGCACAGAGTACATTAAAAAAGAAAACGGATGAATAATCTCTATTTGAAACTTCTTTTTTTCGGATTAATGCCTGTCCAAAACCACTATCTAATAAGATATTAGAAATTGAACTAAAAATAATTAGCATTTCAATCAAACCAAAATCAGCAGGAGTTAATAAACGTGCCAATAGTATAGTTACAACAAATTGTATTAGATACTGTCCAAAAGTATCAATTCCAGACCATAATACTCCCTTAACTGTATTATCTTTAAGACTCATTAATTATACTCCTATTTTCACTCTTTTAAATTACTCCGTATTCTATTTATATTTGTCTTTTAATCACTATATATTCTACATATCGGTATTTTATTAAAATAATAAATCTGTCTATAATAACTAATATTATTTATATCTTATAATACTCTTTATACCACTCCACAAATTTTTTGATTCCTTCTGTTACCGAAAAATTAGGGTTATAGCCATATTTTTTTCGTAAGTCTTCTACATCTGCCCATGTTTGATTGACATCTCCTGGTTGCATCGGCATCATTATTTTTTGGGCTGGTTTGCCTATTGCTTTTTCGATTTCTTCGATAAATTCGAGGAGCTGTACTGGCCTGCTATTTCCGATGTTAAACAATTGGTATTTTTCGTCTTGGTTTTTATCTTTTACAATTAGGTTAATCCCTTGGATGATATCGTCTATATAAGTAAAATCTCGTGACAAATCTCCGTTGTTAAACACTTTTATCGGTCGGTTATTAAGGATGGCATCCGTAAACAAGAACATGGCCATATCGGGTCTCCCCCAAGGTCCATAAACCGTAAAAAAGCGCAATCCTATAGTTTGTATATTGTACAAATGACTATAGGTATAAGCCATCAGCTCATTGCTTTTTTTGGTAGCTGCATACAAGCTTATTGGGTTATCCACACTTTGATGGGTCGAAAATGGCACATCTACCGAGTTTCCGTATACACTCGAACTACTGGCATAAAGCAATTTAGAAACCTTGTAATGACGACAAGCCTCGAGTATATTCACAAAGCCCAATATATTGCTATCAATATAAGCCATTGGGTTTTCGAGGCTATATCGTACGCCTGCTTGTGCGGCTAAATTAATGACACTATCAAAACGAAATTCTTCAAAGAGCTTAGGTAGGTTTTCTTTGTCTTCAAGGTTTAGCTTTATAAAACTAAAAGCACCCGTATATAAAGTGCTTTCTGTTAGTTTATTTTCCGCAATTTGATTTCTATCAATCCCCAAATCCTCTAATCGGGAATACTTAAGATTGATATCGTAATACCCATTGATATTGTCCAAGCCTACCACTTGATACCCTTCTGCCAACATTTTTCTGCACAGATGATATCCTATAAATCCCGCTGCTCCTGTTACTAATATTTTCATGTTTTTGCTACGAATGATACGAATAATTGCGAATACTACGAATGTTTGCGAATAGAACAAATGTAGCGAATATGCTGAATGATAAGAAAAAAACTACAGTTTATTATCTGCTTTTTTGCCTAAAATCCCTTTTACATCATATACGACTCCATTTTCCTTTTTGAGTGCTTCTAAATCCAATTTTAAAAATTCCTTATGGGCTACCCCTAGTACAATGGCATCAAATTTTTGGTTTGGCAATTGATTGGTACTATCTAATTTATATTCGTGTACTACTTCTGTAGGATTAGCCCAAGGATCATAAATAGTTACTTTTACGCTATAATCTCTTAATGCCTTAATAACATCAACGATTTTAGTATTTCGTACGTCTGGGCAGTTTTCTTTAAATGTAACTCCCAACATAAGTATTTCGGCTCCATTTACTTTAATATTATTCTTAATCATGCATTTGATTACCTGCGAAGCTACATATTCTCCCATCGAATCATTTAGTCGTCGTCCTGCCAAAATAATTTCGGGATGATAACCGTGTTCTTGTGCTTTTTGGGCTAAATAATAAGGATCAACTCCAATACAATGACCGCCTACTAGTCCTGGTTTAAAAGGTAAAAAATTCCATTTGGTTCCAGCTGCTTCCAAAACAGAATGTGTATCGATTTCGAGAATATTAAAGATTTTCGCTAATTCGTTTACAAAAGCAATATTGATATCTCTTTGAGAGTTTTCGATTACTTTTGCTGCTTCAGCTACCTTAATTGTTGGAGCTAAATGTGTTCCTGCTACTATAATGGATTTATAAAGTTCGTCTACTTTTTGTCCAATTTCAGGTGTGGAGCCCGAAGTAACTTTTAAAATCTTTTCGACAGTATGTTCTTTGTCTCCCGGATTAATACGCTCTGGAGAGTAGCCCGCAAAAAAGTCTTGATTGAACTTTAGTCCTGAAACTCGTTCTAGAACCGGTACGCATTCTTCCTCTGTTACTCCTGGATAAACCGTAGATTCGTAAATCACGATATCTCCTTTTTTGAGCACCTTACCCACTGTTTCGCTTGATTTATAAAGGGGAGTCAAATCAGGGCGATTGTTTTTATCCACAGGGGTTGGGACAGTAACTATATAATAATTACAATCTTTGATATCCTCTAAATTGTTACTTACAAAAAGTCCGTTTTCTGAGTTATTAGAAGATTTTAGAACAGCCTGAAGAATAGCGTCTTCTACTTCGAGCGTAGTATCTTTTCCTCTTCTTAATTCGTCAATTCTCTTTTGATTGATATCAAAACCAATTACGTTATACTTGGTTGCAAATAATCGGGCAAGTGGTAAACCTACATAACCCAAACCAATAACTGCTATTTTAATACTCATACTTTTATTATTTTATAGGATGATTAGGTTATAGAACTAAGATAATTTCTTAACCTTATCATCCTTTTAACTATACTAAACTAATTCTCATTAAATACTCTCCATAACCACTTTTGAGTAATGGTTCTGCTATTTTAATCAATTGTTCTTTTGAGATATATCCCATTCTGTAAGCGACTTCTTCTATAGAGCCTATCTTAAGCCCTTGTCTTTCTTCGATAACTTGAACAAACTGTCCTGCCTGCATCAACGAATTAAAAGTTCCTGTGTCTAACCAAGCTGTTCCCCTGTCAAAAATACTCACTTTAAGTTTTCCTTGTTCTAAATAATATTTATTAATGTCCGTAATTTCGTATTCTCCTCTAGCTGAGGGCTTGATATTTTTAGCGATATCCACTACCTCATTATCATAAAAATATAGCCCAGGCACAGCATAATTCGATTTTGGTTGTTGGGGTTTCTCTTCAATAGAAATTACTTTTTGACTTTTATCAAATTCAACTACTCCATAGCGTTCGGGATCGGTAACAGGATAAGCAAAGACAATACCTCCGTCCGGATTAGACGAGGCTTGTAAAAGCTTAGACATCCCACTTCCGTAAAAAATATTATCTCCCAGTACCAAGGCTACTTTATCTTTTCCGATGAATTTTTCTCCAATCACAAAAGCTTGAGCCAATCCGTTGGGTTCAGGTTGTTCTGCATATTCAAACCTACAGCCAATTTGAGATCCATCGCCTAATAGCTTCTTGAAATGGGGCAAATCATGTGGGGTAGAAATTATTAAAATCTCATTAATCCCCGCTAACATCAATGTCGATAATGGATAGTATATCATCGGCTTGTCATAAACGGGCATCAATTGCTTACTGACAGCCAATGTCAATGGATGTAATCTTGTTCCTGAACCTCCGGCAAGTATAATTCCTTTCATTTTATTCGTATTGATTTTTATAATAATCCATATATTCTCCAGAAGTTACATTTTTTAGCCATGATTCATTTTCGAGATACCAATCAATAGTATGGGCTAATCCTTGTTCAAAAGTAACAGATGGCTTCCAGTTCAGCTCTTTATTTATTTTAGTTGCATCTATAGCATATCTCTTATCATGGCCAGGACGATCTTTGACATGGGTAATCAATCTTTCAGACTCTCCTGCTGTTCTTCCTAATTTAGCATCCATCAGCTTACACAAAAGTTTAACCAAATCAATGTTTTTCCATTCATTAAAACCTCCAATATTGTAGGTTTCTTTGTCTTTCCCATCATGAAAAACTAAATCAATAGCTATAGCATGGTCTTTTACAAACAACCAGTCTCGTGTGTAGTTTCCGTCTCCGTATACTGGAAGTGGTTTATTATTGATAATATTGTTGATGAACAACGGAATCAGTTTTTCAGGAAAATGGTACGGTCCATAATTGTTCGAACAATTCGAAATCACAAAAGGCAATCCGTATGTTTCTCCATACGCTCTTACAAAGTGATCCGAAGAAGCTTTTGAAGCTGAGTAAGGCGAATTTGGACTGTAAGGAGTCGTTTCTACAAAGAATCCTTCTTCCGACAAACTTCCGTAAACCTCATCTGTACTAATGTGGTAAAAGCGTTTTCCCTCAAATTCATTTTCCCATATTTTTCGGCATGAATTCAACAAATTCATCGTTCCGATAACATTAGTTTTCACAAAAGCTAACGGATCTGTAATTGACCTATCCACATGAGATTCAGCAGCTAAATGAATTACTCCTTCAAACTGATGTTTTTCAAAAATGGTATCTAAAAAATCAGCATCGGTTATATCTCCTTTTATAAATGTATAATTCGGAGCGTTTTCAATATCCGAAATATTTTCGAGGTTTCCTGCATAGGTCAACGCGTCCAAATTATAAATGTGATAATTCGGATATTTTGTTACAAATAGTCTAACTACGTGTGAACCTATAAATCCTGCTCCTCCTGTTATTAATATTTTCATGTTACAAATGCTACAAATTTTTACGAAATGCTACAAATAGTGGCGAATACTGCGAATGCTACAAATTAACGATTAAACATAAATTAACTCCCAATCCCTTGATATACAAACCCTATTTCTTCTAATTTATTTTTGTCCAAAATATTTCTTCCGTCAAACACAAAAGCAGGTTTGAGCATAGAATCATATATTCGTTTCCAATCATAATTTTTGAACTCATCCCATTCGGTTAGTACTGCAATGGCATGAGTGTTTTCGGTTGCTTTATATGGATCGTTTATTACCTTTACTCTTTGTCTGTTTTCTTCTTCTGAACGAGAATTCAGATAATCCAAATCAAAATAAACTTGATGCTCAGCTACCTTAGGATCGTACACCTGAATATTTGCTTGTTCGTTAAGCAAATTATTTGCTACATAAATTGCGGCAGATTCTCTTGTATCATTAGTGTCTTTTTTGAAAGCCCAACCCAAGAATGCAATCTTTTTGCCCGAGACAGTATTGTATAATTTTTTTACAATATTTCGAGAAAAACGATTCTTTTGGTGGTCGTTCATCTTAATAACCTGTTCCCAGTATTCAGCTACCTCCTCAAGACCATAAGATTTAGAAATATAGACCAAATTCAAGATGTCTTTCTGAAAACACGAACCTCCGAAGCCTACCGAAGCCTTTAAAAACTTATTTCCTATTCGGGTATCCATCCCAATAGCTTTGGCTACTTCGTTTACGTCCGCCTCTGTTCTTTCGCACAATTCTGAAATGGCATTTATCGAAGATACTCTTTGAGCCAAAAATGCATTTGCTGTGAGCTTTGAAAGTTCAGACGACCATACGTTAGTAGTCAGAATTTTGTCTGTATTTACCCATTTTGCATAAATATCTACTAAAGCCTGAATAGCTTCGTTTCCTTCACTAGTAGATGTATCTCCTCCTATAAGAACTCTGTCAGGGTTAAGCAAATCTTGAACAGCAGTTCCTTCTGCTAAAAATTCAGGATTAGACAAAATCTGAAACTTAGCTCCATTTCCTCCAATATTATCTAATATATCTTTAATAGCACTGGCTGTACGTACTGGGAGGGTTGATTTTTCGACAATAATTTTGTCTGAATCGGCCAAAGCTGCAATTTGTCTAGCTGCTAACTCAATATATTTTAGGTCAGCTGCCATTCCTTTTCCTTCCCCATAAGTTTTGGTCGGAGTATTAACCGAGATAAATATCATATCGGCTTCTATTATTGCTTTTTCTATATCTGTCGAAAAGAATAAATTGCGCCCTCTTGCCTCTTTGACAATATCACTCAGACCAGGTTCGTATATCGGAATTTGCGTTACATCAGGATTGTTCCAATCATCGATTCTCTTTTGGTTCAAATCAACAACGCTAACTTGTATTTCAGTACATTTGTAAGCCAAAACACTCATTGTTGGACCGCCTACATATCCTGCTCCGATACAACATATCTTTTTTATTTTCATACTTATGAATATTTGTAAATGCTACTAATACTACGAATTTTACGAATATAAATTAGTTGTTTCTTATCCGCAATATCATACTACTAATTCTATTTTAAGTTTTCCCAATACCAATGCACGGCTTGTTTTAAACCTTCTCGCATAGAATATTTTGGGTTATAATTTAATAAACTCTTTGCCTTATCTATGCTTGCTAACGAATGCGGGATATCTCCTATTCGATTAGGACCGTGGATTACTTCAACTTTGGCTATTTCTGAATCGTATTCGGATAAAAATTCTTTTAGATAATCCATCAAATCGTTTAGAGTTGTTCTATCTCCGAAAGCTGTATTATAAACCGTATTAATAGCTTCAGGGTTTTGTGTTGTCATAGCCAATTCATTCATCTGAATCACATTATCAATATAAGTGAAATCTCGTGAATAATTTCCATCTCCGTTAATTACAGGACTTTCGTGATTGATTAATTTCTTTACAAAAAGCGGAATCACAGCAGCATAGGCTCCGTTAGGGTCTTGCTTGCGTCCGAAGACATTAAAATAACGAAGTCCTATGGTTTGTATTCCATACGTTTTGCTAAAGATATCAGCATACAATTCGTTTACATACTTAGTAATAGCGTACGGAGAAAGTGGCTTTCCGATTTTGTCTTCAACTTTTGGTAAACTTTCTGAATCTCCATAGGTTGAAGAACTTGCGGCATACACAAATCGTTTAACTTCTGCATCTCTAGAAGCTACCAGCATGTTTAAGAATCCAGAAACATTAGTTTCGTTACTTGTAATGGGATCTTTAATCGAGCGGGGAACCGAACCTAAAGCTGCCTGATGCAAAACATAAGTAGCTCCTTCTACTGCTTTTTGGCAATCTTCAAAATTTCGAATATCTCCTTCTATGAGTTCAAAATTCGGATTCCCGAACAAATGTTCAATATTGTATTTATGTCCTGTTGCAAAATTATCCAAACAGGTTACTCTATAGCCTTTCAATAAAAAGTGCTCACATAAATTTGAGCCAATAAATCCTGCCCCTCCCGTAATCAGTACTTTTTGCATATTACCTTCTAAAAATATTCTTCAACCGCTCTCTTATCGATTTTGGTTTTACTTCATCTTCATAATAACCATAAGCTGAATACTTATATTCTGCATATCCGTAACCATATTTAGCTTTACTCTCAAATCCGTTAAGTAGTAAGCTCAGGTTAGGTAATTCTCCTTTTTTATACTTTTCGTTTACGATAGATAACATCGATTTTTTGGTGATACTTTGTCTTACCAAATACAAAACAACATCGCAATACTCTGCAATTTCCATAGCATCTGAAACCAGTCCGACTGGAGGAGTATCTAAAATAATATAATCGTATTTCTTTTGTAATTCCTCTATAAGCGAAGGCATATATTCACCCATGATAAGTTCCGCAGGATTAGGCGGAATAGGACCTGAAACAATAACGTCCAGATAAGGAATTTTTGTTTTTTGGGTTATTTCTTCCAATGATTTTTGTCCTATCAAATAATTCACTGTTCCAACATCATTGTGTAGATTAAAATCTCCAAAAATTTTAGGTCTTCTCAAATCAAGCCCTACAATGATGGTTTTCTTTTCGTTTAAAGCAAAAACAGTTGCTAGGTTTATAGAACAAAATGTTTTTCCTTCCCCTCCTATTGATGAGGTGAGCATTAGTGTTTTTGAACCTGTCAGATTTTGTTTTCTATATAAAAACTGTAAGGATGATCTCACTCCCCTAAAAGATTCTGCCAAAGATGATTTGGGATTTTCGTATACCGTCAGATTAGAATGATTCTTCTGTTTTTTAGGAAGAACACCAATAATAGGTACTTTTGACAGGCGTTTTACCTCTTCGGAATTATGAATACTAGTATCCAATAATACATTTAGCAATATTAATAATACAGGAATTAATATTCCTAAAAATATAGCTATTACATAATTAATTCCGGTTTTAGGACCTATTAGCCCTCCACCAACATCTTTTGCTCTGTCAATAAAATGTACGTCTGACAAATTAGAAACTCTCAGGATTTCTGCCTGATTTCTCTTTGCAAAAAAATCACTCAGTATTTCTTGTTCTAGATTGAACTTTCTCAAAATTTCCATATGTTCCTGTTTTTCGACAGGCATTTTTCGGATACTTGTTTCTACTTCTCCTATTTTAGAATTTACCTCTTTTAGTTCTTCGCTCAAAGTAGAACGAGCAGACAAAATATTCTGAAGTAACACCAATTTAATAGATCCCATTTGAGAGTCTAACTGCTCAAATTCAGTCTCGTTTTTGATTCCGTAGGATGTTTTTGAACGTCTAATCGATAACTCAATAAGTGCCGAAACATTCGAAACAATATTTACCTCCTCAATACCAGCTACAGTAGGAGCAGGAAGCTGAGAGAAGTCAGAACTCTTCTGAAGGTAACTCTCCAGCGAATTATAATATCTTATCTTCCGAAGAATCGCATCTTTTTCTAAATCATATTGTGTTAGTTTGGAAGTTAAGAGAACATCTCCTACCTCTGGCAATTCGTATACACTTTTGTCTTTGGCAAAATCCTTCATGGCCAAAGAGGTTTTTGCATTCTCGTCTTGCATTCGGGCAAGAGTACTATCAATAAAACTAATTGTATTTACGGCAAACTGGTTCTTGCTCTCCAGTTGATTTTTACGAAGAACTTCGGTCGTTGTATTGAGATATTCTACTAATCTTTTTTTGTTTGTTCCTTGGAGCTCCAGTCTTAAGATAGAACCTCCTGATTTACTGGTAGGATTTACTAATATACTCTGGTATCTAGATACTACAGTATTAAAGTTCTGAAACCTTACGTAATATTCTTTTTGAGCATAATTATAAAAATCATCTCTTAGCTTAAGTTTCCAATTTAGAAATGGTAAATTAATCTGTTGTCCTACATCAAATGTTTTAATAAGGATTCCTTTTTCTACATTAAATACTTGAAGGGAATCATCGACATATCGTATAGTTTGCGCTTGTTCTTCTTCAAACTCTATCCTTAGTTCATATTTAGAATCATTCAGAAGTTTTACCTGAATCAAATAGTTGGCTAATTGAGGTTTGTTTTTGTCTATCTCCACATAAAAAGGTACCCGACCATACGCATCTGTATAATTATATTTTTGTTTATCTAAATACTCAATATAATATTCCAGTTTTTCTACTACCTGTTCGTTGTGATATCTTGAGCGAAGTATAGTACTTATCGTCTGTACTTTTTCAGACACTCCTCCCCAATTAAAGATAAGGCTGGTGTTAGAACTCAATAACGGACTGGTCTCTTCGCGTACAACAATAAGTGAGTCAAGGGCATAAATTTTTTCTTTCCGTATATTAATTTGATATGCTATGAATAAAAAAAGGATAATGCAAGCAATTATCCATTTCCAATATCCAACAACCTTCAAGAAAAAACCTTTAAAATCAAACATTATTTGATTTTCGGAGAAAGAAAAATCTTTTAAATCAAACATACTTCTAAAGTGTTCTTAATAAAACAATGGTGGTCATTATCAGTGAAAGCCCTGCTACAATAGTTGACAAGGTTTGTGTTCCAGTAACTCCTGTTCCCCAAGATTTTTGAGGTAGTGGTTTCACATATATATAATCATTCGGCTGAATATAGTATTCAGGCAAGTCTAATGCTTTTTTGTCTGTAAGGTCAATCGTAAATATCTCCGAGCCATGTGGTAACCTCCGAATAATATTCACTTCTTTTCTATCTCCCGTAAGAGTTATATCTCCAGCTGCTGCTATAGCTTCTAATATCGTTACTCTATCTTGAAACAATGTGTGAGTCCCTGTTCTAGCTACCTCTCCATTCACTGAAAATCTAAAGCCTGCAAGTCTTACTTCAACAAATAAATTTACTGGGCTCTTGTAATGATTTTCTTTAAGTTCTTGTTCTATCTTAAATCTAACCTCATCTGTAGTATATCCCAGCACATTAATTTCTTCTATAAGAGGTAATCTAATATTCCCGTGATCATCCACTATATACGAACTAAAATATAATCCTGAGGCCTGAAAAGAAGCCCCTCCACTTTGTGTCTGTCCTCCTTTTTGAAGTAAAGGAGCTAAAGGGTCATTCTCTAAATTAGACTTTACATCAATTCGAAGTTGGTCGCCAATCTGTATTCTGTAAGGCTTAAAAGCTACTTCTTTTACTGATTGATTGTCATCAGTTTGTTTTTCCTGTAAATAAATTAAATCTTTTGTAGGTACGCATGAGGACAATAAAATCAAAAGGATAATTGTCGTTATTATATTTTTCATCAGTAAGCTATTGTCTTATAAATCGTACAAATATATACTTTTTTTACTTTTTATGATTAACCAATTATCCTTGTAATGATATCTCAAACGGAATTCTTTTCTGAATACTTCTTCCTAAGGTTACTTCATCTGCATATTCCAGCTCATCCCCAATCGAAATTCCCCTCGCTATTGTTGAAAAAATCACATCGTAATCTTTAATTTGTCTATAAATATAAAAATTGGTAGTATCTCCTTCCATCGTAGGGCTTAAAGCAAAAATAATTTCAGAAACTTGACCTAACTTTACTTTTTCAACCAATGAAGTAATCGTTAGATTAGAAGGTCCTATCCCATCGATTGGAGAGATTTTGCCACCTAAAACGTGATAAACTCCCCTGAATTGCCCCGTGTTTTCTATTGCCATTACATCTCTTACATCTTCCACTACACAAATCACATTCTGATTCCTGCTTGGATTTGAACACACCTCGCATACATCAGCATCTGAAATATTATGGCATTTTTTGCAGAAAACTATATTATGAGTAACCTCTAAAAGCGATGTCGCTAAAATCTCTGTTTGCTCTTTGGGCTGTTTGAGCAAGTGCAATATTAATCGCAAAGCTGTTCTTTTGCCAATTCCTGGTAATTGAGCCATTTCTTGAACTGCTTTTTCCAATATTTTTGAAGAAAATTCCATTTTGCAAAGATAAATAAATTGATTAATTGTTACATGGTTATTCAACTATAGAATAGAAAGCATTCTTTCTAACCCAAAATCAAAGCTCTATAATAAGGCATTGTGCTTATTGTCCATCCCATCAAAAATAGTTACTTTAGCACAAATTATTCTTTTATGAATTTAATAACTGGAGGAACAGGGCTGGTCGGTTCTCACCTATTACTTTTACTTCTCGAAAAAGGAGAAAGTGTTCGGGCAATCTACCGAAATGAGAGTAGTAAAAACAAAACTAAAAGACTCTTTGAACTATACGAAAAAGGAAATTTATTTTCTAAAATAGAATGGGTGCAAGCTGACATAAATGATATCCCTTCTTTAGAAAATGCTTTTGAAGGTGTTTTGCATGTTTATCATTGTGCCGCCTACGTTTCTTTACATTCATCAGACAATAAAATGTACAAAATCAACATCGAAGGAACCGCTAATATGGTCAATCTTTCGATAGATTTCGGAATAAAAAAATTCTGCTATGTAAGCTCTATAGCTGCTCTAGGAACTCCAGAAAACCCAAAGACTATAATTACTGAAGAGACGGAATGGAACCCGAACAGCAACAATACGGATTATGCCATTACAAAATACGGTGGCGAAATGGAAGTTTTTAGAGGTTCACAAGAAAACCTGGAAGTCATCGTAGTCAACCCTGGAATCATTCTTGGTCCTGAATTCTGGAATCACGGAAGTGCGCTCTTTTTTAAAAAAGTTAAAAAAGGAATGTTTTTTTACACCAAAGGCAAGTCAGGATTTGTAGCCGTTACAGATGTTGTTCGAGCTATGTATGAATTAATGAAAAGCGAAATCAAATCAGAAAGGTTTATTTTGGTAGCTGAAAATTTATCACTTCAAGACTTTTTAAACCAAATAGCCGATTCTGTTGAGGCAAAGCGCCCTAACTATTATGCTAAACCCTGGCTAACAAATCTTGGCGCTATAGCAGATAAAATATTTTCGAGCTTATTTTTTAAAGAACGAAGTCTTACCAAATCCATGTCTGATTCAGCCCATTCAGAAACTATTTTTTCGAACGAAAAAATTAAGGAGGCATTACAATTAGAATTTACCGACCTATCCCTATACATCAAACAAATCGGAAAACACTACTTGAATACAGAGAAACACAAATAAGCGAAGATTATGGGAGGCTAAAAATTAATATCTTTTATGATATTTACAACCGAGTTGATAATATACTGAATTCCGATTGCCAATACGATGAATCCCATAATTCTTGAAATAGCAACAATTCCAGAAGCTCCTAAAACTTTAGCTAAATATTGAGCACTTCTCAATATCATAAAAATAACTATTCCAATAGCCAATACTGCCAAGCAAATTACAATTCGATCCACACTACCTGAATAGTCCTGATAAGAAGCAATCATAAGCGAGATGGAACCTGGGCCTGCCAACATCGGAATAGCAAGTGGAGAAAGAGCAATATCATTACGATTTTGAGCATCGTTTTGAACCTCTTTATTTACGCCTCTATTTTTGCTAAATCCTCCTGAAAGCAATGCAAAACCAGAACTCATGATTACAATCCCTCCCGCAATCCTCAAAGAATCAATACTAATTCCGAAAAATTTCAAAGCATATTCTCCTATAAAAAAGGATATAATCAATATAACAACCACATTAATAGCTGTCCAAAGCGAAATTCTTGAACGCGATTGTTTGGAGTCTCCGTCTGTTAAAGCTATAAATATCGGAATAGCTCCTAAAGGATTTAAAACCGAAAACAAAGCAAAAAAGATGTAAATAAATACGCTATCCACAGTTTAATATTTTTTACAAATGTACAATTTATACTTTCATAACAAGTTTTTTTTTCGTAACTTGTAGAGACTTAAATCATCCATTTTATGACACCTAAAAAAACACTTATTATTGGCGCTTCGGACAATCCTGAACGTTATGCTTATAAAGCATTGAAGATGCTACAAAGTCATAATCATCCTGTGGTAGCAGTGGGGCGCAAAGCAATAGAAGTATCTGGAGTTCAAATCGAAAAAGATAAAATTCATTTTGACGGAATTGACACGATTACACTTTATGTAAATCCCCAAAACCAAATAGAATATTACGATTACATCTTGAGTCTAAAGCCGAAGAGAGTGATTTTTAATCCAGGAACCGAAAACCCAGAACTCTACAAAATGCTCGAGCAAAACGGAATCGGATATGAAGTAGCCTGTACGTTGGTATTGTTAAGTATTAAACAGTACTAAGATTTTAAAAATTCACTCTACTGCTTTCCTGCTAAAAATAAATAACCCTACAAAGGTAATAAGCCCATTTAGGATAATCAGTTCTACATCGAATTTATAGTTTCCGAAAAGCAATGGTGAATTCTCCACTATCCAAAAAGTAAGTAGCGGAGAAGTGATACAAATTATCGGAGTGGCTTTGTCGAACACTTTCTGATTTTTCATAAACAACCCGAAAGCATATAAACCCAGAAGTGGTCCATACGTATAAGAGGCTACTCTAAAAATCATACTCACAACCGAAGCATCATTAATAGCGTTAAAAATCAAAATCACCAAAAACATCAAAAGTGCAAACGAAAGATGTACGAAATGTCTTTGTTTAACAAGCTTTTTATCGGTTTTGTCTTTGGCTTTATCCATACCCAGAAAATCCACACAGAACGAGGTGGTAAGAGCCGTTAAGGCCGAATCTGTTGTGGCAAACGTAGCGGCTGTAAGCCCTAACAAAAACACGATGGCAGGGACGAGGGTAAAGTGATTAAAAGCAATTTCAGGAAACAACAAATCGGTTCTTGGCTTACCGCTAACTGTATCCAAAGGCACTTCGATTCCGTTTTGGTTTGCATACAAATAAAGTAAAGCTCCAACACTTAAAAACAATAGGTTTACGATGACGAAAATCCCTGTAAAAGTGAGCATATTTTTTTGGGCTTCTCCGATATTCTTACAACTCAAATTCTTTTGCATCAAATCTTGATCAAGCCCAACCATAGCAATGGTTACGAATATTCCTCCCAAAATCTGTTTGACAAAATGATAGCGACTTCCGATAAAATCTTCATAGAAAAATATCTTAGAATAATTGCTTTCTTTCACTGCTTCAAAAGCTTCGATAAGGTTATAATTCATACTATTACAAACAAAGTAAATAGTAAAGACAAGAGACGAAACCAAAAAAAACGTTTGCAACAAATCAGTAATAATAATGGTTTTGAGTCCGCCTTTGTAAGTATAAGCAAAAATAAGTCCGAGCGAAATCAACACCGTTGCCCAAAACGGAATTCCGTAGTAGTCAAACACAAATCTCTGTAAAACAATCACCACTAAATACAGTCTAAAAGCAGAACCAATCGTTCGGCTAATCAAGAAAATAAGAGCTGAAGTTTTGTAACTGTAAACTCCCATTCGCTGCTCGATGTATTCGTAAATCGAAGTCAGATTTAATCGATAATAAAGAGGTAAAAGAATTTTCGCAATAATCAGAAATCCGATAGCATTTCCTAGCACAAACTGAAAGTACTTGAATTGTTCTCCGTTTGGCGACCCCACTTCTCCAGGAACGGAAATAAAAGTCACTCCCGAAAGCGCTACCCCGATCATCCCAAAAGCTACCATATACCACTTCGAATTTCGATTCGCTAAAAAGAAAGCCTGATTTCCAGAGTCCTTTCGACCCACAATCTGAGAGATAGCAATCAAAATTCCAAAATAAATGACCATGATGGTCAAGATGAGAATAGGAGTCATAAATTAAGTTATGAGTTTTTGGTTAATGCTATTAGCGAAAGTACAAATTTATCTGAATAGGTTTCTTTAATTCTATAAAAACAATATCTTTAGAAACTGAATTTTAACCTATGAAAAAGCTATCCCCTTTTTTATTGCTCGTCATATTTTAAAAATTTGCGAAAATTCGTGTAATTCGTGGCTTTTAACTAAATTTGCATCTTTCAAAAAAACAAAAAACAAAAAATGACAATTCCTGCACAATTTGACGCAAAATCCGTAGAGGACAAGTGGTATCAGTATTGGTTAGACAACAACTATTTTCATTCTACTCCTGATTCGAGAGAGCCTTACACCATTGTAATTCCGCCTCCGAACGTAACGGGAGTTTTGCATATGGGGCACATGCTCAACAATACGATTCAGGATGTCCTTATTCGTAGAGCCCGACTTCGTGGTTATAATGCGTGTTGGGTTCCGGGAACAGATCACGCTTCGATTGCAACCGAAGCAAAAGTTGTGGCAAGACTCAAAGAGCAAGGAATTGACAAAAATAATCTGACAAGAGAAGAGTTTTTGAAACACGCTTGGGATTGGACCAACCAATACGGAGGCGTTATCCTCGAACAGCTCAAAAAACTCGGAGCTTCGTGTGACTGGGACAGAACCAAATTCACGATGGATGAGGATATGTCGGCTTCGGTTATCAAAGTTTTTGTGGATTTATACAACAAAGGCTTAATTTATCGAGGTTACCGCATGGTAAACTGGGATCCAGAAGCTAAGACTACTCTTTCGGACGAAGAAGTTATTTACGAAGAAAGACAAGGAAAATTCTATCATCTGAACTATAAAATCGTAGGTTCAGACGAATTTATCACTATTGCTACCACTCGTCCAGAGACAATTTTGGGAGATACTGCTATTTGCGTAAATCCGAATGACGAAAGATATACGCATCTGAAAGGTAAAAAAGCGATTGTTCCGATTGCGAACCGCGAAATCCCTATCATTTTCGACGAATATGTAGATATGGAATTCGGAACGGGAGCTCTGAAAGTAACTCCAGCTCACGATGTAAACGATAAAGTGTTGGGTGATAAACACAAACTCGAAATTATTGATATTTTTAACGAAGATGCTACATTAAACTCTTTCGGATTACATTATCAAGGGAAAGATCGTTTTGTGGTTCGCGAAGAGATTGCCAAAGAATTAGAACAAATCGGAGCTCTTATAAAAACCGAGACACATCTTAATAAAGTAGGAACCTCCGAAAGAACTAAAGCCGTTATCGAGCCAAGACTTTCGGATCAATGGTTCTTGAGAATGGAAGATTTGGTAAAACCTGCTTTGAAAGCCGTTTTAGAAACCGAAGAAATTAAATTCTATCCGAAGCGTTTTGACAATACTTATAAGCACTGGTTAGAAAATATTACTGATTGGAATATTTCTCGTCAGTTGTGGTGGGGACAACAAATTCCTGCTTACTACTACGGAGAAGGGAAAGAAGATTTTGTAGTGGCTGAAACCATCGAACAAGCGTTAGAGTTGGCTAAGGCAAAAGCAGGAAATTCTTCGCTTACCGCTCAAGACCTAAAACAAGATAAAGATGCTTTAGACACTTGGTTTTCGTCTTGGCTTTGGCCAATGAGTGTTTTTGGTGGAATTATGAATCCGGAAAACGAAGATTACAAATACTATTATCCGACAAACGATTTAGTTACCGGACCGGACATTATTTTCTTCTGGGTAGCTCGTATGATTATTGCCGGATACGAATACGAAGGCGAAAAACCGTTTTCGAATGTATATTTCACCGGAATCGTAAGAGACAGCCAAAGACGTAAAATGTCGAAATCATTGGGTAATTCTCCTGACCCACTGGATTTGATTGAAAAATTCGGTGCAGACGGAGTTCGTTGCGGATTGTTGCTTTCTGCTTCTGCAGGAAATGATATTTTGTTTGACGAAGAATTGTGTAATCAAGGAAAAGGATTTGCGAATAAAATATGGAATGCTTTCCGTCTTATCAAAGGTTGGGAAGTAGCCGATATCGCTCAACCTGAACACTCAAAAATAGCGGTTAATTGGTTTGAAAATAAATTCAACAAAACGCTAGCTCAAATCAATGATGATTTTGATAAATACAGAATTTCGGATGCCTTGATGGCGATATATAAACTCACTTGGGACGATTTCTGTTCTTGGTATTTAGAGATGATTAAACCGGGTTACCAACAGCCAATTGACCGAGCCACATTCGATAAAACGATTTCAATTTTAGAAGATTTATTAAAGTTATTACATCCGTTTATGCCGTTTCTGACCGAAGAGATTTGGCAACATATCACAGAGCGTACTCCGGAACAAGCCTTAGTAATTGCGTCTTATCCCAAAGAAACTTCGTTTGACGAAAATGTAATTTCAGGATTTGATTACGCAACAGAAGTAATTTCAGGCATCAGAACCATCAGAAAAGACAAGAATATTCCGTTTAAAGATGCTATCGAATTGAAAGTTATCAATAACGAAAAATCAGTTTCAGATTTTGATGCTATCATTATGAAACTGACTAATGTTTCTGCTTTAGAATATGTGAGTGATGCTGTAAACGGAGCATTGACTTTCCGTGTGAAATCGAATGAATACTTTGTTCCAGTATCTGGAAATATCAATATCGAAGAAGAAATTGCAAAACTTACCGAAGAACTTGAATATACCAAAGGATTCTTAGCTTCGGTAGAGAAAAAGTTATCGAATGAGAAGTTCGTAGCAGGAGCTCCTGAACAAGTCATTGCCAACGAACGCAAAAAACAATCGGATGCTTTGGCTAAAATTGCAACACTTGAGCAAAGTATTGCGAGTTTGAAGTAAGAGAAAACCAACCATCCAGCAAAAGACCTGGAAGATTTGAAAATAAAAACATTTTGAAACACATTTTAGTAATCCGTTTATCTGCTATGGGTGATGTTGCAATGACAGTTCCAGTCATCAGGGCTGTTGTCGCTCAACATCCCAATGTTAGGATTACAGTAGTTTCACGTCCTTTTTTTAAGCCTTTTTTTGAGGGTATCGAAAGAGTAGATTTTTTCGGAGTAGATTTAAAACAAAGACACAAGGGTTTTGTAGGGCTTACGCGTTTGTATAGCGATCTGAAAAAATTAAACATTGATTCAGTAGCTGATTTACACAATGTTCTCCGTTCAAAAATAGTACGAACCTTCTTTAAATTATCAGGCGCCAAAGTATCTTTTTTGAACAAAGGCAGAAAAGAAAAGAAAGCTTTGACCCGAGAAGAAAACAAAGTGTTCAAACCTCTAAAACCGATGCATCAAAGATATGCAGATGTATTTGAGCAATTAGGGATCAAGGTTGATTTAGCCGAAATATCATTCCCTGAAAAAGCGGTTTTATCCGAAAAAATCACAGTTATTACAGGACAAAAATCAGAGAAATGGATTGGGATTGCACCTTTTGCTCAATACCAAACCAAAGTTTACCCTCTGGATTTGATGCAGGAGGTTATTAATAAATTAGCCCAAAACACCAACCAAAAAATCTTGTTGTTTGGGGGCGGAAAAACAGAAATAAAGCAACTTGAGCTTCTGAAAAAAGATTACGAAAATGTAATTGTAATCGCAGGGAAAATTCCATTTACAGGCGAATTAAAACTCATTTCGAATTTAGATGTAATGTTATCTATGGATAGCGGAAATGCGCATATTGCTTCGATGTACGGAGTAAAAACCATTGTACTTTTTGGAGCTACCCATCCCTACGCAGGGTTTATGCCTTTTGGACAACCGCTCGAGAATGCTCTTGTCCCCGATTTACAGAAGTACCCGAAACTTCCGACTTCGGTTTATGGAAATAAAATTGTAGCAGGTTATGAAGATGTAATGAGAACAATTAGTCCCGAAAAAATTATAAATAGTGTAGGGTAAATTGTAAGTTTGTATTCTTATCAAAATAAAACAATGACTATCACGCAACTTCAATATGCTTTGGCTTTGGCTGAACATCGGAACTTTACCCTAGCAGCCGAAAAATGTTTTGTAACCCAACCCACTTTGAGTATGCAGATTCAAAAGCTCGAAGAAGAATTGGGAGTTTTGATTTTTGATCGTACCAAAAAACCAATCCAACTTACTCAGGTAGGAGAAAAAATCATTGAGCAAGCTCGTAGAATTGTAAACGAATCAGAGCGAATTCAAGATATTATCGATATTCAGAAAGGTTTTGTGGGAGGAGATTTTAAATTAGCCATTATTCCGACAGTAATGCCTACACTACTGCCTATGTTTTTGAATACGTTTATCAAAAAATATCCGAAAGTAAACCTGATAATTGAAGAGCGAAACACTGCGGACATCATCCAAAAACTCAAAAATGGACATCTTGATGCAGGTATTTTAGCAACGCCTTTAGAGGACGAAGATATTATAGAAAAAGTCTTGTATTATGAGCCTTTTATTGGTTATGTTCCTGAAAACAACCTATTATTTCAAAAAGAAAAAATCAGCCCTGACCAAATTAATCTAGATGAGTTACTCTTATTGCAAGACGGACATTGTTTTACGGATGGAGTTTTAAATTTCTGTAAAAACAAAAATGACAACAACAATCGCTTTGAACTAAAAAGTGGAAGTTTTGAGACATTGGTTCAATTGGCAAACGAAGGTTTGGGAATTACTCTTCTTCCCTATCTTCACACGATGAATATTTCTGGCAAGGACAGGAACAAGCTCAAACATTTCGAAAAGCCTGAACCTTCAAGAGAAATCAGTTTGGTGCATACCAAAAACGAACTCAAAATTCAGATTATAGAAGCTTTACAGAATACGATTTTAGGAGTTGTTAGAGGAGCTATTGCTTTTCAAGACGTACAGATTATCAGTCCTTTATCAAAAAAAGCTTAATTTAATTAGCTGTAACTATTGATTTAAATTACTAATAATGAATATCATCATCACAGGAACAAGTAGAGGAATAGGGTTAGAAACCGCTTTACTTTTTGCAGAACAAGGACATAATGTTTTGGCTCTTTCCAGAAAAAATAACCCTAGACTCACACAAAACCTAAATATCAGTTTTTTGTCGGTTGATTTAACTGATCAAAACGATTTGCAATTGGTCGAAAATTTTATTTCTAGTACTTGGAAAAAGGTTGATGTATTGATTCACAATGCTGGAGCATTAATTAATAAGCCTTTTGAGCAGATTAGCTCACAAGAATTTGAATACGTATATAAAGTAAATGTTTTTGGGGTTGCAAACCTCACTCAGACAGTACTTCCGTTTATGGAACGAGGTGCTCATGTAGTTACAATTAGTAGTATGGGTGGTATTCAGGGGAGCATGAAGTTTCCGGGATTAGCAGCTTACTCTTCTAGTAAGGGAGCTGTAATTACACTTTCTGAATTATTAGCAGAAGAGTACAAAGACAGAGGGATTTCGTTTAATGTATTGGCCTTAGGAGCCGTTCAGACCGAAATGCTAGCCGAAGCTTTTCCAGGTTATCAAGCTTCGGTTGTCGCTTTAGAAATGGCCAGCTATATATATAATTTTGCCTTGGAAGGAGCTAAATTCCACAACGGAAAAATTATTCAAGTTTCGAGTACTACCCCCTAATTTAAAATCTATTAAATGCAAAAATTTCTTTATTTACTGTCTTGTATTGCCCTTATTTCTTGTAAAAAAGAAAACAAGACGGAGCCTTTATTGAATAATGAAACTGTAATAGTCGAAAGCAATAAAACTGCACTACCTAATGAACTATCTTCAAAGTTAGAAAATTGGAAAAAATATTATATAGTAAATGATTCGACTTTTAGTTTTGAAAACTTTCAGTTTAGAGATAGTTTAAAAATAAACCGTATAGAAGGTAGTGTACCAGGTATTTTTGACGAAAAGTTTGATACTGTTTATATTGATTTTTTAGTTTTTTCTGAAAACAAAGACAAATACATTGACTTTGATAGTTATTGGTGGTTTGTTTATGACGGAGACGTTTCATTTGAAGCAGATCAGGAAGTAAATTTGGTTTCGATAAACGAAAAAACTGTAGAGAGAATTGGTTTTTCAGGTCCTTCGGAATGGATAGAAGACGCTATCTGGCTAAACGAAGAAACCGTAGTTTTAGTGGGAAACTCTCATGAAAACACTCCTTTTATTAGGCTAGCAGACCTCAACAAAAACATTTATTACTATTATCTATACAAAAAACCTTTAAGTTTTAAATCAGACTATTTCAAAGAAAGACTTAAAATTAAAAAAAATTAAAAAAAATTAAAATTTCAAATTGATGAAAATAATATCTTATAACGTAAATGGAATACGTGCAGCTATCAAAAATGGCTTTTTAGAGTGGTTACAACTGGCAAGTCCAGATGTAATTTGCTTACAAGAAATTAAAGCAACCGAAGATCAAATTCCGAAAATGGAAATCGAAATGGCTGGCTATCCGTATCAATATTATTATCCCGCTCAAAAAAAAGGATATAGCGGAGTAGCTATTTTATCAAAGATTAAACCTAATAACGTAGTTTACGGAACTGGAATAGATTATATGGATTTTGAAGGGCGAAATTTAAGAGTCGATTTTAATGATTTTTCGATAATGAGTTTATACCTACCTTCGGGAACCAATATTAACCGATTAGGGCACAAATTCCAGTATATGCGAGATTTTCAGTTGTATATAAATGCGCTGAAAAATGAAATACCGAATCTGGTAATTTGCGGAGATTACAATATCTGTCACCAAGCTATTGATATCCATGATCCAATACGAAATGCTAAAGTTTCGGGTTTTTTACCCGAAGAAAGAGCTTGGCTAGACGGATTCATTAACAGCGGATTTATAGATAGCTTCCGTCACTTCAACAAAGAACCACATCATTACAGTTGGTGGAGTTATCGTGCAAATGCTCGAAACAACAACAAAGGTTGGAGAATTGATTATAATCTGGTTAGTCTCCCTATGGAAGCAAGATTAAAAAGAGCTGTAATTTTACCCGAAGCTAAGCATTCTGATCATTGCCCTGTTTTGGTAGAAATTGAATAAGAAATAGCGACGGAAAGATTTAAACAATTCTCAAAAGTTTTGAGCAATTACAAATCCTCCACTCCAAGCATTTTGGAAATTAAACCCTCCGGTAATGGCATCTATATTGAGAATTTCTCCTGCAAAATAAAGGTTTTTATGAATTTTACTCTCCATAGTTTTGAAGTTGATTTCTTTTAAATCTATACCTCCTGCAGTGACAAATTCATCTTTAAAGGTACTTTTTCCGTTTACTTGAAACTGACAGTTTGTAAGTTGGTTGGCTAAATTATTAAGTTGTTTTTTACTTAAATCAGCCCATTTTAAATCAGCCGAAATTTCGGCTGCTATTACCAAGTTTTCCCATAATCGGGTCGGAATATCAAAAGCTTTCCGATTTCGAATGAGTTTTTTAGAGTCTGAGGATTTTACTTTTTTCAATTCTTCGACGCATTGTTCAAACGAGATATAATCTAACCAATTTACTGAAATCTGAAATTGGTAGTTTTTGTCAAATAATTCTCTCGCTCCCCAAGCCGAAAGCTTGAGAACGGCTGGCCCGCTCAATCCCCAATGTGTGATGAGCAAAGCTCCTGATTCTTGTAGTTTTGACTGACTAATTTTGACAGAGGCTACAGTGGATAATCCCATTAAATCTTTGATGCGATTATCCTTAATATTAAAGGTAAACAACGAAGGAACTGGACTGATTATTTTATGACCTAATCCTTCTAACAACTCCCATATTTTTGGATTGCTCCCTGAGGCAAAAATTAAATCCTCACAAGAATAGTTCTCGTTTTGGGTTTCAATCTTCCAGTTATCATCTGATTTAAAAACCGTCTGAACACTTTGTGATGTGAGCACATCTATCTTCAGTTTATGTGCATTTTCTAGAAAACAATCGATTATGGTTTGAGAAGAATCGGTTGTCGGAAACATGCGGTTGTCTGCTTCGGTTTTGAGTTTTACGTTATGTTTATGAAACCATTCAATAGTATCTTTTGGCGAAAACACAGAAAACGGACTTTTGAGTTCTTTTTCCCCTCGAGGGTAGAATTTAACGAGTTCGGCAACCTCAAAACAATGATGTGTAACATTACATCTTCCTCCACCAGAAATGCGAACCTTTGTAAGAGTTTCTTTTCCTCTCTCGAGAATAGCAATTTTTAATTTCGGATTCTTCTCTGCTATATTAATGGCAGAAAAAAAGCCTGCTGCGCCTCCCCCTACAATTAGAATATCGTAATGTTTCATCGGATCATACTATTTTTCGAACAGTTAGAAATTCCAATTATTGACTAATTACTCGAATCATATTCTTTACTTCTTCTGCAATTTTTCGTGCTTTTTGAATCTCTTGGTTGGTGATGGTTACATGTCCCATTTTACGGAACGCTCGGGTTTGTTTTTTTCCGTAAATATGCGGAATTACTCCATCTAACTGCAAAATCTTTTCGATATTTTCATAAACTACATTCCCTGAAAAGCCTTCTGCCCCAACCAGATTTACCATTACTCCTGCAACTTTGCTATCGGTATTTCCTAAAGGCAAATCCAGAATGGCTCGCAAATGTTGTTCGAATTGTGAAGTATAACTCGCTTCAATCGAATAATGTCCTGAATTGTGAGGGCGGGGAGCTACTTCGTTAATCAAAATTTCATCGTCTTGAGTCTGAAACATCTCTACTGCCAAAAGCCCAACATGTTGAAATTTCTCTGAAACTCTCAAAGCCAAATCCCTGGCTTTTTGAGCTACTTTATCATCAATTCGAGCGGGGCAAATTACATATTCTACCTGGTTTGCTTCTGGGTGAAATTCCATTTCCACTACCGGATATGTTTTTATTTCTCCGCTTGGGTTCCGAGCCACAATTACAGCCAATTCGTTTTTGAAATTCACCATTTGCTCTGCAATACATTCTCCTTCTGGCAGCCCTTCTAAATCTTCGATTTTTCGGATTACTTTTACTCCGTTTCCGTCATAACCGAATTCGGTTGATTTCCAAACGAATGGGATTTTGAGTTTTGAGTTTTGAGCTTTAAGTTCTTCAAGACTTTCAAAAAGCTGAAAATCAGAAGTCGGGAGATTGTTATCTTTATAAAACTGTTTTTGTTTTCCTTTGTTTTGGATAATTCGAAGTGTTTTTGAAGACGGAAAAACTTTAATTCCTTCTTGTTCTAATTTCTCAAGAGCATCCACATTTACCAATTCGATTTCGAAGGTCAATACATCCACTTGTTTCCCGAAATTGTAAACCGTATCAAAATCCATCAAACTTCCTTGTACAAATTTATCACAAGCAATTTTGCAAGGTGCTTCGTCACTAGGGTCTAGCACATAGGTCTGTATGTCAAATTTTCGAGTGTCGTACAACATCATTTTTCCGAGTTGTCCGCCTCCTAATATTCCTAATTTAAATTGAGATGAAAAATAGTTCATTATTGTGTAATCGTTGAGTTGTTTATTTGAAATTTCTAATTCGTAATTGAATTTATTTTATGATATTCCACCAATCCGTCCATGGGTCGTCTTAAAACATTTCCGAGTTTGATATGATGTTTGTTTAATGCTGTTTGAAGTTCTTCTTTCAGATAGAAAGCAATAGAACCGATAAAATGAACCTGAACTTCTTTGTAATCTCCAAACTGTTTGATGTAGTTTTCTATAAATAATTCCAATTCGTCAAATATAATTTTCTGAAATGACGGTTCGTCTTTATGTGTAATCAAAAACTTGGCAAACGAAGCCAAATAAGCATTCGGATTGGGTTTTTTATAAAAATTTTCTTTGATTACATCCGCATCCAAATCGTATCCTTTTTCGAACTTTTCGGCTAGATGCTTAGGCATTTTATTAAAGTAATATTGCCTGATGAGTTCTTTCCCAAAATGGTTTCCACTGGCATCATCCATTGCGATATAGCCTAATGACTGCACTTTTTGGATAAGTGTCTTGCCGTCAAAATAACTGCAATTTGAACCAGTTCCTAAAATACAAATAATAGCTTTTTCGTTGGTCGGATTAGTCGCATAAGCTGCTGCATAAGTATCTTCTCTTACCGAAATTTCTGCATTCGGAAAATATTCTTCAAAAATAGTTTTAAAGTGATTTTTCATGCGATCTGTCCCACAGCCTGCTCCGTAAAAAAACAATTTTTCGACTTTATTTTTGTTGTGCAAAATATCGAATCTTTGGTCGAGCCTAGCTACCACCTCCTCTTTCTTCAAAACTTCAGGATTTAGGCCTAATGTTTCGGTGGAGAAAATGTGTTTCCCGTCTTTTTCTAAAGCTACAAAATCTGCTTTTGTAGAACCACTATCAGCTACAAGTATCATATGCTGTAATTTTCAAGCCACAAATTTGCACAAATAAATTCGTAATAGTTAGTTTGTGTTGGAAGTAAACTCGTACAAAGTTTCAAAAATAGGTTATTTTTTCGGTTTAAGGAATAGTTTTTGCGAACTTGAAGCAAATAATTTACCTTTGATAGTTTAAACCAAAAATCATTTTGTAATGCTTAAAATACTAACTCATCTTTCGCGTCTTATTGTAGGAATTCTGTTTATTATTTCAGGACTTATAAAGCTCAACGACCCAGTCGGATTTTCGTTTAAATTAGAAGACTATTTTGCTCAGGATGTTTTGAACTTACCTTTTTTAACTCCTTTTGCTTTGGCAATAGCCGTTTTTGTGGTTATTTTTGAAGTCGTTTTAGGCGTGATGCTTTTATTGGGATACAAAAAGAAATTTACGCTTTGGACGCTACTGCTGATGATAGTATTTTTTACGTTCCTTACGTTTTATTCAGCTTATTTCAACAAAGTTACTGATTGTGGATGTTTTGGAGACGCAATAAAACTTACTCCTTGGGAAAGTTTTACGAAAGATGTGATTCTACTGGTTTTGATATTGATTCTCTTTGCAGGGCACCGCTTTATAGTTCCATTTTTCAGCAATAAAACAAATAGAATCGCAACATTCATAAGCCTTGTTCTTTGCGGATTTTTGGGTTACTGGGTTCTAAACCACCTACCTCTAATTGATTTCAGAGCTTATAAAGTTAAAACCAACATTCAAAAAGCAATGGAAATCCCAGAAGGTGCTCCAAAAAGCGAATACGAGATGACATTTATTTATAATGTAAATGGAGAGCATACAGAATTCCGAATGGATGATTTGGGTAATCTTCCGGAAGGAGCTGAATTTGTAGAGCGAAAACAAAAACTCATAAAAGAAGGTTTCACTCCCGCTATTCAAAACTTTATGGTTGAAAAAGATGGTGAGGATTATACGGCTCAAATTCTTGAAGAACCTAAAATTATTTTGGTTGTGGCTTATGATTTAACTCGCTCCTGCGAAAAAGGGCTTAATAAAATCTCGGAAGTAGAAGCAAAAGCCAAACAAAATGGGTACAAAATTATCGGACTTACTGCTTCGCTAGAAGATACTTATCAACCTGTTTTGAATCGTCTAAATGTGAACATCCCGTTTTTTACTGTAGATGGAGTTACCTTAAAAACCATTGAAAGATCCAATCCGAACTTTGTGGTTTTGCATAGTGGAACTATTATCCAAAAAGTACATTATAACGATACTGACAAACTAAACTGGAACTAATGAGCAGAAAGATTCTCAATAGTGAGCTGGACCGAAAATCGGTCGAAGAATTTAAACAGTCTACAAAAACTCCACTTATTCTAGTTTTAGACGATATTCGAAGTCTAAATAATATCGGTTCGGTATTTAGGACAGCCGATGCTTTTTTGGTCGAAAAGATTTTTTTGTGCGGAATCACTGCTACTCCTCCCAACAAAGAAATTCACAAAACTGCACTTGGAGCAACCGAAACTGTTGAATGGAAATACTTTAAATCAATAGAAGAAGCAATTGTAGAGTTACAATCTGAACAGGTTCAGGTTTGGAGTATTGAGCAAGTTGAAAACGCTGTAATGCTCAACGAATTTGAAGTAAGAGAAAATCAAAAATATGCTCTTATCTTCGGAAACGAAGTGAAAGGAGTTTCAGAAAAAGCCATTGAACTCTCTGACGGATATATTGAAATCCCACAACTCGGAACTAAACACTCTTTAAATATCTCGGTTAGTGCAGGAATTGTGGTTTGGGATTTGGTGAGCAAAATGAAAATTTTTAGAGAATAAAAATCCCTATTAACAAAATATGGAATATTATAATTATATAAAAGCATTACACTTAATATTTGTCATCACTTGGTTTTCAGGGCTCTTTTATATGGTGCGTCTATTTGTTTATCATACTGAAGCCAAAGAAAAAATTGAACCCGAGCAAAGTATTTTAATCAAACAATATCAACTCATGCAAAGCCGTTTGTGGAATATCATCACATGGCCTTCTGCAATTTTAGCAACTGTATTTGCCATTATTTTGTTGATTTTAAATCCTTACTTACTAAAAATGGGTTGGATGCATATCAAGCTTGTATTTGTGGTTTTATTATGGGTATATCAACTAAAATCTCATCAGATTTATAAAAATCTCCAACAAAACATAACCCACTATTCTTCTCACTTTTTTAGAATTTGGAACGAGGTAGCAACACTCATTTTATTTTCAGTAATATTTCTGGTAATTTTAAAAAATTCGTTCAACTGGATTTTTGGAGTTGTCGGATTATTTGGGCTGGCGATTCTGTTGATGCTAGGGATTAAATTATATAAACGAATACGTGAAAAGTAATCGGTTGGCAATAGCCAACTTAAAACCAAAAACTTGAAACAAACATTCAAAATAAAGCGTTTATCCTTGCGAATGAGAATCTTCTTATCGATGATTTTTCTTACGCTTATTGCCTCTGCTCTAATTGTTTTGATGACAATAATCCAGTTTAGAGAGCAGGCTCGAGAATATCACGAAGAACGCCTTGAGAAAAAAGAAAACGCTATTCACGAACATATAAATTATGTTCTTCGAACTACAACTTATCCACTAACTTCAGAAAATTTATCTGCTATTTTTAAAGATAAAATTCACGAATTATCAAATATTCATAACCTTGAAATAATCATTTACGATTTGGACGGGAATTTTATACGCTCTTCAAGAGGGCAGTTCTCAGTTGATGCTCCAACCCCTCCTATTCAATCTTTTATCCTAAAAGCCATTAGGGGTTCCTCTGACAAAAGATATATTGAAATTAAAATTATTGATGAAGAAAAATTTCGCTCTTCTTATACCTATATCAAA
Source organism: Flavobacterium suncheonense (assembly GCA_040392465.1). GTDB lineage: Bacteria > Bacteroidota > Bacteroidia > Flavobacteriales > Flavobacteriaceae > Flavobacterium > Flavobacterium suncheonense_A. The sequence goes on from JBEBWA010000007.1 coordinate 111,558, forward strand.
GACTTAAAATTTAAATCTTTAGGAATTGTTTGTCTTCCGCATATCAAAGACGATGGGTTTTATGATGACGAATTAAGGAGCTTTTTGATAAGGCTAATGCAAGTATACGGAATAATGTTATTCTTTGCGATTGTTCTTGCTTATGTCCTATCCAATTACATCACTAAAACTTTACAAAATATTTCTAAAAAAATTACAGAAACCACCCTGAATCAAAAAAACGAAAAGATTGAAGTTCAGGATGCTAGCCGTGAGATTAATCTAGTTATCAACGCCTATAACGAAATGGTTGAAAAGCTAGAAGAGAGCGCTTCGCAACTAGCTCAGAGTCAGCGAGAAAAAGCTTGGAGAGAAATGGCTAAACAAGTAGCTCACGAGATTAAAAATCCGCTCACTCCTATGCGATTAACCGTGCAAAGTTTTCAGCGAAAGTTTGACCCTAGCGATCCAAATATCAAACAAAAACTGAACGATTATACGCAGACTCTTATCCAACAAATCGATACGATGAGTTCTGTAGCTTCTGCCTTTTCGAATTTCGCCTCGATGCCAGCCCAACAAAACGAAACCCTAAATGTAGTAAATGCTGTTAATTTGGCTTTGGACATTTTTAACGAAAATTATATTGAATTCCATTCAAAAGAAGATGAAATTTTTACCTTAATGGACAGAACCCAATTGATACGTGTAATTACTAATTTGGTTAAGAATGCTATTCAATCTATAGACGAAACTCACCCTGAACCTAGAGTAATTGTAAGTATAGAAAAAGAGGACGATGCTATTTTAATCTCGGTTAAAGACAACGGAAAAGGTATTTCTATAGAAAATAAAAACCGTATTTTTGAACCTAAATTTACCACTAAAACAAGTGGAATGGGGCTTGGACTCGGAATTATCAAAAACATAATCGAAAGCTACAAAGGCGAGATCTGGTTTGAATCCCAAATCGGAAAAGGGACCACTTTTTATGTAAAATTTCCTGTTTATAAATAGCAGCAAAACAAATAAACTAATGAATATATACTATTCCCAAGAAGGATATAACCAACTAAGCCTCACGATTCAAAACAAAAAATATTCTAAAATTTTCGTTTTAACAGACTCTAATACCAATGAATATTGTTCACCCATTTTTTTATCTGAACTAGCTACAGATATTGAAATTGAAGTGATAGAAATTGAATCTGGAGAAGAGCAAAAAAACATTTCGACCTGTGTCGAACTATGGAATATTCTTATTGAGTTGGGCGCTGATCGAAAGAGTTTAATTATAGGACTGGGAGGTGGAGTTATCACGGATATCTCTGGGTTTGTAGCCTCGGTTTTCAAGCGTGGCATAGATTTTATCAATGTCCCAACTTCGCTACTCGGGATGGTTGATGCCTCTCTGGGAGGGAAAACAGGAATAGATTTAGGAAATTTAAAAAATCAAATAGGGACCATTACTAATGCTGAAATGATACTCGTTGATTTTCGTTTTTTAGACACATTGCCCTATCAAGAGATCCGTTCTGGATATGCAGAAATGCTCAAACACGGACTTATTCAAGATAAAGAATATTGGGAAAAATTGGCTGATTTTGAAAATATAGATTTAACAGAATTGGATCAATTTATTATTCGATCTATTGAAATAAAAAGTAAAATTACTTCAGAAGATTTAACAGAAAACGGAATTCGGAAAGCACTGAATTTTGGGCACACTCTTGGACATGCAATTGAAAGCTATTGTATAGAAAACCCAAATAAAACAAAGCTATTGCATGGAGAAGCTATTGCAATTGGAATGATACTAGAGAGTTTTTTTTCTTTTAAGAAAAACCTAATTTCAGCCGAAGAATATATTCGTATAAAAACTGTGCTGAAAGAGATTTTCCCTTTTGTAGAATTTGACTCAAGTGATATTGAAGAAATTATCAAGCTACTTTCGTTTGACAAAAAAAATGAATACGGCAAAATATTATTTGTGCTCCTTGACTCCATCGGAAATATCACCATTAATCAACAAATCGAAAATGAACTAATTTTTGAAGCTTTCGAAGATTACAAACACTAAAAAGGAAAATGCAGGAAGATGCTTTGTTAACTTATTTTTCGGAAGACCTTATTAAAGAAATTACAGTCCCCGAAAAATTTACTTTCCCTTTCTTTTATGAGCCCCATCCTTTGGCTAAAATTGCCGTTAAGGAATTACAAAATTATTTGGAAAAACAAACGGATCTAGACCATAATTTTGGACTGAGTCCAAACCAGAATGGGCTTATTATCGGAAAAATGTTCGGAGTATTAGTAGTTGAGGACACAGAAGGAAAACTGGGATACTTATCAGCTTTTTCAGGTAAATTGGCTGGGGCTAATATTCACCACAAATTTGTTCCACCTGTTTTTGACATGCTGACCGAGAATAGTTTTTTCTTAACAGAAGAAGAAATATTAAATAGCATCAATCAACAAATTGAAATGTTAGAATCAAATGAAGCTTATGTCCAATTAAAAACTGATTTTAAGCATTTTTCTGAACAAGCGAGTAGAGAATTAAAGGATTTTAAAATTCAGCTCAAACAGAATAAAGCCCAGCGAAAAAAACTTCGGGAGAGTCAAAAACTTATTTTACCCGAAGAAGAGTATGTTTTTTTTGAAGGTGATTTGATAAAACAAAGTTTGAGAGATAAACATGAATTACGTGTTTTAGAAAATTATTGGCAAGAGCATTTAAATACGATTTCTGCTGAAATAAAAACGTATGATGAACAAATAGAAAATCTCAAACAAGAGCGTAGAGAAAAGTCTTCTGGCTTACAACAACAGCTCTTCGAACAGTATTCCTTTTTAAATCAGTACAGAGAAAGTAAAAGTCTGGGTGAGATTTTCAGAGATACCGTTTTTGGAAAGCCACCAGCTGGAGCTGGAGAGTGCGCTACCCCAAAATTATTGCACTTTGCTTTTCAAAACCAATACAAACCTTTGTCTATGGCTGAATTTTGGTGGGGAGCATCGCCTAAATCGGAGATCCGAAAACACAAACATTTCTATCCTGCTTGTAGCGGAAAATGTGAGCCTATTCTCAAATATATGCTAGGGGGAATAGAAACAGACGAAAATCCATTTCTAAATAATTTAGGAAAAGATAAATTACTTGAAATCATCTTCGAAGACAACTTTCTTGTGGTTGTAAACAAACCTTTTAACCTTTTGTCTGTTCCTGGAATCCATATTAAAGACTCTGTTTATAGTAGGCTAAAGGCTATGTTTATGACCATAGAACCCCTTATAGTACATCGTCTTGATATGGCAACTTCTGGACTTTTAGTTGTCGCCAAAACTAAAGATACTCATAAACACCTTCAACGGCAGTTCTTAAAACAAACAGTAGTTAAAGAATATTCAGCTTTATTATCAGGGGTCATAAGTCAAGAAGAGGGCGAAATCAATTTACCCCTACGAGGTGATTTAGACAATAGACCGAGGCAATTGGTTTGTTTTGAATTCGGAAAAAAAGCAATTACAAAATTCAAAGTTATCAAAAGAAATGAAAACAGGACTAAAGTACATTTTTTTCCACTTACAGGGCGTACTCATCAACTTCGGATGCATGCAGCTCATCAATTAGGACTTAATACTCCTATTGTTGGTGATGATTTATATGGAACCTCAGATGAAAGATTATTCTTGCACGCTCGTCATCTAGAATTTACACACCCAAAAACTGGAGAACGAATGTTATTTGATAAAGAGGAAGATTTTTGAGAACTGTTGAGTGAATATAAAAATGTATATTTGTATATATAGCTCTAATAATAACGAATCTCTCTTCGCTTGATGAAAAAAATACTTTATCCGACCGACACTTCAGCAGCTTCAAAAAATGCTTTTTTATTTGCTCTTCATATAGCTAGAGCTTACCATGCAAAAATTATTGCTTTTCATTTTTACGACGCCTCCGAGTCAGATTTTAACGAGAGTGCTGAACAGCTAAATCAAAATGCAAACACACTTGGTTTTATAGATATAGAGATAGAACATATTGTCAAAAGCCCAGAGAATCGTTCGGTTGAATTACTTGTCAAAAAAGAAGAAATCGACATCGTAGTTATTGCTACCAAAGGTACCGAAAGCACTACTCCTGTAATGGCTGGAGTTTTGATTAGTGAAATTGTCACTAATAGTAAGTCGTTAGTTTTAGTTATTCCAGAAGACAAAAAGCTTGCAGACGGAATCAAAAACATAACCTTTACGACACGCTTTAGAGAAAAAGACAAAAAAGCTCTTAACAAATGTCTGGAATTTGCTAATATAATTGGAGCAAAAGTAAATTGTCTATATATTAAAACTTCTAAATCAGATATTTCAGAGACAAAAATTCAGGAGTGGAAAATAATATATCAAAATAATAATATAGAGTTTCATATTATTGAAAGCAATGAAGTGAATAAACCTATATTAAAATACATAGAAAAAAATCAATCTGACCTATTGGCTATGTTGACCTATAAAAGAAATTTCATAGAAGAACTCTTCAGAGCAAGTACAGCACAAAAGTTATCTTATTATGCTTCGGTTCCTGTCCTGGTTATTCACGAAAGTGATTTATAAACTCTTTTTTTTATAAGTAATAAAAAAAGCCGTTCCAGATTTGGAACGGCTTCTTTATTAAATGATTAATCGTTATTGTTTAATAACTTTTATTGTTTTTACGCTTCCTTCAACAGTTACTTTTACGAAGTAGCTTCCTGTAGGCAACAAAGTCATATCAATTTGAGTATCTGTAGTATTTACAGCTTTCTCAATAACTGTTTGACCTAACATATTCACTACAGAAATACTTGTAATTTCTTTGTTGTATGAAACGTTGAAATAGTCCTTAACAGGATTTGGATAAGTTCTGAACGAAGCATTATCAAAATCGTTTCTATTTAACGTAACCTCAACTTCGATTGCAATAGCATCACTTTCACAACCATCAATAGTTTGAGTCACCCAGAATGTATAAGAACCTTCAGTAAACTCAAAAGTCTCATCAATTATTGTAGTAAGCATTGAGTCAGAGTACCAAGTCAGGTTTTGTCCACCCACAATTATATCCAGAATAGTCTGTTGTGTAGTAATAGACTGAGGAGAATCTGCTATTGGAGCAGCTGGTTGCTCTCCGGTTACATCCCATTCACAAGTAACCTCATTAAATGTGGCTGTCTGGTAACAAGCAACTACAGGCTCTTCTGGTTGCTCTCCTGTTATATCCCATTCACACGTTAATTCATTAAATGTAGCAATCTCATAACAAGCAACTACAGGCTCTTCTGGTTGCTCTCCTGTTATATCCCATTCACACGTTAATTCATTAAATGTAGCAGTCTCATAACAAGCAACTACAGGCGCTTCTGGTTGTTCTCCTGTTACATCCCACTCACAAGTAACTTCATTAAATGTAGCTGTTTCATAACAAGCAACAACAGGTTCTTCTGGTTGCTCTCCGGTTACATCCCATTCACAAGTAACCTCATTAAATGTAGCTGTTTCGTAACAAGCAACTACAGGTTCTTCTGGTTGCTCTCCGGTTACTTCCCATTCACAAGTAACTTCATTAAATGTAGCTGTCTGGTAACAAGCAACGACAGGCTCTTCTGGTTGTTCTCCTGTCACCTCCCATTGACAGGTAGCTTGATTAAATGTAGCTATTTCATAACAAGCAACTACAGGCTCTTCTGGTATAGGATTTACAGTAACCACCACCGATTCTGTAGCCGTACAACCAGATCCATTCGTCACAGTTACTGTATAGGTAGTCGTTGTTGTTGGGGTTACTGTCAGAGATGACTCAGTACTTACTACTGAAGTGCCATCAGACCACGAAAACTCATCGGGTTCTACTCCTCCTGTTATATTTACAGTGTAATCTTCCGCTTGTCCATACCCACTACTATTACAAGAGCCAGGATTGGTAGAAGCACTAAACTTTTTCAAAACGCGCATTCTTGTATTTCCATTAAGAGCAGAAGCAGGTACAGCTATACTTCCAGTAAGAGGCGTACCTGAACCCGTATTATTAATAATATTACCAACAGAATAAGTTTCTCCTGGGTCAGTAAATACACCATTCTGATTCCAGTCTATATATACATAGAAATTATTAGTATAATTACCAGCAGTATTTCCGTTTAAGATAATTGGATATGTAGTACCAGCTTCAAGATTTCCTACAATAGAAGTAAAGTCTTCCAAATCAGGAGTACCATTTACTGTAGCACTGGTAGAATTACTAATATTAGATATTTCTACTAATGTAATTGGCTCTACATCATTAGTGAAAGATACCGAACAATAAGGCGAAGCAGGAATACTTGCGTTAAGTTCTATTGATGTTCCTTCACAAATTTCTATAGCGTTTGTAGTAATTCCACTTATTACAGGCAAATCGTTTACAGTAACTGCAACTTCAACCGAAGTAGCACAATTTCCTTCAGACTGACTTACAGTAAGTATATAAGTTGTTGTTTGGGTAGGATTAAATATCCACCCATTTATTGGATCTCCACTAACCCCTGTAAGAGGCTCCCAGACATAAGTATCATAATCAGCGTCTCCTGCTGTAATTGTTATTGTATCTGTTGATTCTCCTTCACAAATATCAACAGTAGTCTCATTTAACACAAGGTCAGGAGCAGTAGTTACTGTAGCAACAACTTCTGTTCTTGCAGAGGAACATCTTCCAATATATTTTAAATCATAGAAGAAATAATAAGAAGTTGTTGTAGCTCCTCCCCATTCAGAAGCAGTAACAGAAACAGCTCCATCATCACCTGTATAAGGGAAAGCTAAACCAGATGAATCTCTAATCAAATTCACTCCTGTGTAAGATTTAACAAGAATTCTATAATTTCCTGCAGTAGCATTATAATTTAAAGGAATTATGTTAGGAGTTCCAACTCCTCCGGCAGAAATATTGATATTTCCTGTTTCGTATAATTCCGCTCCTGCACCGTCTGTAATTTTAACATTTAATGTCCCAGCAGATGTAGAGTAAACAGTTACACTTTCTAAAGTAACAACTTCATTAACTGTTACCTGAATACCCCAGTTATTTGTGGAAAACCCTGTAGATGTAGCATTAGGAGCAGGTTTACCTGCGTTTTGTATCCCACCTTGCTCACTTGCTTCTACCCAATACGAAGTAGTTTCAGTGATCAAAGGAGTTGTAAATGTAGCACCTGTTCCTAATACAGAACCTCCTGTTTCGTCAGCATACCAAGCAATTGTTGCTCCTGCATCAGCTGTAGCTGACAAAACTACTTCACCTTGACCACAAGCCTCTCCAGAAAGGGTTTCTGTAATACTTGGAGGTAAACATTCTGTAGTAAAACTAAACGGACCTGTCCAACTACTTTCCCCATTAGCATCACAATCTTGGCGAACATAAAACTCATAAGAAGTTGAAGGTGATAAATCAATAGTAGTTTCAAAATCATTAGTTACTCCTGTATAAGTTGGAGTTCCTGTTGGTGTTTCTCCTTCTTCAACGATTTCAATATCAAATAAGGTACCTGCACTTGCCCATCCTAAAACAGCACTATCATAAGTGATATCAGTAGCTGTTAAATCCGTTGGAGCCAAACAAGGAGGTGTTGGAAGAATTTCCACCGAATAATCTTCAATTTCAGCATATGTAGTTCCGGCTACACAAGGGGCAAATGTCTCTCCAGATGCATTATGGCGATACATAACTCTCAATCTGTATATTCCCGGAGTTACTGTATTAGGAACAATAAATGCAGGAAAGCTAACTGTTGCACTTGCACCAATAGTATTTCCTATCCAAGCTACTTTCTCATCAGTATCAAAAACCCCGTTTTGATTATAATCAATCCAAATCGCCGCTCCGTGATTTCCACTTCCTGACCCACTTGTTAAAGACGCAGTAGCAGGAACTCCTATTTCTATTTCAGCGGGAGATACAGTACCCGAATAATTCGTATAACCTGCCGTTCCCGATGAAGGAGTCGAACTATTATTTAAGTTATTTAGGGTAAAGTTTAGAATTTCATCGCTATTGTTTGCTGCTCCTGTTGGAGTACAATATAATGCTGTGGTAAAACTTCCAGGATTATCAGTTTCTGTAGCAGTTTGGTAATAATAAGTAAAAGGTGCAGAACTACCACATCTTCTATATTCATAAACACGAACATAATAAGTAGTTACAGGTGATAATCCCGTTACAGTGACAGATGTTCCTGTACCGTCATAAACAATCTGCTCTCCCGAGCCTGTGTAAGCTGCTGTTGCAGTCAAAGCCGCACCTGAATCATTTACAGGATCAGTAAAGCTGTTCGTAGTATTTATAACTACAAATCTTCTGTTACCGTTACCATTTGTCCATGTAACAGAAGCTGTAGTATTTCCTAAAGCAGAAGTACCCACATTCGTTGCCTGTGTATCTGGCGCAGTAGGGTCAGTTACCTGCAACACATCACTATATGAATATAAACCAGAAGTTGAGCAAGTTACTCTCAATCTGTAATATTCAGTTTGTCCTGTGATGTGCGTAGGAATTGTATATGTAATTGTTCCATTTCCAGTACCTGTTGCATCTATCCAAGTTAGATTATCAAGAGAGCTCTCCCATTGAAACGTAATTCCTGAAACACCTGTAGTGTACCCTGTAACCGTAGCTGTAGTAGGGCTTGGTGCTGAACCACCACAAGTAGGACGAACAGTAGTCCCTGAAATTGCACCTGCATCAGGAGTTCCTGTACAAGCTAACATAGCTGTCGTAAAAGTACCCGCTGCAACATACCCATTACCCGTACCCACAGTATTTGGTATATGTGACCAAATACTATTGTTAGTTCCGTCATAAGATTGAACCTGTATCTGATAAGAAGTATTAGCGTTAAGTCCTGTAAGCGTAACGGAATTAGTATTTACAGGATTTCCAATAAAGTTAGTCCAAGAGCAAGAACCCACAGCACGATAACGTATATTATATTCTGTAGCAGCAGTAGGAGCAGTCCAGCTTAATGAAGCACCATTGTCAGTAATATCCGAAACAGCATCAAAAACTCTTACAGGACTAGGACCTGACTGTGGAGTCCAAGTAAATTTCAATCCATTTGGAATTGTAATAGCCTGATTAGATGTAGTAGCTGTACCCCAGTTATTAAACATAGAACTATTATTAGCATTACCACTTACAACATCTGCCCAAGTACAAGCAGTTCCCGTAGGCACATTAGAAAGCATCAGATTATTCACATTAGTAGCCCAATCCGTTGAATTACCTCTTATACCTACTTGTGTAGCAGTTGTTCCAGAAGTACTCGAATTTGTATTAGATGTTATACAATTACCATAAACAATATTTATCTCTCCTGTAGCATAGGTTAATCTGATTTGAAAATTCAAACTTTCTCCGTTTGTTCTTGTAAAATAGTTTGAATGATTCTTATACTGCACTACAAATTCAGTACCTGTGTCGTGGTATCTGATTTCAGAACCTAAATCAACTGTTCCACCTGCATCTTGAGCATAAGCCGCAATCGTACCATTAGCATTTGATGTACTCAATGGTGTGTACAAAGTACCAGAAGGCGCAGCAGTAAAAGTAATAAAACCATTAGCACTGATGTAACAGGTCGTAAAGTTTGCCCCTCCAAAAGGAAATGTTCCACCCATTGTAATAGCTGTACTTACTTGATTATCATAATTACCTGATTCAAAAACAGTACCATCCGTTCCTAAGTCAACATAAGTATTACCAGTTGTTTTAGTAAACTGATAGTCAGCAATGTTTGTTTGAGCTAATAAATATTGTCCTGAAAATAGCATCATACAAAACGTTAGCCATCCCAGCCATCGTTTTGTTTTTCGTTTGCGATTTTTGTCAAAATCGAGTAAAGTAATTTTCTTCATAATTTAATCTAATATATTAATTATTATGTAAACATATAAAATATTTAATACATAACCAATGATAGTGTTATTTTTATGAGTATTTCCGTTTATTTGAGTAATTATGTAATTTTCATAAATTGATATAAAGAGTTACTTTTGTAATAATATTTTTTTATTATGGCAAATACACCTTCAAACATGTTACCCTTACATACTAAGGCCTTTGATTTTTATCTAAAAGATACTAATTCTAATTATAGCTTTTCGTATCAAGATATTAAAGGAAAAAAGGGAACACTCATTATTTTTCTGTGTAATCATTGCCCGTTTGTGTTACACGTATTAGATGAGATTATTCGAATAAACAACGATTACAGGATCCAAGGAATTTCAGTTGTGGGAATTAGCAGTAATGATAGTGTAAAATATCCTGAAGATGCACCTGATAAAATGACAGATTTTGCATATGAAAAAGGAATACGATTTCCTTATCTATATGACGAAACTCAAGAAGTAGCCAAGGCATATCAAGCTGCTTGTACGCCTGATTTTTATCTTTTTGACAGTAATGATAGACTTGCATATAGAGGTCAACTGGATGACTCCCGACCTGCAAACGGAATTTCCGTAAGCGGAAGTGATTTACGAAATGCTATTGATGGACTACTATATAACAGAAAAATTAATCCTGAACAAAAGCCAAGTATTGGATGTAATATTAAATGGAAATAAAAAAAGAGGTTCAAAATTTGAACCTCTTTTTTATATTTAATCTTCATCGTCTTCATCCTCATCATCATAACTTGGATCGCCCCCCCCTTCGTCATCATCTTCGTCATCAACATCTGGACGATCTTTATCATAGTGGTCTTCGTCTTCTTCGTCATCAGCGTCTTCATCTTCAATATCTTTAATTGGAGGAGTAGCCGCCACCAAATCTAAATCTAGTTCTTCATCCTCATCAAAATTTTCGATTCTATCAGCAAGTTTAGTACTTACTTTCACTAGATAAATTGTATCTTCAGTACGTACTTCTACAGCCTCAACCGTCTCGTTTTTGGCATTTTTGAAGCGGATAATGTCTGCATCGTCATATCCGTCAGGAAATTTTTCGACTAATAGAGTCAAAATTTCGTTAGTTAATTTTGCGTAATCAACAATTACTCGTTTCATAAAAATATTTGGAAACTATTTTACTGGTTTAATAAATAAGCGAAAATAAGTGGAGCTACAATCGTAGCATCCGATTCAATCATAAATTTTGGAGTATCAGCATCTAATTTTCCCCAAGTAATTTTTTCATTCGGAACCGCTCCCGAATAAGAACCATAACTTGTCGTAGAATCGGAAATCTGACAGAAATAAGACCAAAACGGAACATCCTCCCATTCTAAATCTTGATACATCATCGGAACTACACATATAGGAAAATCTCCCGAAATACCTCCTGCAATCTGGAAAAAACCTACTCCTTTTCCACTTGAATTAGCACGGTACCACTCAGTAAGATAAATCATATATTCAATCCCCGATTTTACAGTCGATGCCTTTAAATTTCCTTTAATGACATTCGCCGCAAAAATATTCCCTGTAGTTGAATCTTCCCATCCTGGACAGATAATAGGTAAATTCTTTTCAGCAGCGGCTACAATCCAAGAATCTTTGGGGTCAATTTCGTAATATTGTTCTAATACTCCCGAATTAACCACTTGATACAAAAACTCATGAGGTAAGTAGCGCTCTCCTTTTGCTTCGGCTACGTGCCAAACATCTTCTAAATGTTTTTGTAAACGTCTAAAAGCTTCTTCTTCTGGAATACAAGTATCCGTTACACGATTAAAGTGATTATCTAATAGTTCTCTTTCATCTTGTGGAGTCAAATCTCTCCAGTTCGGAATTCTTTTGTAATGAGAATGTGCAACCAAATTCATTACATCTTCTTCAAGATTTGCTCCTGTACAAGAAATAATATGTACTTTATCCTGACGAATCATTTCTGCTAACGAAACTCCTAGTTCAGCAGTAGACATTGCTCCTCCCAAAGAAATCAACATCTTTCCTCCCTCAAGTAAGTGTTTTTCGTACCCCTTAGCTGCATCAACTAAAGCTGCAGCATTAAAGTGCCTATAATTATGTTCAATAAATTGTCTAACAGCTCCTTTACTCATCTCATTTTTATTTTTATATTATTGATTTATTTTTCAAAAATAAATTATTTTTTATTGTAGCCTAATATTTCTAATACATCTTCTGATGTTTGTTGCTGAGAAAAAATTTCAGTGGCTAAAATTCCGTTTTTATCTCTATCAATCAAAATATGTTTAGGTTGTGGAATTAAACAGTGATGAATCCCTCCAAATCCACCAATAGTTTCCTGATAAGCTCCTGTATTAAAGAACCCAATGTACAAAGGCTTATCCCGATTATATTTCGGAAGATAAACAGCATTCATGTGTTGCTCTGAATTATAATAATCATCACTATCACAAGTAAGCCCCCCTAAAAGAACTCTCTCATATGTATCGTTCCAACGGTTTACAGCCATCATAACGAATCTTTTATTGATTGCCCAAGTATCAGGAAGGGTAGTAATGAAAGATGAATCAATCATATTCCATTTTTCCCTGTCATTTTGTTGTTTTTGATATAATACTTCATAAATAGCTCCTCCACTTTCCCCTACCGTAAACGAACCAAATTCTGTAAAAATATGGGGAACTGGTATTTCTGCATCATCACATGCTATCTTAATTTGGTTCAAAATTTCTTCTACCATATATTGGTAATCATAATTGAAAGCCAACGAATTTTTGATAGGAAATCCTCCTCCAATATTAAGGCTGTCTAATGTAGGACATTCCTTCTTCAGTGCAATATAAACTTTCATACACTTTAAAAGTTCATTCCAATAATAAGCCGTATCACGAATACCAGTGTTTATAAAGAAGTGAAGCATCTTTAACTCCAATTGCTTATTTTCCTGAATTTGCTTTCTGTAAAAGGGAACTATATTCTTATATCCAATCCCTAAACGAGATGTATAAAATTCAAATTTTGGTTCCTCTTCAGCAGCAATACGAATTCCTATTTTGAATTTTTTGTCTGTTTTATCTAAAAGTAAATCTAGCTCTTCATAATTATCAATAACAGGAATAGTATTTCTGTGTCCGTTATTGATCAGGCGTGCCACATTTTCAATATATTGTTCTCTTTTAAATCCATTACAAAGAACAAAAGTATTTTTTTTAATCTTCCCCTCTTCCATCAACTTTTCTACAATATTAATATCGTAAGCTGATGAGGTCTCTATATGAATATTGTTTTTAAAAGCCTCATCCATGATGAATTTAAAATGAGAACTCTTAGTGCAGTAACAATAATAGTAATTCCCTTCGTAACCTAATTTCTCCATCGCTCCCCTAAACCAATTCTTTGCACGATTGATATTATTAGAAATAGCCGGAAGGTAGGTGAATTTTAGAGGAGTCCCATATTGCTCAACTAATTTCATCAAGTCGATATTGTGAAAATGTAAGTTATTATCCTTATCAAGCGTAAATTCTTCTTGTGGAAAATAAAAAGTTTGATTTATCAGGTCGAAATATTTTGTATTCATTCTTGTTTTTGTTTTAAGGTTTTTGAATTAAAAAAATAACGAAAATGAATTTTTTTCAAACTCTGATATTAGCATAGACTATTTCGAGTTCTTTATTTATGTATTGATCGAGATAAAAAACAACTTGATTACTGAACAAGAAAGTTTTCATCACTTTTAAAAAAATGGCGAAATACCTGCTTCCAGCTACTATTTTAATATTGTTGTCTGTCTTTTTCACTTACGGGCAAATGTAAAAAATATTCTTTTTGATTTGCAATATATTTTAATTAAAAACACTTTATAAAATCACAAAATATTCCTAAAAAACCAC
>JBEBWA010000008.1:0-115643 GCA_040392465.1 Flavobacterium suncheonense
TCCGTCTGCCTGTAAGGTAACGATATACGTACCTGCTGGGAATTGCGAAATATCTAGAGGCAAATTATCATGGTTTGTTTTCAGATTTATTTCTGCTACTAAAGTACCCACTATAGTATATATCTGTATACTTTCTGCATTTTGATATTCTGTTCCTAAATCGTAACTTATGGCAGCTAATTGTGAAGCTGGGTTAGGTGTTACTCTTAGGATTGCGTCAGTTGATGCTGGTTCCATAGCTTTTGGCATCAATTTGAAAGGATTTGCAGGAGCAAAAGATACTGGTACTAGTGTTATACATGGTATTTCAGGAATACTGATAACCAAAAAGTCATTTCCTCCGTTAAAGCCAGGAGCAGGAGTAAATACCAAAGGAGTGAAATTATAAGTTCCACCAGGAGGAATAGTAACACTAGAAGGATTGTAAGTACCAAAACCATTAAAGCTACTTAGGTTCACTGTAATTGGCATTGCAAAAGGATTGTCAATAAATCCGAAAATAGCATAAGTCCCATCATCTTTTAGTTCAGGTTTTTTGAAGTCGTGCTTTACATTACATTTTTTAACCTCACATTCTTTTAAATCAGGAGTTATATAAGCTATACCACTTTCGTATTCACATCCTTCATTTTCTATGTAAAGCTGATAAGTTCCCGCTTGATTTACAGCAAGGTCATATACTGGTGAATTTGATCCTGATGCAACTACATTGCCATTCACAATCCATTTATGAATATCAAAAGTTCCCCATGGGCCAATAATATAGGGTGTAGGATTTGACCAAACACATACGTCAAAACATCCTTCAGGGAATATCCATAAATAACGATCTGTATTGTGTGGTACTGTGATTTGTGCTGTTGCAGTACAACCCGTTGGCGCAGTATAAGTTACCTCGTAGGCTCCTCCTGCATTGGCGTAAATCACTTGTCCACTGTCACCATTACTCCAGTTATAGTTTCCTACAGCAGGACCACTTGCAACGATTTCAACAGTATAAGGTTCGCACAGTATTACGCTATACGAAATACTCGGTTGAGTTGCTGCAGGATGTACCGTTACAGTAAAGTTCATTGAGTTTCCGCAACTTGTATCCGTGGTAGGACGTACCTCAAAAGTATAAGTATAGGTTCCTGGTATAGTAGTATTTACGGTTAAAGAGGTTGGAGTAGAAGTATTCCAAATTCCATAACTTCCACTTACTGGGCTTCCGTTGAGTAACCATCTACGTTCTAAACTAGGATCCATAACGATTCCGTTAAGCGTGGTTTCTTCTCCAGAACATAAGGTCGTATTACCTGTAACATTAACGTAAGGACGTTGACGAATAGTTACATTTACAGGGTTTTGTGCCATGCCATAATAATTACAACCATTAGTATCAACTATTACTGCCCAATACTGTCCAGATTGAGTAGGAATAAAACTAGAACCTGTTCCTACAGAAGTGTTTCCTTTCATCCAAGTAATACTACTTACTGTAGAGGTTCCACCAGTTGGTGTAAAACTAATACCCGAGAAAGTATCACCCGCACAGATATTTACAGGACTAGGGGCGAAATATCCGTTAAAATCAGCTTTTATTATATCAATTGTTTGTACGGTACTTTCAAATACACAGCCATATTGATTTACAACAATTAGTTTTATTGGTATATTAACACCCGTATTTGTGATGTTGATAAAAGTAGTTACACCCGATGCAATATAGGTAGTGTTATCAAAATCCCAGATGTAAGTATTTGCTGGATCATAACTTGCGATTTGGAGTTCTATAGAATCTTCAGCACAATGTGGACTACTAGTAAACATCGTAAAATTAGTATTAGGTGCAGCAGGCAGGTTTAGCGTGTAGCTATACGTACATACCGGAAAAATACCATTACTATCTTGTAAATCAAGTGTAAAAGTATAAGAACTACCTCCCGTTAAGTTAGTAATGGTAGCGTTGTTTCCAGAGGTGCTAAGTGTACCTCCTGTAGTAGAATAATTAAAATCAAGTTGATTTTCTGCTATACCAAATAAAGTGCTGTTATTGAATAATTCGACAGTATAATCTCCATTGCCATTACAAGTAACCGTATAATTGAATTTTGCTTTATAATGTTTTGATACGGTAGTGGATTCTGTTACTACACAGGGTCCACTAGAGGTATAATACGTTACTTTTGCTATCAATAAATATTCACCCGGAATATCAGTTAAGAAATAAGGTGTATCGGTTCCTTGCCCATATATATCTAAATAAGCAGGTGGGTATATCCATTGGATGGATGTTGCATAACTTCCGGTATTGTAGGTGGCAGTAGCATCAATTCTGTCGCAGTCTGTCCATGTTGCCGTAAGCGTTAAATTCGGATTTACAGTAAGAGTACAAGGTTGAGGAACAGTACAATCTTCTGTAATAAATATATTATTAGAAGTAGTTGAACAACCATTGGCAGTTACTACTACATAATAGGTTCCGCCTGGAGAAGGCTGGGTACTATTATCTATCGTTAATGACGAAGTTGTTATCCCTAATGAACTTCCGTTTTTAAACCACTCGAAAGTAGGAGGGTTAGGACCAGTTGCATTATTTATATTAGCATGAAGTACTATACTATAAGGATCACTTGTACAAACAATATAGTTGTATCCTGGAGTAATCTGAACATCAGGCCTTGGTTTAACAATCATGGTTTGAGTTGCTGTCAGATTGTAGTGACATCCGTTTGGATGTGTAACCGAAGCCGAAATATTTACGGTCATATTACCTTCAGTTAGGTTATCAACTGTAATTCCGCTTAATGTAAGACCATAAGTTGGGATATCTCTAACATAATTGACTCCATTTACAGTCCATGTAATAGTTCCGGTTGTCAGAGGACTACTTGAAGTGAGGGTAAGGTTAAAAGGAGTTGCAGCACATACGGTACCCGGTGTTGTAATTCCTAATGTTGGAGCTTGATAAAGAGTAATAGGGAAGGTTGCTGTAGTGGTTTGACCGCATCGTGTTATTGTTGCGCGCAACGTCCCTGTAGCTGAAGAAGAAATTTCATTAAAGCTCACGGTTACATTTTGATTATGTATTCCTCCAATAATATTTCCGAAGTTGGAATTTGAAGTACTACTATAGATATCCCATTCTATATGATCTACTGGTACACCTCCTAAATTAAGCGTAAAAGTACTGATACTGCTCGGGCAGAATATAGTCAAACTGTCATCATTAGTTATCACTGGATTAAGAGTTGGTGAACTTACATTAAGGATAAGTTCTCCAGAAGTACAAGCCATGCTATTGGTTGAACGTCTTTTTACTTTTACCTGATAAGGTCCTGTTCCACTGAAGTTAACACTTATTGTGTTTCCTGTATTTGCTCCTTGAATAGTACCTCCACCTGTTACTTCCCAAACTAACACAGTATTAGGTACAGTGTTGTTGTAGGAATATTCATAAGTTACTCCACTACATACATATACATCTCCAGTAATGGTCCCTGTAGGCGTAGCAGGAGTTTCAGTTACGTTGATAATAAATGGCTCACTAGCACACCCTGCTGAGCTTGTAGCAGTAAGTACATAAGTGCCTCCTACCGGGAAATTATAAGTAAAGTTTATTCCAGTAGAAGACGAAACTACACTGGTGCCGAGTTTTAGCTCCCAGTCTACAGGTACCCCTGTAGAATTAGAATAAGTATAATTTCCGGAGTTGCTACAAAACTCTTCATCTCCTGAAATTTCAACTCCTGGAGCCACAGTAATACGCATTCTTGCAGTTCCAGAACATCCTAATAAAGTGTTGTGGTAATCACATATTAAATTATAAATCCCAGGAACCAGCCCTTCTACAATCACTTCGTTTCGCTGATCAACCAATACAATTTGAGAAGGAGAAGTATCAGTAACTAAATACCAGTTAAATTCTGTTGTAGGCCATTGAGGTAGACTATAGCGATTTTGCTCGCCTAAGCAGACCATATCATCACCTTTTATGATTCCTTTTTTAACAACAACAGGTATTTTTTTAGTAATCCAATGCGGACAGCCACAATCGGATCGATAATTTACATAACCAAACCCATCTTCTGGATCTATATCATCCCACACCACATCGATAGAGGTTCCACTACTTGGAGAAACTATTGTACCTCCAACTACATACCAATTACCCCCACATCCATCTTGGGCAGTATAAGTAACCTTTTCAAAATCTTCGCATACAACTCCTGGACACGAAATATGAACATTTTCTTTTTCTGTAATTATGATTTCCATTCTGTATTTTGAGCTACAGTTACATTTATTGGTAACAGTTAATGTCACATAATAAACATCATCTTGATCATAACTGTGTTCAGGTTCAAAAGCACTAGAATAATTTCCGTCTCCAAAATCCCAGAAATAATGTATAATATCCGTTCCTCCATTGGTAAAAGAGAGGTTATTAAATTGAATAGGTGTGTTTTTACAAAACGTATTACTGCCACTTCCTTCAGTTTCAAAATAAGCTTTAGGACCATTGATAATCTCTATACACATAGTATAGGTTTTGACAGTATTATCAGCATAAGTTATTTCGACTGTTAAGGCTCCATTTCCAGGAGCTCCCCATTGAATATTAGCTCCGTGTTGTGGGCTAGTCCAAACACTTTGAATATCTCCCCCAGTTGCTTCCCAATCGACTCCCGTAATATTACTTCCGTCAATGTAGTAATTAACAGTGCTGTTTTCGCAAACCCTGATACATGGAGCATTCTCAATGTCTTCATTAAACTTAATGCCTCTTTTAGGGTCTTCGCCTTCATGACTAAACTCCACACAGCCTACAGCTTGATCCCAATACATATAGGTATCAGACTGGGCAAATCCTTTTCCACAAAGAAGGAAAACGGAGAGAATTAGTACACTTTTAACCGTTGAGAAAAACAAAGTTTTTCTTCTGGCAGTATCTTTTATACTGCCTGTATCCCCCTCGTAATAGAGAGAAATACTTTTTTTGGATTTAAAAAATGATTTCATAAAATATTGATTAAAAAATTAGTATTCTAATAAAAATATCTAATCTTCTGAATTTTAGAATGTTAACCTTACTATAGCTGCCATTATTGTAGCCTTACTACTACTTTCTGCACTGCCATATAAAGCTGCTTTGGTGACTGTACTGCCTTGGTTGCTCCAATCGTCATCATCTCCGTTTTCTGTATGAGCCTTAATTATAGTTGTTATTGTTTGCATTACTTTAATGTCATTTTCACTATAAGTTCCCGAAAGCATAACTGTATTTTCAAAATTTGACACGGTATTATAAACGTCTTGGTTTGTCTTGTTGTTAAGGCTGTTTAAAAAAGGAATAAAATTACTTTGTGCCTCAAAACTCAAGAGGTTGATAGTATATTCTTCTAAAGAAATAGTATCGTCTGTTAGGCTGTCTATAATTTCGTTTGAGATGTTTGGATAGGATTCCTTCACCTCTCCTAAAACAACTCCTCTTAACACGATATTTTCAACTCTCTGTATAATTAACTCGGTGGTAACTACTGAATCCTGATATTCGTTTTGATAGGTTTGATAAATATAATTGTAAGCTTCTCCTATATTGTTAAAAGAAATGGTAATTCCGTTTTTTTGCTGTAGAGAATTAGAGGAGTTAAAATTGGATTCTAATTCATCACTACATCTTGAAAAAAGAACAATCAACACGACAAAGAATAGTACCTTACTAAGAGGATAAAAAGTTTTCATAGGTGTTTATTTTTATGGTTTTGGAGTGCTGAAATTAGGTCGCCCCCTTTTTTAATACAAATGTTCAATAGGAAAATTCGCGAATTTTCCTATTGAAGGAAACGGGTTAAGTGTTTGTTTTTTAGGAGGTTATATTGGTTTTAAGGTGTTTTTGATGATTTTGAAAAAAAGAATTATTTTATCTTAAAAAAACATTGTTTTTCATGTTTTTTAGATTTTTTTGATACCTTTATATTTTCTTTTTAAGAAAAATAGACCTTTAAATACTTCAATTTATGGCCTTCAGAAACACATTCTATCTGCTCATTTTGTTTGTAGTATCCGTACCACAAACCAGATCACAAACTATAGATTCGCTGACCAGCCTGAGTTTTGACGAATTATATAAGGTGTCTAAAAATCTATTTGCCCAAAAAGATACTCAAAAAGCGTTGCTTTATTTTGAAGCCTACAAACAGAAAGCAATACGCGAACAAAATGCAGAAAGATTAGTCAATGGATATCGAAGTATGTCAAATTGGCAAAAATCTTTAGAATTAAAACTTATTTATGCAGATAGTGCTATTAGTGTAGCGCAGACCACCCATAATAATGAACTTATAGGCAATGCCTTATATACTAAAGGAGTGGCTTATTATACAGATAATAATTGGAACCAAACACTAGAACTCTATTTATTAGCAGATAGTTATATCAGTAAGTCTAATGATGAATATTCTAAAAACAAACTCAAATACGCTATTTTTCAGGCACAATATACTTTAGGAAATTATGAGGATGCTTATGCTCTCATTCAAGATTGTGTTACTTATTTTGGACAATATGACGATAACAACCACAAAAACGGCTATCTGAATTCGTTACATTCTCTGGGCTTGTGCCTTAACCGCATGGGGGAATATAATGAATGTTCGAAAGTGAATGTCATAGGGGTCGAAAAAGCAGAGAAATGGGGTTTAAGCGAAATGGATTATTCTTTTAAGAGCTCGGAAGGAATCAATCAGTATCACCTTCAAAATTATGAGCACGCACTAGAATTGTTACAATATACCCTTCCGTATTTCATTAATTCGGGTAATACTAAACAAGAGGCTGTAATTCGTTTTTTTATAGGAAAAAGCTATATGGAAATGAATAAAGAAGCACAGGCAATGATTAATTTTGAAAAGGTGGACTCTCTTTTTTCAGCCACAGGTTACCTTCGAGATGATATGGCAGAGAATTATGTTTTTTTGATTGACAATGCCAAGAAACAAAATAATTTAAAAAAAGAACTAGATTATACCAACCGCTTGTTAGAAGCAGACCGATTGCTTCATGTTCAATATAAAAATATAGCAGTCACAGTTCATAAAAAATACGATACCCAAAAATTACAAGAATCTAAGGCAGCCATCCTAAAGCTACTTGGACAAAAAACCAAAAATAATCAATGGTTGAGTTGGTCTTTGTTGACAGCTTTTCTGTGTATAGTGTTATTGTCAATTCGCTATGTTTATTATAAAAAGAAATTTAAAAAACTATACCGTCAGTTTATAGAAAAATGTCAAAATGAAATTCAGATTATTCCTGAGGCCAATTATTCTCAACCCGAAATAAAACAAGATGTAGCAGAGAGAATACTCAAAAAGCTCGAGCAGTTTGAAGTAAATAAAGGTTTTATAAAACAAAACTTAACTCTTTCAAAATTAGCGGCAAGCCTCAAAACTAATCCCAAATATCTTTCTAAAGTTATTGTAGACTATAAACAAAAAGAATATACTCAATATATCAATGATTTACGGATAAACTATCTCATCGAATTATTGAAATCCAAAAAACACCTCAATTATACTATAGAAGCCCTAGCAGGAGAAATTGGTTTTAATTCGGCCAAAGGTTTTAACGCTGTATTTTATAAGGTTACAGGAATGAAGTTCTCTAATTTTCTTGCTGAATTTAGGAAGGAAACCAAAGAGGACTCTTATGTATTGCATAAAATAAAAAATCCAGATTATGAGTTGTCACAAATTTCTCAATAATCATATATAAGGGGAGAATCAAAATTTATATTTTAGTGTAAGCCCCAGATTGTTTCCGTTGTTTAAATCGTCCCGATACCAGTCGGTATTTAAAGATAGGTTTTCGCTCACGTTAAATTGTTTAAGGTGAGCCGCTACATTTGCTTCAACGATATTTAAGATGTAGAATCCAACGGTTATAAGCATTGATAAGTCTCTATTTCTTTGGAAGAACTTTTGAGCATCAATTAGTCTTTGGTTATCCAGATACTTATCTCCTTGAAATTCATCATCATTAAACCCTGCCAATCTTCGTTTATAGGCGTCTCTGTAACGGTTATATTCATTATTGTTATGAATATAAAAATAAGTACTAGTTCCTATAGCGGCATATACCAAAGGAACTTTCCAATAATCTTTATTATATATCTGCCCCAGCCCAGGAAGTATTGCGGAATAGAAAGCAGCTTTTGAAGGTCTCAAAGGATCGTTGTTTACAACAACAATGGAATCTTGTATTACCTTAAAATCACTTACATCCGAAGTTTGAGCAAAGACAAAACTTACGGAAAGGAAAGTAAATAGTATGTATATACTTCTTTTCAACTATTTTTCGATTAGTTTTAGTAATCTGTTGAAATCTTCTTCGGAATGGAACGGAATAATTATTTTTCCTTTTCCATTGGTTGCTTTAACTTCGATTTTAGCTCCAAAAAAATCAGAGAGATTCTTTTTAGAATTACTGTCGATTTCAAATGACTTTTCTGTTTTTTTGACTGATTTTGGTTTTAGGCTATCCTGATATAATTTTACCAGGTTTTCGGTCTCCCGAACGGATAGCGATTGGCGAACCACTTTTCTGTAGATATCAATTTGAGCTTCTAAATCTTCTATATTTATTAACGCTCTACCGTGACCCATACTGATAAAACCATCTCTCATTCCAGTCTGAATAATAGGATCAAGCTTTAGAAGGCGTAAGTAATTTGTAATAGTAGAACGTTTTTTACCGACTTTGTCGCTCATTTGTTCTTGTGTGAGTCCGATTTCGTCAATCATTCTCTGATACGAAAGAGCTACCTCGATAGGGTCAAGGTCACTTCTTTGGATATTTTCGACCAAAGCCATCATCAACGAATCGTTGTCGTTGGCAATTCTTATATAGGCCGGAACGGTTTTGAGTTCAGCCAGTTTTGAGGCGCGAAGTCTTCGCTCACCCGATATAAGTTGGTATTTATTAAAATCTAATTTTCGGACAGTAATAGGTTGTATAATCCCTAATTCTTTTATAGAAGAAGCTAATTCTTGTAGGCTTTCTTCATTAAAGTTGCTTCTTGGTTGAAAAGGGTTTATCTCAATGGTGTCAATATCAAGCTCAACAATATTCCCGACAACTTTGTCTGCATTTTTGTCTTCAACAGATTGAATGTCGTTTGTTGGGTCTTTTAGAAGGGCCGAAAGTCCTCTTCCAAGTGCTTGCTTTTTTGTGGCTTTAGTCATTTTGATTTTTGGTGTTATACTATCCTACAAAAATTAAAAATTTATTTTTTAGTTTCTACGCTATTCTTCTTAATAATTTCTTCTGCTAATTGTAAGTAATTAGCGGCTCCCTTGCTTGTAGCATCATAATTTATAATACTTTCTCCAAAACTTGGGGCTTCTGATAATTTTATATTTCGTTGAATAATAGATTTAAAAACCATATCTCCGAAGTGTTTCTGAACTTCTTCTGCTACTTGGTTTGAAAGTCTTAGACGAGAATCAAACATAGTGAGTAATAGCCCTTCAATATCCAAATCCGGATTGTGGATTTTCTGAACGCTTTTTATAGTATTTAAAAGTTTACCTAATCCTTCAAGAGCAAAATATTCGCATTGGATAGGAATGATAACAGAGTCAGCTCCTGTAAGTGCATTTAAAGTTAGTAACCCTAAAGACGGAGCGCAATCAATCAAGATATAGTCATAATCGTCTTTAATTTCTTGAATAGACTCTTTGAACATATATTCTCGATTTTCTTTGTCAACCAACTCGATTTCGATAGCGACCAAATCAATATGGGCAGCAATTATATCCACATTAGGGGTGTTGGTTTTAATTACAGCGTCTCGGGCAGATACACTGTGTTCTAAAACCTGATAGGTTCCTTTTTCAATAGTTTCTATATCAATACCTAATCCTGAGCTAGCGTTTGCTTGAGGGTCTGCATCAATAAGCAAAACTTTCTTCTCAAGAACCCCTAACGATGCTGCTAAATTAACCGAAGTGGTTGTTTTTCCTACTCCTCCCTTTTGATTGGCTATGGCAATTATTTTACCCATTTCTACTTAAAAAATTAGTTCGTAAAAATACAATAAATTACGGATTTTAAAAACTAAAGTTTATCAACAACTTTTGTTTTTTTTAGAATGCGAACGGTACTAAAAAAATCGTTCAGTTTAATACTGAACGATTTATATGACTTTTGTAGGAGGAGTGTGTTATTTTAAATGCGCCCTTAACATCCAAGCTGTTTTCTCGTGCTGTTCTGCGAGTGTATTTACATAATCTTCGGTTCCTTGATCTATCTCTTTTTCGAGTGTAATAAGCTGTTCTCTGATATAGTTAATAATCGCCTGATAATCATTGAGCAATTCTGATATATAGCTCATAGAGTCATTTTTTCCTTTTCTTTTTTCGCTCAAATGTGTCAGTTCAAGATATTCGGTCATTGTTGCAGGTGCATAATGGTCGATTTTTCTCAAGCGCTCTGCTACTTCGTCAATAGCGGTAGCTAATTCGGTATATTGTTGCTCAAAATAAGTATGCATCGCATGAAAGTCAGGACCTTCTACATTCCAGTGAGCATTTCGTGTTTTTAAATATAATACAAACTCATCTGCTAATAAAACAGAAAGAAAATCTGCTACTTTTTGAGATACTTTTGGTGTGATTCCGATTTTTTTACTTTTAGCCATAATATGTGTTTTATAGTTAGTTATCTGTTTAAATCTATGGTAAAGATACAAAAAATATATAAGGCTTAAGGGTTGTACTATTGCTATTTCTTATAGGAGAATAAAAAAAACGAATGAAGTAATCTCCATTCGTTTTTTACTTGGTATGAGTTTTCGGATTGTAGAGTCTATCTAAAATCCGTAAACTCAATTATTAATTTTTGATAGAACTAGTTACCGTATTTAGCCCGCGTTTTTTAAGCAGTGGTTCAATGCTTGGTTCTGCACCTCTGAATCGTTTATATAGTTCCATAGCATCTTCGGTATTTCCTTTTTCAAGGATGTTTTTACGAAAAGCTTTGGCTTTTTTCGGGTTGAATAATTCAGTGGATTTGAAAGCTTCAAAAGCATCTGTGTCCAAAACTCCTGCCCAGATATAGCTATAATATCCTGAAGCATATCCGCTAGGGCTTGAAAAGATATGTAAAAAATAGGAACTTCTATATCTAGGGATAATTGCATTGTTTAATCCGATTTTTTTCATACTTGCATCTTCAAAAGTGTCGATATTGATAGTAATCGGTTCGGCTTGCGTATGATAATCCATATCCAAAAGTGATGCAGCTAAATATTCAACTGTTGCAAATCCTTGATCAAAAGTTCCTACTTCTTCGATTTTTTTAATCAAAGCATTAGGAATTATTTCTCCCGTTTCGTAGTGTTTAGCGTATGACTTAAGAACCTCAGGATCAGAACCCCAGTTCTCTAAAACTTGAGAAGGAAGCTCTACAAAATCTCTAGATACATTCGTGCCAGATAAGCTCTCGTATTTTACGTTTGATAACAATCCGTGAAGAGCGTGTCCGAATTCATGGAAATAAGTTAGGGCTTCATCAAAAGTAAGTAAGGCTGGGGTATTTCCGACAGGTTTTGTAAAGTTACAAACAATAGAAACTACAGGAGCAATTCGTTTTCCGTCAACTATTTTTTGTTCGCTGTAAGAGGTCATCCAAGCACCACCTCTTTTTGAAGCTCTTGGGTGGAAATCCATATACAAAACTCCTACAAATTCTCCGTTGGTCTCGGTTACTTTCCAAAGCGTAGCTTCAGGATGATAAGCAGGGGCATCATTAACTTGTTCAAATTTAACTCCAAAAAGCTTTTCAGACACTTCAAATACTCCGTTTTGAACATTTTCTAAACTCAAGTAAGGTTTAACTTCTTGCTCGTCAAGGTTGTATTTTGCTTTGCGTATTTTTTCGGTATAATATCTCCAATCATACGGTTGAACTTCTCCAGAAATTCCGTCTGCTTCCATCATTTTTTTGATAGCAGCCTCTTCTTCTTTGGCCTTAGCAAGTGCAGGAACCCAAAGTTTGTTTAATAAGTCATAAACGCCTTTTGAATCTTTGGCCATAGTTTCTTCTAAAGAATAATCTGCATAGGTTTTGTATCCCATCAGATTTGCTTTTTCTAGACGAAGGTTAGCAATTCTTTTTAGCTTTTCATTATTGTCAAATTCTCCACCGTTTCCTCTATTTTGGTAGGCATTGAAGATTTCTTTGCGAAGTTCACGATTATCAGCATATTGTAAAAAAGGCATTACCGAAGCGTTTTGTAAGGTGAATACCCATTTTCCGTCTTTTTTCTTTTCTTTAGCTGTTTCTGCAGCAGCCTGAATAAGTCCGTCCGGAAGTCCTGCTAAATCTTCTTGTTTTTCGATAACCAACTCATATTTATTGGTTTCTGCCAATACGTTATTCCCAAATTCAAGGGTAAGAAGACCAAGCTCTTCGTTTATTTTGCGAAGTTTATCTTTGTCTTCGTCTGATAAATTGGCTCCGCTTCGCACAAAACTCTTATAAGTTTCTTCTAATAGTTTTGATTCTTCTAAACCTAAATTAAGCGTTGCTTTTTTGTCCCAAACAGCTTTTACTCTTTTGAAAAGTTTGTCGTTAAGGTTGATATTGTCTGAATGCTTTGACATTTCAGGAGAAAGTTTTGTAGCGATTTCCTGTAGTTTGTCATTGGTATTAGCACTAGTAAGGTTATAAAAAATTCGGGC
Source organism: Flavobacterium suncheonense (assembly GCA_040392465.1). Classification (GTDB taxonomy): domain Bacteria; phylum Bacteroidota; class Bacteroidia; order Flavobacteriales; family Flavobacteriaceae; genus Flavobacterium; species Flavobacterium suncheonense_A. The sequence continues at coordinate 12,729 of JBEBWA010000008.1, forward strand.
GTTTCGCTCTAAAAGACTTCCTGAATTTTCCATAGCTTCGATAGTGTTCTCAAAAGTTGGTTCTTCAGTGTTATTTGCTATCGCATCAATTTCTGCCTGATGCTGTTTGATTGCTTCTAGGATAGCAGGCTCAAAGTGCTCGTCTTTGATTAAATCAAAAGGTGGTACTCCATAGGGAGTAGTAAATGTTTCTGCTAAAAGCGGATTATCATTCATAATTGTTGGTTTTTCTTCTGCTTCTTTTTTACAGGAAAACATCATGAGAACTAATGCTCCTGTCAAAATAAGGTTTGATTTTTTCATATAGTTGGTTTTTTGACAAATTAAACGGTAAAGTTAATAAAATTTATAGACTCTTAAAAAACTCTTTCAGCACCTGGTCATTTAGCCCCGTAGGAGTTTTAACTTCTAAAATACACTTTGAGTTGCAATTCAAAAATCGCTCTAATCCAATTTCAGTTTCCAATTCGTTTTGAGCCTGAAAATAATTAAAACCAAACATTTTGGCTAAATGCTCTGCTGTTAAGGTGTGTTGTGTTTCGAAAAACGTACTGAAAATTTCGTTTTTTTGATGTCCAGGAAGAATTCTAAAGATTCCTCCTCCCGAATTATTGATGAGAATTATTTTGAAATTATCAGGGATATAGTTGTTCCAAAGTGCGTTGCTATCATACAAAAAACCAATATCTCCTGTAATCAAAATTACGGGCTTTTCCGAAATTACCGAAGCGCCAATTGCTGTCGAAGTACTTCCGTCAATACCGCTGGTTCCTCGGTTGCAAAACACTTCTACCGAAGGTTTTAAGTCGAATAATTGCAAGTATCTGATAGCTGAGCTATTGCTGATTTGTAAATGAACATTATCGGGGAGGGACTTTACAATCTTTTCAAAGACTAGAAAATCAGAATAAGGTGCAGTTTTACTAAAGAGCAATGATTTTCCTGTTCTTTCTTTCTTTGTTTGTTGGACAAACAAACTATAAGTGCTTTCTACTTCTTTGGTTTCAGAAAGTATTTTTCTGAAAAAATCATTTGGATTGTCTTTGATATGATGCGTTAAACAACCAAAAGTATCGTAAGCTCTTAAGGTATCAATATGCCAATGTTGTTGCGGATTATATTTTCTTAAAAAAGCTTTAATTCGCTTAGAAATAACCATTCCTCCGAAGGTTATTAATAAATCGGGTTGTAGTTCTTTAAAATCTTCTTCAGAAAAAGAGGTAATTAGCACGTCTATTTTGCTGATAAATTTCTGATGATGAAGATTAGATGTGGTTTCGGTCATTACTGCAACCGAAGGGTCATGTGCTAGCTTTTGGATACTCTCTAAATCAATTTGGTCTGGATAATTTGTTCCCACTAGAATCAGTTTCTTTTTTGAAGAATTCCAGAAATTAACATAATCTGAGGCGGAATAATTTGGGATTTCAGTGGGTTGAACAGCTGTAATGACTGGCTTTACAGAGAGTTCAGGAACGGTTTCGTACAAAGGTTCCTCAAAAGGGACATTGAGATGAATAGGCCCTTTTTTTTGTGCAGAAACAGCTAGAGCTTCAACAATTTTACGATCGTTTTCTTCTGATGCTTCCTCCAGTAAATTCGCATTGTATAGCGAGTGATTCTCAAAAACATTTTGCTGACGAATAGTCTGACCATCTCCAATATCTATTTTTGAAAGAGGTCTGTCTGCCGAAACTACAATAAGCGGAATTTGAGAATAGAAAGCTTCTGCTACAGCAGGATAATAGTTTAATAGTGCAGAACCTGAAGTACAAACAACTGCTACTGGTTTTTGGAGTTGTTGAGCAATTCCTAAAGCAAAAAAACCAGCTGCTCTTTCGTCGGCTATACTATAGCAAGTAAAAGCAGGATTCGAAGCAAACCCAATAGTAAGAGGAGCGTTTCTAGAACCTGGAGAAATTACGATATGCTCAATTTCTTTTTGTCTAAATATCTCAATCAAGCTTTGAGCCAAAGGTATTTTAGGATAGCGCATTTGTAGTAGTTTGCGAATGATATAAAACAAATAAAGCTCCTGTAAACAGGAGCTTTTTCTGTGATCGCGACAGGATTCGAACCTGTGACCGTCTGCTTAGAAGGCAGATGCTCTATCCAGCTGAGCTACGCGACCTGACCAATAAGTTTGTACTTATTAAGTCGGGGTGGCAGGATTCGAACCTGCGACCTCCTGGTCCCAAACCAGGCGCGATGACCGGACTACGCTACACCCCGAAAAGCGGAGAGACAGGGACTCGAACCCTGGCGACCGTTACCAGTCGACAGATTAGCAATCTGCTCCGTTACCACTCCGGCACCTCTCCTGAATCAAAAAGAACTTGTTGTTTTTTGAGGTTGCAAATGTAATATAACATTCTGTTATTTACAAACATTTTCTTTTTTTTAATTGAATTTTTAAACCAAAATATAAAATAGACTAACAACCAATGAATTAAAATTTGATTTCTGAATACTAAAATTAAAAAAAGCAGAATGTATTTGTCCTAATTTAAAGATATAAATACTCGAAAATCCGCAAAGTAATTTTCTTTGTGACTTTGTAACTTTGGGCAAAAAAGGATGTAACTTTGCGATATGTTTAGTTAATTTGAATCCAAATTAATTTTAGGAAGAAGCCTAATATGTTTACAGAATTTCAAGACAGACTGCTCAAAAAATATGATGCGATTCAGCAAAAAAAACTATTACTAGCTATAAGTGGTGGTGTTGATAGTATGGTCTTATTTCACTTGATGCTCAAAAATCAGATGAATATTTCTGTAGCTCATTGTAACTTTAATCTAAGGGGAGAAGATAGCTTTAAAGATGAATCTTTTGTAGTAAATTATTGTGAGGAAAATCAAATTCCATGCTTTAATACTAGTTTTGATACCAAAAAATATGCTTCCGAAAATAAAGTTTCTATCCAGATTGCAGCCCGAGAATTGCGTTATCAGTGGTTTTTTGAACTAAAAAACAAATATCAATTTGATTATATCGCAACAGCACATCATCTGGATGATAGTTTAGAGACATTTTTTATTAATCTTTCGAGAGGAACAGGAATCGAAGGATTGACCGGAATTCGTGAAACCGATAGTATCATTCGCCCCTTACTTGATTTTTCTAGAAAAGAAATAGAAGACTATGCTACTGAAAATAACGTAGAATGGAGAGAAGATATCTCTAATCAATCGGATAAATATTTGCGAAATAAAATAAGACACACTATTGTTCCGGTTTTTAAAGAATTAAACCCTGAATTCTTAACTAGTTTTTCTAGAACAATAGGCTATTTACAACAAATAGAAGCTTTTGTAAATGAGGTTTCTGATGAGGTTTTAAACAAGCTCATCAGAGAAGTAGATAATCGAAAATACTTAAAAATTGATGCCTTACTCCGCTCCAAAAACTATAGATTTATTCTGTATAAATGGCTTTCTGAATATGGTTTTACAGCTTGGAAGGACATTTATAAACTCATAGAGTCTCAAAGCGGGAAATTTGTAGAAACAGAAGATTTTAGACTTCTAAAAGACAGAAATGAGTTGATTTTGTTTAAAAAAGAGAAGTTATTTTCAGCCGAAGAGTATGTTATTCTGGAAGATAAAATAGATTATCCTATACCTATAAAGTTGACTGAAGTGGAGCAAATTTTAGAAAAGGACAATCCCAATATAATCTTTGTTGATAAAAACTTGTTAAATTTTCCATTAGTTATTCGAAAATATAAAGAAGGTGAGTATTTTTACCCGTTTGGAATGCAAGGGAAAAAGAAAAAAATAAGCAAGTTTTTTAAGGACGAAAAACTTTCTGTTATAGATAAAGAAAACACGTGGATTTTATATACTGACGACCAAGTTGTTTGGGTTGTCGGAAAACGATTAGACGAACGATTTAAAATCACATCAAACACAACTACAATACTTAAGGTTGAATATTTATTATGAAAAAAATCATTTTACTACTAACACTTTTTATTAGTTTTATTGGGTTTACTCAAGAGAATAAAGCTAAATTTTCTATTTCGGTCGATAAGATATCGACTACAGAATACCAAATTATTTACGATGCCAAAATCGAGCATAACTGGAAGTTGTATTCGACTGTTTTGCCTGAAATGACAGGGCTTCCGACAGAGTTTGTTTATTTAAATGAAGAAGGAAACTACCAAGTAAGCACAGTAGAAGAATTCGGTTCTGTGGTTAGTTACGACCCCATTTTTCAGGCAGAGATGGGAACTTTTAAAGACAAAGCAAAGTTTACTCAAAAAATAGAACTCATCAATCCCGATGTAGAGTTTATAGAGGTTGAAATATCTTTTCAGACATGTGATGACAAAAGCTGTATTCCAGGATTCGAAACTTTTAAATTTACTCTTGACGGAGAACTTATTAAAGAACAAATTGTTATAGATGAACAAAGTGTTGAAAAGAAGAATGCTCTCTTGATTGATGTAAAAGGAAAAGACAATTTTAAAACCGAAATCACAGAAAGTTCACAGACAAGCTATTGGAATATTTTTGTTCTTGGCTTCTTAGGAGGATTAATAGCTTTGCTTACACCTTGTGTTTTTCCTATGATACCACTAACGGTTTCATTTTTTACTAAACGTTCGACCAATAGACAAAAAGGAGTTTCGAATGCGGTGCTTTATGGAGCATTTATTGTAATTATCTATCTGTTATTGAGTATTCCTTTTCACTTGATGGATAGTTTAGATCCTGAAATTCTGAATAATATCTCTACCAATACATGGTTAAACATCATATTCTTTGCTATCTTCATCTTTTTTGCAGGTTCATTTTTTGGATATTACGAATTGACTTTGCCGAGTTCTTGGGGAAATAAAATGGATAGCGCTTCAAATATAGGAGGGATAATCGGAATTTTCTTTATGGCTCTCACTCTGGCCATTGTTTCATTCTCATGTACAGGACCTATATTAGGTTCGCTTTTAGCAGGCTCACTTACAGCAGACGGAGGAGCGATGCAACTCACAGCAGGAATGGGTGGTTTTGGAGTAGCGTTAGCACTTCCTTTTGCACTCTTTGCTTTGTTTCCAAGTTGGTTAAATTCACTGCCAAAATCAGGAGGATGGTTAAATACCGTAAAAGTAGTTCTAGGATTTTTAGAACTGGCGTTAGCTCTGAAATTCTTATCAAATGCAGATTTGGTTGAAGGCTGGGGGCTTATCAAACGCGAATTGTTTATTGGTTTATGGATTGTAATTTTTACGGGATTAGCACTTTATTTGTTCGGACTTATCAAATTCCCTCACGATTCACCAAATCAAAAAATTGGGTTTTCACGAAAAGCATTGGCTGTGGTAACATCATTGTTTGTGTTGTATATGATTCCAGGACTTACGAATCACCAAGAATATAAAAACTTAAAACTTTTGAGCGGATTCCCACCACCTATGTTCTATAGTTATTATGCCCAAAAAAGTGAATGTCCGCTGGGGCTAAACTGTTTTAAAGATTGGGATGAAGGGCTGGCTTATGCCAAAGAGCACAACAAGCCAATTTTGCTTGATTTTACTGGTTGGGCTTGTGTAAATTGTCGAAAAATGGAAGAAAATGTTTGGTCTGAAACAGAAGTCTATAGCCTGATTAATGATAATTATGTATTGATTTCGCTTTATGTAGACGACCGAAAAGAACTTGCAGAAGACAAGCAATTTGATTTTGAACGAACAGACGGAAACGTAAAAAAAATTAAGACTATCGGAGATAAATGGGCAACCTTCCAAATTGTGAATTTTCAAACAGCCTCACAGCCGTATTATTTATTGTTGAGCCCAAATTTGGAGATGTTGAATACTCCAAAAGAATATACCGATAAGGCAGATTATACACAATGGCTTAAAACAGGATTGGAGAATTTTAAGAAATAATGGGATACTGGGTGTTTAACACCCAATACCCAGTATCAAGCACCCAACAAAATATGAAACTATCAGAACTGTCAATATCAGAATATCCTACCTACTACGAAAGATATATTTCAAACCTGTCTTCTGAAATTGATTTGTTTGAAGAATTAGAAGCTTCACATCATTATTTTATCAAATTTGTACAGGATATTCCGATGGAAAAACACGATTACCGTTATGATGTGGGTAAGTGGACTATCAAAGAAATAATCCAGCATCTGATAGATTGCGAACGAGTATTTGCCTACAGAGCTTTGCGTTTTTCGAGAAATGACAAAACGGAATTACCAGGATTTGACGAAAATAGCTATGTGGATTATTCTAACGGAAATCAAAGACACCTTAAAGATTTATTGATGGAGTTTTCTTTGGTTCGACATACTACATTAGCTCTTTTTAAATCGTTTTCAGAAGTAGCTATGAATAGAAACGGAATAGCATCAGGGCATAAAGTGTCGGTTCGTGCCTTAGGTTTTATAATCATCGCTCATCAAGAACATCACAAAAAAGTTTTTCAAGAAAGGTATCTCAAATAGCAATTAAAAAAGCTAAATTTGCTCAAATTTTTATAAACGTAGTGAGCAATGAATTTTGATAGAAAAAACCTGACCGATACAGAGCTTTTGGAATTATACAAAAAGCTCTTGAAACCAAGACTTATTGAAGAGAAAATGTTAATTCTGCTTCGACAAGGAAAAGTGTCAAAATGGTTTTCAGGAATAGGTCAAGAAGCTATATCAGTCGGAATTACTTCTGTATTAAACCAAGACGAGTATGTGCTCCCGATGCACAGAAATTTAGGAGTTTTTACAACCCGTGAAATCCCATTATATAGACTTTTTTCACAGTGGCAAGGAAAAGCAAAGGGTTTTACCAAAGGTCGCGATCGCTCATTCCATTTCGGAACACAAGAATATAAAATCATCGGAATGATTTCGCATTTAGGCCCTCAACTCGGAGTAGCAGACGGAATCGCACTTGCTAATAAACTTTCAGGTAAAAAGAAACTAACAGCTGTTTTTACTGGAGAAGGAGCTACCAGTGAAGGAGATTTCCACGAATCCTTAAATATTGCATCGGTATGGGAATTGCCAGTTTTGTTTGTGGTAGAAAACAACGGATACGGACTTTCGACACCAACTAACGAACAGTATCGTTGCGAAAATATAGCCGATAAAGGAATAGGCTACGGAATGGAATCGCATATTATTGATGGGAATAATATTTTAGAGGTCTATACAAAACTATCAGAAATAGCTGATTCGGTCCGTCAGAACCCAAGACCAGTTTTGTTAGAATTCAAAACCTTTAGAATGAGAGGTCACGAAGAAGCAAGTGGTGTAAAATACGTTCCGAAAGAGCTGATGGAAGAATGGGCAAAAAAAGATCCAATCGAAAATTATAAAAACTATTTGCTTTCAGGCGGAATTTTATCGGAAGAAAAAGATGAAGCCTTCCGCAAAGAAATTAAAGCCGAAATTGACGAGCATTACCAAAGAGCATCCGAAGAGCCACCAATTACGGCTAATCTAGAACAAGAGTTAAAAGATGTATATGCTCCGTTTCACTTCGCGGAGATTTTCCCTACTTCAGAAAAAGAAAATATTCGTTTTATTGATGCTATCTCACAAGGATTAAAGCAATCTTTAGAAAAACATGACAATTTGATTGTTATGGGACAGGATATTGCTGAATACGGAGGTGCTTTTAAGATTACAGAAGGATTTGTCGAACAATTCGGAAAAGATAGAATTCGAAATACTCCGATTTGCGAATCTGCAGTGGTTTCGACAGCAATGGGACTTTCGATAAACGGTTGTAAAGCGGTTGTCGAAATGCAGTTTGCCGATTTTGTCTCTACTGGATTCAACCCCATTGTAAATTATTTGGCTAAAAATCATTATCGCTGGAACGAAAAAGCAGATGTAGTAGTTCGAATGCCTTGTGGAGCGGGAGTCCAAGCAGGACCTTTCCACTCGCAAACCAACGAAGCGTGGTTTACAAAAACTCCTGGACTAAAAGTAGTATATCCTGCATTTCCGTATGATGCTAAAGGACTTTTGGCAACAGCCATAAATGACCCAAACCCTGTGCTTTTCTTTGAGCATAAGGCGTTGTACAGAAGTATCTATCAAGATGTTCCAAAAGATTATTATACTCTTCCACTCGGAAAAGCATCTCTGCTAAAAGAAGGAGAGGATGTTACCATTATAACCTTCGGTTCGGGAGTACATTGGGCTTTGGAAGTTTTAGCTAAAAACGAAAATATCAAAGCAGATTTGTTAGATTTAAGAACATTACAGCCTTTGGATACTGAGGCAATTTTTACTTCGGTTAAGAAAACCGGAAAAGTTGTGATTATGCAGGAAGATACTTTGTTTGGAGGGATTGCAAGTGATATTTCTGCTATGATTACCGAAGCTTGTTTTGAGTATTTAGATGCGCCTATTAAACGTGTCGGAAGTATCGAAACTCCAATTCCGTTTACTAAAAATTTAGAAGAACAATATTTGCCTAAAAACAGATTTGAACAAGAACTTAAGGATTTGATAAGTTATTGATTCAAATGGTTAAAGTTGTTTTGTTTTAAAAATTAAAGCCTTACTAAAAAGTAGGGCTTTGTTGTTTGTTAAAATAGCGTATAAGGTTTATATTTTAACGAAAATTCGTATGTTTGTAACATAAATTTTTTAAAAAAATAATATGAAGAAAACTACATTAATGCTGTGTGTATTTTTATCAACGTTGATAGGATTCGCACAGACAGAAACACTCGCAGAGTGGACACCTGCTACTTTGGCAGGAGGGGGTAATGATTTTGGTTCTAGTCCTTTTACGGCTTCAACAGTAGCTGACAATTTAGTGGTTGGAGGATTAATTAGAGGAGCGGGAATTGGAACTACAGGTTCTGGAGCTGCTAACGCTTGGGGAGGTAATGATTTTACAGCTACATCTGCTGTTGAAGCTGTTGATGAAAATGAATTTGTTACGTTTACTATTACAGCAGATGCTGGATATACATTTTCGATTGAAAGTATTGAGCCTTATAATATTAGACGTTCTGCCACGGGTCCAACTACAGGACAGTGGCAATATCAAATAGGTAGTGGAACCTTTACTGATATTGGTTCTGAAATTACTTGGGGAAGCACTACGACTAATGCAGGAAATAATCAACCTGCAATTGACTTAAGTGAGATTTTAGATCTACAAAATATTGCTAGTGGAACTGTAGTAACTTTTAGAATTTTATTGTATGGAGCATCGGCTACTGGAGGTACTTGGTACCTCAACGGGCATATTAATGCTACAAATAAAACTTTAAAAGTTTTAGGAACAGTTGAAGAAGAATCAAGTCCTGTACAAATTTGTGATGCTACAATAAGTCTTACTTTTCCTGAGTATGGCGATGCGACAGAGTGGAGAGTGATAGATGGCTCAGGAACAACAGTAGTTTCAGGAGGACCTTATGATTGGGATTACGATTTTACTGTTACTGAAACTTTTTTTATGATTAATCCGCCCTATTCACTTGAAATAACTATTGACGACTTCTGGGGATATTGTGATAATTTTGTTGACTATTCTGTAACAGTAGGAGGTGTTCAAGATATTGAAGGTGCTGTAGAGGTAGCTTGTTATGATATAATTACAGAAACTTTTGCGATTGGAGATTGTCCTGATTGCTCTGCTCCAGCAGCTTTACAGTCAGTAATTAGTGAAGATACAGCTGTTGTTATGTGGGCGAGTGCAGGAGATCTGTATGATGTTGAATACGGAACAGCTGGATTTACTCAAGGGACAGGAACAACTGTAAATGGAGTTACTGACAATGGTTACGTTATGGAGGGATTAGCTATAGGCGTTTATGATTTTTATGTTCGTCAAAATTGTGGAGCACAAGAGGCAAGTACTTGGGCAGGACCTTATACTTTTGTTATAGGAGGTTATACAGCAGGAGATATTCCAACCCAAGAAAATGAGTATGCAACAGTGACTTCTCCGGATTTTTGTACGCCTGAACCAACCTTTACTGTTGAGGTTCCAGAAGGTATGCAAATAGCAGGTTTGCAAGTATATTATAATATGACAGCTCATAATGGAGCTTGGATGAGTGAACAACTTTCGTTTATCTATTCTCCTAGCTTAGGTATGGGGGAGACCGTATTGACTTCAGGTATTGGAGATAATGAAGGAACCTTAAGTTATAATCGTTCTATGAGCTTTGCAAATGGAGCTACTGGTAATGTTGATTTTGTTTTGAGAGCATGGAGAACATGGAGTGACATTGACGGAAGCTGTAATACAGATTATAACTATGTAAATAACGGAACATGGGTAATCATCCCTACTTTTGAAGCATTTGTTGACCCTTGTGCTGACGTACTTGCCCCAATTGGAGCTGCTGCTCAAGAAGTAGAGTTGAACGCTACTCTTGCTGATTTGGATGTTACAGGAACTAATTTAACTTGGTATGCAGATGCTACTCTTACAACAGAAGTTTCTGAAACTTTAGTATTTGATCAAGCAGGAGAATTTACTTATTGGGTAACTCAAACTATTGGAGAATGTACAAGTGAAGCTTTGGCTATTACCGTAACAGTTATTGATAATACTGACCCTTGTGCAGATGTACTTGCTCCAATTGGAGCTGCTGCTCAAGAAGTAGAGTTGAATGCTACTCTTGCTGATTTGGATGTTACAGGGACCAATCTAACCTGGTATTCAGATGCTACTCTTACAACAGAGGTTGCTGAGACACTAGTATTTGATCAAGCAGGAGAATTTACATATTGGGTAACTCAAACTATTGGAGAATGTACGAGCGAAGCTTTGGCTATTACCGTAACAGTTATTGACAATGTTGATCCTTGTGCTGATGTAATGGCTCCTACAGCCGATTCACCTCAAACTATGAATGCAGGACAAACTCTTGCTGAGGTAAATGTTGATGGAGATAACTTGACTTGGTATTCTGATCCAATGCTTACTACCATAGTTGAGGAGACTTTTGAGCTTGTTGAAGGAACTTATACGTTCTGGGTAACTCAAACTGTTGGAGAGTGTACAAGCGAAGCTACTGAAATAGAGATTGAGGTTACATTAAGCACAGACCGTTTTGATGAGGCTTCGTTCAGAGCTTATCCAAATCCTGTTAAAGAGTTTTTCAATATTTCTTACAGTAAAGAGATTACTACTGTAGCTGTGGTGAATATGTTAGGTCAAACAGTTATAGAGAAGGCCATAAATACAACAGACTCTCAAATTGATATGACTACCTTGCCTAAAGGAACTTACTTTGTAAAAGTGACGCTTGAAGCAGGTGTTAAAACAATAAAAGTTATCAAGCAATAATATTTGTTTTTTAAATCTAAAAAAGCTGTCTGTTAATCAGGTAGCTTTTTTTTATATTTAATAGAAGAGAGAGGTTGAAAGTGGTTTTTTTTAGATTCTTTTCAATTTATTTTTAAAAGAAGTATATTTGTTAGCAATTAAAAAATCTCTAAAATGAAAAAAATTTTAATTACTATGTTTATTGTAGCTGCTTTGGTTTCGTGTAAGGAAGAACAAAAACCCGAAGAAACGCTACAGGTTACTTATCCAGAAACTAAAAAAGTGGACACTGTGGATACTTATTTTGGTTCAGAAATTAAAGACCCTTATCGTTGGCTTGAAGATGATATGTCTGACGAAACAGCTGCTTGGGTTAAAGCTCAAAACGAAGTAACTTTTGGTTATTTAGATAAAATACCATTCCGTAACCAAATCAAACAGCGTTTAGAAGATCTGTGGAACTACGAGAAAATAGGAGCTCCATTTATAGAAGGAGATTACGTATTCTATTATAAAAATAACGGATTACAAAACCAATCAGTATTATATAGAAAAGATAAAGACGGGAAAGAAGAAGTATTTTTAGACCCAAATACCTTTTCTGCTGACGGAACAACTTCATTGGCTGGGTTAGAATTTTCTAAAGACAGCAAAACTTTAGCATACGCTATTTCTGAAGGAGGAAGCGATTGGAGAAAAGTTATCGTTATGGATGTAGCTTCTAAACAAATCAAAGAAGATACGCTAATTGATATTAAATTTAGCGGACTTTCTTGGAAAGGTAACGAAGGGTTTTACTATTCAAGTTATGACAAACCAAAAGGAAGTGAATTGTCTGCTATGACAGATCAACACAAACTATATTACCATAAATTAGGGACTCCACAATCTGAAGATAAAGTGGTGTTTGGTTTAGACCAAAAAAGACGTTATGTAGGTGGTTCAGTTACCGAAGATGATAAATATTTGGTTATTACGGCCGCTACTTCTACTTACGGAAATGAGCTTTATATCAAAGATTTAACTAACCCTAACAGCAAGATTGTTACCCTGGTTAATAACTTTGACAGCAGTAATTATGTTATTGAAAATGATGGGGATAAATTGTTTATTGTTACAGATAAAGATGCTCCAAACAGTAAAATTGTAACCGCTGATGTAAAAAATCCAACAGCTGCTTGGGTTGATTTTATTGCAGAAACCGAAAATGTACTTACTCCATCAACAGGTTCTGGATACTTTTTTGCTCATTATATGAAAGATGCAATTTCGCAAGTAAAACAATATGATTATTCAGGAAATTTAGTTCGTGAAATTGAACTTCCAGGAGTGGGAACTGTTTCAGGATTCGGAGGCAAAAAAGAAGATGTGGTTTTGTATTTTACCTTTACTAATTATATCGCAGCAGGAACGATTTATTCGTATGAGCCTAAAGAAGGAAAAACAGAAGTTTACGAAAAATCAAAAGCGAAATTCAACTCAGATGATTACGAGTCAAAACAAGTGTTTTATACCTCAAAAGACGGAACAAAAGTTCCTATGATTATTTCGTACAAAAAAGGAACAAAATTAGACGGAAAGAATCCTACAATCCTTTATGGATACGGAGGTTTTAACGTAAGCCTTACGCCTAGCTTCTCAATTGCAAACGCTGTTTGGATGGAAAACGGAGGTGTTTATGCTGTTCCAAACTTAAGAGGAGGAGGAGAATACGGTAAGAAATGGCACGTAGCAGGAACACAACAACAAAAACAAAATGTATTTGACGATTTTATTGCTGCAGCAGAATATTTAATTAAAGAAGGATATACTTCATCCGATTATTTAGCTATCAGAGGGGGGTCAAACGGAGGTTTATTAGTAGGTGCTTGTATGACACAACGCCCTGATTTATTTCAGGTAGCACTTCCAGCAGTAGGAGTTTTGGATATGTTGCGTTATCATACTTTTACAGCTGGAGCAGGTTGGGCTTATGATTATGGAACGGCTGAACAAAGCCAAGAAATGTTCGAATATTTACTTAAATATTCTCCTGTTCATAACGTAAAAGAAGGAGTTGAATATCCTGCAACACTTATTACAACAGCAGATCACGACGATAGAGTAGTTCCTGCTCACAGTTTTAAATTTGCAGCTGAACTACAAGAAAAACAAACTGGAAATAATCCTGTTCTTATTCGAATTGACGTAAATGCAGGTCATGGAGCAGGAAAACCACTTTCTAAAACTATCGAAGAAATGGCCGATTTACAGGCATTTACTTTGTATAATATGGGGATTAGAAAAATAGGGAAGTAACCCTGTAAACGATTCAAATTAAAAAAGTTCCGAGAGAAATCTCGGAACTTTTTTATTTAGAAACATTTTTTGAAGATTCGCAGAATGGAATGTTAGAAAATAAAAAAACCGAGTTTCTCAACTCGGTTTTTTGAGGGTGTTGAATAATAAATTATTCAATGATTATTCTTTTGGCATCAACAATAGTATTTTTACTAGATAGCTTTACTATATAAACACCTTTGGGCTGGCTATATAGATTTATCTCAGCATGAGCGTTAGTTGTGCTATTGATGTTTTGTGATTTGATTATACGTCCTGTGATATCATAAATAGTGATGGTGTCAATTTGGTGTTTCTGGTCAAAATCTACAAAGAAGTTACCCGCTGAAGGATTCGGATAAACTTTAGTGTTTAAGGATAAACCTTCTTGCTCTTCTATTGCTAAAGTTGTACCTAGTGGAGCAGTTCCAAAACTAATAAGATACGAAGTTACGATTAAATGTGGATTAAAACCATCATTACAGTCATTACAAGTCTCTCCACTAATACAGTTTGGATTATTAGGATGACAATAATCAATATAACTTTGGTCAAATTTATAATCTAAAACGATGTCGTTTTGATTAGTGTATGATGTAAGATTGTAATCAAAAAACTGTGCTATACTTCCTGGACACCAGCCTGCTCTGTTGTGTTGCCATGTTCCGTATTGAGGGCTACATCCATCAGGGTTCGGATTGCACACTTTCCAGTTATATTGCGAAAATGTTTCTAGATTATTCACCCAAATATGATGTGTATTAGCTAAAAATTCGGCTGCATTTGATGTGTTGTTATCTCCCCATCCATGTCCTGAAGAAACCAGTTTTATTTTTGCTGCTACTGTATTTTCGGCAAAAGTTCCAGTAAATTGCTCTGTGGGTTGTAAGTTTGCTAAATCACCAAACTGATAGGTGTCATACCATAATTTTTCAATATTGCTGTACGGATACGTAGCTGCTCCAGCTTTATAATTGAGTTGAAGTGTATATAAAAATCCGTTTCCTTGAGTAGCTAGAGTTATTCTGAACTTTGTTTTTCCTAATAATAAAGAAGCAAAATCCGTCAGGTCAATCTCACTTTGGCAAGCAACTCCATAGGGAGTTAAATACCTTATTATTTCAAACCATTCTCCATCTTTTCCTTGTACCTCAACGCTAGAAACTCTATCCCAAGGATCACATCCTCCAGTAGGACAATCAATAATCAATGTTCCTATAATTTGGTCATAAGCTCCAATATGGCTGGGTAAATCAGATTCTACTACTACAACAGGGATTTCGGCTTTTACCCAAGCTTGATTGGTAGCGTTGAGAAGTATATCAATAGAAGCATCTTGCTGTAAATTAAAAGTAAGTGAAACATTGTCTTGTGCTCCATAATTGTTAGTAGAACTTACGGTTAAATCGTGTTCTCCATAACTTTGGGGGGTCCACCAACCTGTATAAAAACCATTCTGATGGTTTTCAAGTTCTATTTCTACTCCATCTACATTTACAACTACACTATTGATAGAGAATAATTCAGGATATTCAATTCCTGCTCTGATAGCAATTTTGATAGGCATTAAGCTTGGAGCGTATACATTGGTACTAATCGGGTGAAGTATTTCGGTATTTACGAGTACTGTGTTAGGGTCTAATACTTCAAAAGCCACTGTTACATCTTCTGCAGGCTCATATTCTATGTTTCCTGGTTGACTAGCTTTAATGATTACGGTTCCTGCTGTTCCGTTTAAAGTTACTGTGGTTTCACTAATTGAGGCTGGGCCAGAGATTAACTCAAAAGAAACGGGTAATCCGGCACTACTCGTAGCTTCAAGCTCAAACGGGATATCTGTAATAAGCTTGTTAGGGATAGGAGCAAAATTGATAGTCTGACTACCAACTTCTATAACTCCATTGAAATTAGATGTTTCGCCCAAAAGAGCAAAATTTTGTAAAATAGAGTTTTTAGCAGTATCTCCGCTAAAGTCGTTTAGGTGAGTGATACTAGTATTGTTTCCGCCTGGAGCTCCTTGGTTAAATTTGTAATAGATTTGTAAATCTGTTTCATCACCTGTTAATTCATTTTCCATCATATCCTGAATTTCTACTGCAGTAAGGGCTTTGCTCCACAGCGAAACTTCATCTGCACGTCCTTTGTGTAAAAAGTTAAATCCAGCTAAAAGACATTTCCCGATAGTAAAAGGCTTATCTACTGAAAAGAAAGTACCTGAAGCGGTGCTACTTCCTACCAGATTACCATTTACATACAGTTGGATGGTGTTCTGATTAAAAACCCAAGCCAGATGTTGCCAAACCCCAGTCTGAATAGTACCTGCGGGTCCTACTACTTGATGTAAACCAGTGTTAGTAACTACACGACATTCTAGTGTTCCATTATCGAGCTGAATCAGATACATCTCTCCTGTTCCTGTTCCGCCACCTCTAATACTCATCATTCCTTGTCCATAAATGAATTCTTCAGTATAGAACCATCCAGCCATAGTAATGGTGTTTTTTCCATTGATATACGAAGCTCCATTAACAAGCTCTGTATAATCATCAACCCCATCAAAATGTAGATATTGATTGGATTGAGCGCGCACAAGCCCTGAAAAAAATAAAAGGGCTATAATGAAGCATCTAGTGTAAAATAGTTTCATTTTAAATATTTTTTATGTTAAATATTCTCAAATGTAATTAAAAAATCTGGGTTTTAACCCGAATTTTTTAATTGACCTATTTTTTAACACAAATATCTAAATAAATAAGACAGAGGTGGTTAGGATAATTGACAAAGGTGATGATTTAGTAGTTATACTAAAAATTCACCCCAACAGTAATTACTTAAGGAGTTCCATTTTTTCTGCAAAGTAAGAAGCAAAATCGCGCATTGTTTCGGCCATTTTCTCATCTCCAGTAGCTCTTTGAAAGGTATCTGCCATAGCAACAAAATTTTGGTGGAAAAAGAGTTTCATTTCATCTACAGGCATATCTTTTGTCCATAAATCCATACGAAGACTCTCTTTGGATTTATTGTCCCAAATAGCTAGCATGATAGACTTGCTTTCTTCGTTCTCGATACCTCCATCTTTTGCTGTCCAATGTATATTTTCTGGAATTTTGTTCTGGTCGAGTTCTATAGTAAATATAACTTCCGATTTTAATTTGCTCATTATCTATTAGGTTTATATTTTGATTGTTTAAAAAGTTCTGTTGCCTCTTTCTTTAGTAATTCATCTAAAGAAATTTGAGGATTATTTTTAGCATAAGCCCGTACGATTTGCCATCCAATCCAAGTTCCAATTCTACCAGGAGATTCATTGTCTATGTCTAAATAAAATTTAGAAAATGGAGCTACATTGATAAATCTACTTACTAGACTAGGATTAGAGCTATATAATATATTGTCATCAATAAAATATCTCCATACATTTTCCTCGTTAGTATAAGCCCAGTCTAGTTGTTCTTTTGAATAATTTATTTTTTCTTCATCCGAAAAATCAGGAATAAGTAAATCTTTTAAATACAGAATTTTTCCTTCATAAATCATTCTCGACAAAAAGTCACCTTGATTTGGATAAGGAATCTTGCGTTGTGCAAACGACTTCACCATGTCAGGCATCATTTGTCGAGGAACGAGTTCTTCTTTTAAATAAGCATCTCTCTCATAGAAGTGATGATCTTTTCCTAGATACAAATCCAGCGAAATGATTGCTATTGTATCTGTATAAAAAGTTTTAAAGTTATAATCAACCTCAGCAATCACTGTATTTACTTCTGGAATCCTCTGATTCGGGAAATAATACTTGATGTGCTTAAAAAGTGAGGTTAATTCTTTTTCTAGCTGTTTAGTATCAGGGAACTTTTTTTGCACCTCTTCGTATAATTCCGCAAATAGGGTATCTTGTTTTTGTTCAAGCCATATAGAATCATGGATATGAACTGGGAACAAATGCGGGTATTTAGCCTTCATAAGGGCTAAATCACTATTTGGTGATTCATAAAATTCTTTGTCGAATCTTTTTATTTCAAATTCAACATTAGTAGCGTCAATAGCTTTTTCTAGCTCACTTTTTTGTTTACATGAAACTAGTGAGAAGACGAGAAAGGCAGATAAAACAAGTTTTTTCATTTTTCATTTTTCATTTAAAATCAAAAAAGTAACTTTACTCTCTTGTATCAGATTTGTGAAGTAGCGTAATTCACAAACAAACTACAAAGATAACTTCTAAATATTAATTTTATTATAAATAATATGAAATCAGCTTTTCAGGCTCACCAAGTAAACGAATATATAGTAAACTGGTTGAAATCTTATGCCGAAAAAGCGAAAGTGAAAGGATTTGTTGTCGGAATTTCAGGGGGAATTGATTCGGCTGTCACTTCGTTTTTATGTGCTCAAACCGGATTAGAAACGCTTTGTGTAGAAATGCCTATACATCAAGCACCCTCACAAGTAAATAGAGGAAAGGAACACATAGAATTATTGAAATCTCGATTTTCGAACGTCAAAAGTATCCAAACGGATTTGACCTCGACTTTTGAGGAGTTTAAAAAGCAAGTCCCCCAAGATACCGAAGGGCATAAATTGAACTTAACATTGGCCAATACGCGTTCAAGGCTTCGTATGCTTACTTTGTATTATCATGCAGGAATTCGTTCGCTTTTAGTTGTAGGAACCGGAAATAAAGTAGAAGATTTTGGAGTAGGTTTTTATACAAAATATGGGGATGGGGGAGTAGATATAAGTCCGATTGCTGATCTGATGAAATCCGAAGTTTATAAATTAGCTCAATATTTGGGAGTTCCTAATTCTATACAGATTGCTCCTCCTACAGATGGGCTTTTTGGAGATGACCGCTCAGACGAAGATCAATTGGGAGCAAGCTATGATGAGCTTGAAAAAGCAATGATAGCTCACCAAAACGGAAAAAAAGCCAATGATTTTATAGGGAGAGAAAAAGA
Source organism: Flavobacterium suncheonense (assembly GCA_040392465.1). Lineage (GTDB taxonomy): Bacteria > Bacteroidota > Bacteroidia > Flavobacteriales > Flavobacteriaceae > Flavobacterium > Flavobacterium suncheonense_A. The sequence goes on from JBEBWA010000008.1 coordinate 31,269, forward strand.
AGTTTTTGAAATTTATCAAAGGCTACATACTATCAATCAGCACAAGATGAACCCAATCCCGGTTTGTGAGATTCCAAAAGGGTTTACAGATTAATTAGTATCTTTTTTTGTTAGTATAACATAAATCAGAAATACTGTTTAAATTTTCAGAATAATGAAAATTATAAGGTTTTTCTTTTGATATGTCACAATATTTATATCATTCTAAAGAATTTTTGATTTTATTTAGATGATGTTGCGTAACTTTGATGTTATAATCATTAAGAAACTACAAATAGTATGAATATCCGAATTACAGGTTCAGGGAGTTATATTCCAACAGAGAGGGTTACAAATTTAGATTTTGCAAAGCATAATTTTTTAAATGCTGACGGTACTCCTTTTCCTTATTCTAATGAAGATGTAGCTCGTAAATTTTTGGGTATTACTGGAATTGAAGAACGTAGATATGTCACCAACGATTTAACTACTTCAGACATCGGAACCATTGCAGCTCAAAAGGCTATTGCAAATTCAGGAATTGATATAGAAACACTTGACTATATCATTTTTGCACATAATTTTGGAAATGTAAAACACGGAGCGATTCAAGCCGATACCGTTCCGAGTTTGGCTACTCGAGTGAAGCATAGTTTAAAAATTAAAAATCCAAAATGTGTGGCTTATGACCTCTTATTTGGATGTCCTGGTTGGGTTGAAGGATTTATCCAAGCCCAAGCTTTTATCAAAGCAGGGATGGCCAAAAAGTGTTTAGTAATTGGAGCCGAAACACTTTCAAGAGTGTCTGATAAATCAGATAGAGACAGTATGATTTATTCGGACGGAGCAGGAGCGACCGTTATTGAGGCTACTCAAGATGAAGGTTTTCTGGCCTACGAAAGTGCCACTTTTGCGTATGAAGAAGCCTTTTATTTACATTTTGGAAATTCGTATAATAAAGATTCAAATCCAGATATTAGATATATCAAAATGTACGGGCGAAAAATTTATGAATTTGCTCTAAACCACGTCCCGGCCGCTATGAAATCTTGTCTTGAAAAAGCAGGTGTTTCTATTGAGCAGGTCAAAAAAATTCTAATCCACCAAGCCAATGAAAAAATGGATGAGGCTATAGTTCAAAGATTTTACAAACTATATGGACAAACTCCTCCCGAGGGAATTATGCCTATGAGTATCCAATGGCTAGGTAATAGTAGCGTAGCTACAATTCCGACTTTGTATGATTCGCTTGTAAGAGGTGAAGTCAAAAATCATCAACTCAATAAAGGTGATATCTTATTGTTTGCCTCCGTGGGGTCGGGGATGAATATAAATGCGATTCTATATAAGTTTTAAGCATAATAAAAATCCCTCCAAAAAGAGGGATTTTTATTTGATTTATTCTGACACTTCAAAGCGTTTCATTTCTTCGAGTGGTTCGATTATGGTATAACCCTTCCAGATAGTTGGATCGTACTTTTTCAAGACTTGGTATTCAAATTCATTTTCTTGAAGCGCATCATAATCGGCTTTAGAAATATTCTGCATTGAGATATTCAAAAATTCGGTTTTGTCAATATTATATCCTTCGACTTTTAGATTGTAGGCAATTTTGTCTTTTCCGCTTTGGTCAGTAAGTTCAATAAATTTAATAGGGCGGTTTAAATAAAAATATTGTTCTTCTTCACGTAGGGAATAGTGCAGGTAATAAGTGTTAGAGGAAGGATTCTTGCGATATAATACGATTCCCTTTTTTAAACCTTCTGATACTTTAACCCCTAGTAATAATTTTAGGTTAATTCCTTCAGGTTTTTTACCGTCAGCTAATTTATAATCCGCACGTACAATAGCATAATCACTTTCGTTTATATATAGTCTCCCTGAATATTTAGCTCTTGATTTTTTAGGTTTAAAATCTACCACAAATACTAAATCATCACCTAAGTAAGTAGCTTCTATATAATTATATGTATAAGCTTCTGTGTCGTTGATAAAATCCATATAAGATGATACCAAGTTACTCGAAGTAACAAATGAACTTTGCGCAATGATACTTTCTACTGTTGATTTTAAGTTATTTACATTAGATTTTTCGTTTTTTTGTTTCTTGTCTTTCTTTTTTGCGTTGTACTCTTTGCTAAACGAAATAGTATCATGCGAACCAATTAAACCACTTTTTACACGATAAAATTTGGTTGTATCCATCACTTTATAAAAAAGTTGAGTGGTTGATTTCTGTAATTCTTCATAATCAGAAGAACGGTTTTCGTCTTTTAGCTGTACTGCTTTTTTTACGTCTAATTTATAAACTCCTTTATTCTTTTCGCTGGTAGTTCTATAAATGTCTGTTAGTCTATCAGAATAGGTTTGATTAGGAGTGCTTATTGATTTAGAAATCAATGATTGAATTTCTTTATTGATTTCCTTTACTTCGGATTTAGATAAATCAGTTGATTTTTTGAGTTCTATTTCGAAGTTTTTAGGCTTGAAAGTAGAGTTCCCACGAATAAAAACTGTGCTTTTATAATCTGTTTGACTGTAGTTTTTAATCAAATTCTCATTTACTAATTTCATGATTTGGTTTGGATCAGGCTTTACGTTAGATACGTAAGCTTCGCCAATATCGTAAGCGACCAAATTCAACTTGATGAGGTTGTTGTTTGATTTTAGATGGCTTACCGAAAGGTTTTGAGGTGCATAACCAATAAAAGAAACAGAAAACAAAGTGGATTCGCTTGCGTTTTCTCCTGAAAGCGTAAAATATCCATCTTCATTAGAGATTAGTTCAACTTCTCCTACACGGATGGTTGCATAACCAATCCCTTCATTAGATTCAGCATCAATAATTCTTCCAGTAATTTGTTGAGCGTTTGCCGACAAAGTTCCGAGAACTAGCGTTAGTAAGTAAAGTATTATTCGTGTCATATTATATGGTTTTTTTGAGTTAGACGAATGGGGAGCAATTTTGTTACACGGATTATTCTAGGGTTTTAAAATTTTTTAATTCTTCAAGAGGTTCGATTACATTATATCCTCTCCAAATGGCAGGATTATAATTTTTAAGAATTTGATAATCGAATTCTTTTTCTTCTATCCCCTCGAGAGTGGTTTCGCTTACTGGTTGTACTTCCATATTTAAATATTCTGTTTTATCTACAGAATTTCCTTCGACTTTCATATCAAGAGAAAGAAGCTCTCTTTCTCTTCTTTTTTTATTTATTTCGATAAGCTTTAGCGGTCGGTTGATATAAAAATATTGTCCTTCTTCTTGTGAAGAATAATGTAGGTAATATTTATTAGAATGGGTGTTTTTCTTAAATAAGAGGGTACCTTGATGTACGTTTTCAAATACTTTTATACCCAGCAGTAATTTCAGGTTTATCCCACTCATGTTTTTACCTTTTGCCAAGGCGTAATCTACTCTTAGAACAGCAAAGTCTTCATGCGATACATATATACTACCAACGTGTTTGGCTTTACTTTTCTTCGGGCTGAATTCTAAGACATACACTAAATCATCATCAATATAAGTAGTTCTTAGGTAAGTATATTGATATAGTTCGGGTTTGTTGATAAACGAAAAAATTACATGTTTTAAGTTGGCTTTATAATGATTGAAAACCGAAATTTTGCCTTTTACGCTTGATAGATTTTTGTGTGCAGGAGCGGTGTAATTATTCTTCTTTCTCCTTTTTTCGACCTGTTGTTTATTGTATTCGTCACTAAAAGAAATGGTATCTCGAGATCCGATGACTCCACTTTTTATTCTATAAAATTTAGTAGTGTCGAGATGTTTAGCGAGAGTGTGTAGGGCCGATTTTTCGATGTCATCAAAAGATGTAGAGCGGTTCTCGTCTTTTAGAATTACTCCTTTTAAAACCACCGCTTTCGTATAGGGTGCTTTTTTGCCTTCTACTTCTTTCCAACTAGAATAGTAATCCAACAGAACATCCGTGAATTCTTGAGGAGGGTTTTTTAGTAGGCTGTTGGTGAATTTTTGAACCTCATCATTAGCGGTTTTTAATTCGCTTTTAGAATAACCAGTCGATTTTTTGATATCTACTTCTATTTTTTTGGGTTTGAATAAAGTGCTTTCTCACGTAAAAATCCTGTATTTATAGTTAGAATCACCATAATTTTTGGCTAATCGCTCGTTTACTAATCTCATTATTTCATTTGGATTAGGCTTCACATTCGAGACATACGTTTCTCCGATATTATAGGCTATCAAATTTAATTTAATGATGTTGTTTTGTGATTTTAAATGGCTTACCGATAGGTTTTGAGGTGCATAACCTATAAAAGAAACTGAAAGCAGGGTAGATTCATTGATGTTTTCTCCTGAAAGCGTAAAATAGCCGTTATCATTAGAAATTAAATCTACATCCTCTACTCGGATGGTTGCATAAGCGATGGGTTCATTCGATTCAGAATCAACAATTCGTCCTGTTATTTGTTGTGCGTTTGCCAATAAATTCCCTAGAATTAACGTCAACAAATAAAGTATAATTCTTGCCATAATCAGTGTATTAAGTAGGTTGTATAATGATTACAAAACTTCTTAAAAAATAATCTAAAACCTACTGATTTAACTTTGATTTATGACATACGGTATTAAATGCGGACTACAAAGTGTTCTTTTTCTTGTTCTTTTCTAAAGAAAACCAAGCCCCACTGAAATGTATCAATAGTGACTTTCACTCTTTCATGTTTTTTTATTTCTTCCCACGCCTGATTCATATCTGTACTCCAATGAATATCATCAAAAATCCAAACCGAATCATTAGTAAGGGTAGGGAGCAATAATTCAAAATATTCTAAAGTAGCTTTTTTGGAATGGTTTCCGTCAAAATAAATGAGTTTAAAATTTAAAGACCCCCGTTTCAGCTGCGACAAATAAGTAGAAAACTCGGTAGTTACAAATTCAATATTCTGATGGTTTAAGTTTAACTCTCTAAAGGTATCTTGAGCCACTTTTTGAGTATTAGGGCAACCTTCCAGAGTTATAATGTTTGCCTTCGGATTACCCATTGCCAGTGCAGAAGTAGCTAGCCCTAACGAGGTTCCAATTTCTAAAATAGATTCTGGTTCAAAATACTTCGTAATTCGCAACAAAAGCTTTGCTCTTTTCTTTGAAATTCCCGCATTTTTGGCAATAGCTGCTATTTTACGTTCATTGGATTTAAAAACCCTTGAGCCTGCACCAAAGTCAGTAACCGAAATAACAGAATTGTTTTGTAAAAGCGATTTACGATACTGCTCTAATACTTTATATTCGGGATGTTTCTTTTTGTCGTAAAAACATTTTGTCACTAAACTATAGACAAAAGGAGAATGAACTCCATGCTGATTGGTGGACTGGGCTAAAAATTTAAAATAAGATATAAGTAAGCTCACACTATTAGGATAATTAAACGAGCAAAGATAATTTATTTCTAAAATACATCACAGCAAACAGAAATTGCTCGAGATAACAAAGCAGGAGTTATATAAAAGATTGATTTTTAGGTTAAAAGTAGTATAAGAATTAAAATTAAACGTAATTTAGTAGCCCGAATGACAAACCTCTTACGATTGCTTTTAATCACAGTTATTATAAACATAAAAACAATTAGTATGAAAAAGGGAATTTTAGCAATTACACTATTTGTAGTAGCAACAGCTTTTACAATAGTAAACCACACTTGGAAGAGCGATAAGGCTCACTCTCAATTAGTGTTTACAGTGACCCATTTAGGGATTAGTGATGTGTCAGGAACATTTAATGATTTTGATGTAACCGTTCAATCGAGTAAGGCTGACTTCAGCGATGCTGTTTTTGAAATGAAAGCGAAAGTAAACTCGATTAGCACACGTGTAGAAGCACGTGATAACCACCTAAAAAGTGCCGATTTTTTGAATGCAGACCAATTTCCTGAAATGACTTTTAAGAGCAAAGAAATTTTTAAAAACAAAAAGAACAATTATAAGCTTACAGGAGATTTAACTATTCATGGAGTAACCAAAACGGTCACTATGGATGTGGATTATAGAGGTAAAACTACCAATCCGATGTCTAATAAAGAGACAGTTGGTTTTCAGGTTTCGGGAGATATAAAACGCTCGGATTTTAATATTGGTGCTTCGTTTCCAGAAATGGTAATCAGCGATGTGGTTCGCATCCAATTTGACGGAGAATTTATAAAGTAACTCATTACAGATTAAACTAAAAAATAGATGGCTCAATCGAGCCATCTGTTTTTTATTGTTTTTTAAGTAAGATATAACCTAAGACTCCTCCAATAATCGAAGCCGCAAAAATTCCTATTTTAGCTTGAGTAATATATTCTTCGTTTGAAAAGGCCAAAGAAGTAATAAAGAGCGACATCGTAAAACCGATAGCTCCCAGTAGTCCTAGCCCGAATAAATTTCGAAGGTTCATTCCACTTGGGAATGGAGCTACTTTGAATTTGATTAACAACAGAGTGAATCCGACAATTCCGATTACTTTTCCGACCAAAAGGCCCAATGTAACTCCTAGAGCGACGTTTGTACTAAATAGTTGTTCAAAATCTATGCTTAACAATACTCCCGCATTGGCTAAAGCAAAAATCGGGATAATCAAAAAAGTAACCATTGGATGCATGCTGTGCTCCAAACGTTGGAGCGGAGGCATGGCTTGTTTGGTAGTAGTTTCTACTTGTTCGAGTAGATGCAACTGCTCGTTAGTAAGTGTTGGGATTTTGTCATTCGGGTCAACAGCGTTGAATTTCGTCAGGTATTGTTGGACTTTTTTGATATAATTACTTTCTTTTATCCTTACATCTGCAGGGATAGTAAAAGCCGCTAATACAGCTGCAATAGTGGCGTGAACTCCCGAAAGTAAAAAAGCAACCCATACTCCAAGAATACCCAATATAGCGTAGAATAGAATATGGCGAACTCCCATTCGGTTTCCGATAAACATAACAAAGACAATTCCCAATCCGATGGACAAGCTTAGTATCGAAATCTCGGAAGTATAAAAAAGCGCAATGACCAATACAGCTCCTAAATCATCAATAATAGCGAGTGCGGTCAAAAATATTTTTAGCGAAAGCGGAATCCTATTACCCAGCAGGTACAAAACTCCTAAAGCAAAAGCAATATCGGTAGCCATCGGAATTCCCCAACCGTTGCTCACTTCTCCGGATGGATTCAGTAAAAAATAAATAACAGCAGGAAAAATCATTCCTCCAAGTGCTGCTCCAATAGGCAAAAGTGCCTTTCTCGGATTCGAAAGTTCTCCGCCTACGATTTCTCTTTTGAGTTCCAAACCGACTACAAAAAAGAATATAGCCATCAGTCCGTCGTTGATCCAATGAAGAATGGACAAGTTGAAATAAGTAGAGCCGTTAAAATGAAACCCTAGTTTTTGCCCTAAAAAACTAAAATAAGAATCAGACCAAGGCGAATTAGCCAAAAATAAAGCAATGATTACGCTAATTCCCAGTACGATACCGCCTGCTTTTTCTTGTTGGATAAACCGTTGAATAGGATGGGTTATTCTCTCAATAGGATAATTTTTTTGCTCGAAACTCATGAAGTAATAAAGGTTTTAAAAGAGCAAAGATACTTTTTTAGATTTTAATTCTATAAAAAAGTAGGAGAAGAGAGAGGTAGAATGTTTAATAAACCACTTCACCCGCCATTTTGCAAAACCCATTATGAACGGTAGTTATTTTCTCTGAAATAAAATATTCCGACGAAAACTAACAATGCAATTACTTTTAGAAACAACGAAAGCACTAAATTATGAGGGATAAATTCTTACCTGACTATACATTGTCCAAGAGAAGGGGAGATAATCTCGATAAAACACGGTGATAATAATAATTATTATTCGTTCTATTGATATTATTAGTAGAATACATATTATATATTGACAGCTTAGAAAACCCAAAATCGAGTTGTTGTTTATCAGCTCGATTGATGCGAAACTCTGGTTACAGCAACCTTTTTTCTGTTGGTTATTTTTTGTCTCTCGCTATGTTTCGAAGAATTTTGTAGTCAATGTAGAAAGTCCCGAATGGAATGAAACAAGCAACAAGAACTTTCCAAGTTGTTTCTTTAAATTTCCATTGTTGTTCTACGCCTACACGCAAAGCGTTAAATACAAATAGCAAAAATAAAGCACCGTGAATTGGTCCAAGATTTTTTGACATCGAAGGATTGTCAAAATAATATTTTAACGGAACAGCTATAAAAACCAAAACAAGTAAAGAGATACCCTCTAAGAAAGCTAATAATCGTAAACCTCCGATTGTTGTTGTGAAATACTTTTTCATAATTAAAATGTTCTGAAATTAGGTCTGCTTGCCAAAGGTGAAAAAGACCAAGGAATAGCAATGAAAATGATGATTAGAGCAACAGAAAACCAAACGGACATGGTCTTAAATTTTTCTGTGTCTGTTGGTTTTCGTTTTGCCAATGCAGAGCCAATTGTCAATACAACAATAGAAGTCAGCATTAAGACAAGATGTATTAAACCGTAAAATGTTAAGTCCAAATTTTGAAAACGGATTTCGGTTTCAGACCAAAAGTATTTTACAATCGGACTTTGTGTGTAAAGTAATATTCCAATCATGAGTTGAATGTGTGCAATAGTTGCAGTCCAATGTCGGAAAGCGTTATCGGTTTTTGAAAAAGTTTTATTGTTGTTGATACCAACATAAGCTCTGTAAATGGAATACACCAAAAACGCTAAAACAAGCCAACGTGTCAAAGAGTGTAGAATTAATAAAGTTGAATACATTTTATGAAGTAATTGTTTTTTGTTTTCTGAATACGTTCCAAATTGTCGGTGCTCCAAAGAAAAACCACAAAGCAAGAATTAAATCACACACCGCACAGCCTGCAGAACATGACGGTTCAAGGTACACAATGGGGTCGCCATATAAGTGATGTAAAATTTCCCAACCTGCGTGAAGCAACCAACCAATTCCGATGAAGTAATAATGTTTCAACCCTTTGAAAGCAACAAACAGCATAAGAGCACCAAAAATAAATTCCCAAACGCCTAAACCGCCATTCCAATAAACACCTCCTGCACCTGAAATGAGAATTGCGTTAATTTTTTGTCGGTTTGGCTCTTTTACGAAAGACATTATTATGATAAACACAACAGCAATCAATACCGCAGTAAAAGCTGTGATGATTGTAAATTCAGGAATAATGTGATAATATGTTTCCATATTTCTTTTACTCTTTTCTGTTTCGAGGACAAAGATAAAATAAAAACATACTAATTAGTATGTTTTTAAGAAAAAAAATTATTTCAAACTGTCTAAGTAGATTTTAAGTTGCTTCAAATAGGGTAGATAAGCCTTTTTACTGTTCTCTAATTTTCCAAAATTTCGTATGCCCCAATAGCCTGACATTACGAACATTGTTACTTGTTTTGCGTTTACGTCGTTGCGGACAAGACCATTTTTTTTTCCTTTTTCAATAGTGGCGGTCATTACTTTTATCCATTGTTTTGTCAGTTCGTTTAATGCGTTGTTAAAGTCTGAGTTCCAAGGTGTCATTTCTTGTGTAAAGTTTGAAGCTGGACAACCATACTCAACTTTCAAAAATTCATTTTTCATTAAAAGATTGTCCATTAGGTTGTAAATGGCGTCTAAAGGATTTTGTTCATTTTGTAGCGGTTCAATGAAACTGCTTGTAAGTGTCGGTTTTAGAATTTCGTTAATGATTGCAAGCCCCATTTCGTCTTTAGTCTTAAAATGGTAGTAGAACGCACCTTTTGTAACTTTTGTCGTGGCGATAATGTCATCAATGCTTGTTGTCTGATAACCTTTAATATAAATCAGCTCAAATGCTTTTTGTAGAATTGTTAAACGTGTTATCTCTGCTTTTTTCATAAAAGATACTGCTTAGTATTTTTACAAAGGAACGAAAAATTTTCGGACTGCTAGCGGTAATTCTGCGAATTGTCGGTCTGTCGTTCATAAAGTCCATAAGGTAATGGATCACTGTTCCCTGAAACTGAAGGTAAATAGAAGCACGTACGTTGAAAATTTTGTCCCAATGTCAAGATAAAAAATGTCAGACAGGGACAGTCATTCAGTGTATAATTTTAATCTCATGCAGGTTAGCACTGTCGGTTTGTAGGATTACTGCTAACGGGCCGAGTATGGGCTAGTGGCGGACTAAAAAGACTCAACTTTCAATCTTGCACTAACTTGAGCAACAGCTTTTTATTATTTTCTAAATTTATAAAAAAAGGAATTGAAAATCATGAATACCTTTAAAATAAGATAAAGAATACATTCATAAATATAAAAGGCTGTTGCGACAAAAATGCATAACATTCTATATTTCCCTTAACCCTCCATTTTGCAAAACCTTTGTCCTATTACACAACTCAATATAATTATTTTTTGTAACTTGCTATATGCAAGGACGAAAAGACTTTACCCCTAAATTAGCCTTTTACGAACCTCATAAACACACTTTTTAAGTCATCTGTATTTTATAGTTAGGAATACAACTAACCCCCTCCTTAAAAACGCTTTAAAAGAGGTTTAGTTTTTATGTTTTTAAAGATTATTTGGAAAATAGAAGGTTGTGCAACGGTTACTAATGTTACCTGCCGTTTTAATAAATATTTTTTTTAAAGAGTTTGATAAAGTTATCTCCAATATCAATGATTTCGATTTTATATTTAAGTTCTCGAACTACTAAACCATCTTTTATAATTTTATCGACTTGATATATTCTATCGTTGAATCTACTCTTTAAGATTTCTAAAAAATCTTTTGCAACTTCACCGGCATTATTATCTTTAAAATTGTATATCAAAAAATTTCCGTTGGTAATTTCCAATTTGTTGAATCTTGAATTATTGAAAAATAAAGGAGCAAGAATAATTTTCGAGATTACTTTTGGGTCAATTTCAATATTGCCTCCTGACTTTTTATCGTCTTCTTGCAATTTATCTTAATCATTAATTATTTCAATTGGAAATGAAATTGAATTGAATTTTTTATCTCTAAGTAAAAAGCGCCACTCATTTTCGTATTTCCAACAATCATCTTTTTGAGCAAAACAATACAATATTGGTAAAATAGCACTTACAGTTTTACGGTTAACTTCTTTGTTTTTCGGAATAATTTCATAGCTGATAAAATCAGAAAAGTTTATTTGCTTTAAGTTGTCATAACTTATTGGAAAAAAATATAAATCATTTGCATTTCTGCCTTTTTCAATATTCTCTTTGAATTGATTCGTTTCTAGTTCTAAACAATATCCTATTTCGCTTGTATAATGTGCCCAAATTAATTCGTTTTTATAAGTGTCAGAAAGTGATAAAACTCCTCTACATTCAAGAAAAGGTTTGATTAATTGTTTAAGAATACTTTTAGTCAGTTCACCCTCAATATTGTAATTTATATTTAAATCTGTTTTGTATTGAGTAATGAATTCTGACATATCCCACAACATAAAGTTGCCGTCCATCACATCATTTAACAGATGTGAATGAGAAAAATACATAGTATTATTCTTAAGACCTTTTACAGAATAATTGGAAATAGAATAATATTTATAAAGCTTCTCTGGAATATCAGTTTTAATATCAATTTTGATATTTTCATCTTCAAACTTAAAATTAACATTTTTGAGTTTTAGAGGCAACGGTAATTTTTCATTTTCCATTTATTTCTATTTTAGCAGTTTCGTGCGGTAAAATGTAGAAACAAAAAACTTAACAAGCTCTGCAATTGCAAGTACAATTATTACCACATAAATGTCAATTGATGTGAATACTTTTAAAAGTACTGCAATTGATGGTATTAGAATGTAAGTTATGGTGAAATCAATGGCTCTTGCCTAATTATTTGACTTTCCAATTGCTTCCTTTAATTCAATTTCAGCCTTCTCTTTTATTTGAAAATAACTGTTTTTTACATCTGTTAATTCATTGCTTTTTTTGTCAAAGTATGTATGAGTGAAATCTTTGAAACTTACCAATGTACCTTCTTCTAGAGTATCTGTTTTGGAGTACTTGTATCTTTGGTCTGAAAAAGCTGAAACAAGAGAAGAAATAGTAGTTGTATTTGTTGTGTATATCCGTGCTTGGGTTATGTAATTTATTACGTCTTTACCTCTAAGTTTGAACTCAGATGTTCTCCTTTTCAGGAACCTAAAGAAAGTTTTATAATCAGGTTCAACAGTTGCATTATTTGATATTGGATTGTGTATAATAAATAATTGCGATGGTAATATTGTCTCAGGAATTAATACGTCTTTGTCTGTAGAAAGTATTCTATTTAATCCTCTGTCTGTCGTTAGGTAAAAAGATTTTACATCTGCATAATTGTAATTATTCGGTCCTCTTCGCTTGCGTACATATAGAACATTGTAAGCATCAACTCTAGCCTGATTGTTTGAATATCTATAATATTCATTTATTTCTTTTCGTTTTTTAATTAATGATAACGAAAATAAATTTTTCTCTGAGTCCTCTATTTTTATGCTATGATTAGCTTGTTCTATATTGAGTTCTTTGCACAAAGTTTTAAACTTTGCTTTCATTTCTATTTCATATTGTTCTGGACTATTTACAACTTTTTCAATTCTTAATCTGCAATATTGTGTAATAAAGTCATCATTAAAAAAATGTGGATTTTTTTCAAAGATGTCTTCAACGATTTCAATCTTTTTACTTTTCTCTGCACGTTGAATTTCAATTACACATTGCTCCAATTTTTTATTAAGCTCTAAAAGTGTGTGATGTGAATATTCAAATCCAATCCCTTGTTTTATGCAGTCTTTTAGTAACTGTGTAATTGTGTTTTGTCTTTCAATGCCACCTACTCCGATTAGTCGAAATATAATGTTTGTGTCTAGTAGATAGCATTTGTCCTTATACAGATTTTCAGAAAATTTTGTTACTCCCTTTCCTGATGTTAGAATGGCAAATTCTATAGCTTTTGCAAATTGATTATAAAGACAACGATTTTTTGTTGGTTAGTCAAATTCAAGAAATGCGTTAAAAATATCTAGGTCAGTTTGCTCTAATTTGTCACTTAGATTTTGTGGAATAATTGTTTTTATTTTTTCTGGAGTAAAAGTGTAGATATTCTCATAGATTGATTGAAATAAAATTTCAATAATTATATTCTTTTTTTCGGGCGGATATTTTTTTTGGTCTAAAAAATTTTCAATATGCGGTTCAATTGAATAGTCGGAGACGTTTTTATCAATTTCAGAAAACTTGTCACTTGTTAATTTAACAAGTGGAGCAGTTTCTGTTGTGAGAAGTTCAAAAGAGTTAGATTTGATTAATAAATTGTCGAAAAAGTCTTTTTCTAGTGAAGTATTGAATTTTTCGTTGGTTTTTTGAAAGAGAATGTCAGCGGATAATTCAGAATTATTGTTTTCGTATAAAATTTCAAATATTATAGAAAGTACAGTTCTTTTGAGATCTTGAGCATCTCTGTCTTGAATTAAACAGCAAAGTCGTAATATGTTAAAGTTGTCGTTCATTGTCGTCAGTTAATATTGCTGGTAACTCGTATATACCCGCATGTTTTAACCACATAGCTTGCCTATTTGGCAAGATTGGCGCAAGTTTTTTGAGTTTTAGTTGCGTTTATTTTTTATAATTAAATCAAATTTAATTATAAAAGTTAAACATCAAAGGGATTCTTGATTTTTTTCAAACAAGCGTTACAATTGGCAGAGTGCGTACATTTTCCTGATTCCCAAACTACGGTGATTTCACCGTTAGTATATTCCTTTTTTAAGTTTTGTACATCCATCGCAGTAGTTATTTATTTGTTTAAAATAAGGTTTGATAGAATGTCATTCCGTTTGACTTTTCCGCTTTCGGTTTGGGCAAATCTAGAGATAAAAAACACTTCTTTGGGTCTTTCGTATTTGTCTAGTTCTTCAAAAAATTCGGGTTGGATAGTATACTTTTCGGATTCGATCACCAAAACCAGTTTTTCGCCTAATACCCCATCTGGAATTCCGCCTAAAAAGAACCTATGCGGAATTTTATTTGCCAGTTGAGGTTCTATTTTTTCAGGGAAAATTTTAATTCCCCCGCTATTGACCACATTATCTACGCGCCCTAACCACAAGAATTCATTTTCGGATTTGAGTTCAACCAAATCATTAGTTATTATTTTTTCTTCCGAAATGCGAGGCGCATCAATCACCAGACAGTCTCTGTTATCTAATGAAATAGAAATATTAGGCAAGAGTTTGAAGTTTTCATCTCCTATTTTACGGGCAGCAATATGAGTTAGCGTTTCGGTAGAGGCATAGGTTTCGTATATTTCGGTCGGAATTTCTCTTAGTTTTTCTTCCAGAGAATGATTGAGTTTGGAGCCTCCAATAAGTAGCTTTTTTATAAGGTGCAGTTTTGAAATGGAATTCTCTACCTGCATCGGGGTCATCGCTACAAAATCGTATTCCTTATTGCTATTGCCCAAAGGTTGAGAACTGGGTTCTACAAAATCCAGGTCTAACCCGAGAATAAAAGCTCGAACCAACATCATTTTTCCAGCAATAAAATCTACGGGCAAACAACAAAGTGTTTTGTCTTTTGGAGCCAGTCCAAAAAAATCCCCTGTAGCCAAAGCAGAATCTACCATAGCTTGTTTCGGGACATTAATATTCTTTGGTTTTCCGGTTGTTCCAGATGTCTTAAGAGTGATTTCGGGGTTTTCGTCAAACCAATCCAAAATAAATAATCCGAGAGGTTTTTCGTGTTGATTACCGTCTTTTATAAAGTTATATGCAATCCTACACATATCGCTTTTAGAGAGGTGATAGCCGTTTAGTCTGAATTCGTTATGTACATTTTTGTAAGAAAGCATTTTACTAAATATTAGAGGTTAGCCAGATGTAGGAGTATGACCTACTTTTTGTTCTACTTTTTTAACAGATTCTTCCACTTCCACTTATAAATTAATCCGAAGGCAATTAAAAACAATGGATAAGTTACAGCCATCGAAATAAGCGTTTCGTTAAATACAGCCATCTTATCAATGTCTCCCGTATATTTAAATACAGCGTCGGTTTGGAGAGCAGAAAATTCTGAAGTAATGAGTGTGGCGGCTAAAAAATTATTGGCAAAATGAAAACCGAGGGCGAGTTCTAATCCGTCGTCCAAAAGGGTCATAATTCCCATGAAAAAACCTGTTCCGATATAGAAAACCATCATCTTAGAACCGATTTCAGCTACTTCTGGATTGGCACTGTGAACCAGTCCAAAAAGTACAGATGTAATAATCAGCGGAATCCAGATATTTTTGGTATAAAACCCTATCTGCTGCATGAGGTACCCTCTAAAAAAGTATTCTTCAAATCCAATCTGAATAGGGAATAACAACAAACTTATAATGACTAAAGGGACGAATTTTGACAGGTCAAAATTCCACTCGATATTCGAATTATCGATATTGTACGACACAGCAAATAGCCCCACCTGAACGATGATTACCAGGAAGAAAGCAAAGAATATTCTTTTAAAATCTACTTTTGCTCGAGCAGTGGTTAAGCTGACAATACTTCGTTGGTGAAGAAAATAAAAAAGCGCAAGCAAAAGGAGCAATAAAACACCAAACTGACTCAACATTACAATAAGGTTCATGTTCTTGTTTTCAAACATTTGGGTGGATTGCTGCATCATTTCTTCAAACTCATGAGCAGGAATCATCAGAAATAACAGAAAACTCAATCCAAAAATCCCTAAAATAGGGAGACAAACAATAAGCGTTCTCCACCAATCGTTCTTTCCTTTGAGTGCTTGTAATATATAATTCATTGTACTAGCTTTTGTTAGGCAATTTAAGTATTTTTGTAGAAAACACCACACAAATATGATAACAATTTATCACAACCCGAGATGTAGTAAATCAAGAGAAGGGGTATTGCTATTAGAAGAATCAGGAAAGGAATTCAAAAAAATCCTGTATTTAGAAGACGAATTGTCTATAAAAGAACTCACCGAAATTATAGCTAAACTGAATATTCCGCCTATTGAATTAGTTCGGAAAAACGAAGCTCTCTGGAAAGAAAACTATAAGGATAAAAAACTTTCGGA
Organism: Flavobacterium suncheonense; assembly: GCA_040392465.1. Lineage (GTDB taxonomy): Bacteria > Bacteroidota > Bacteroidia > Flavobacteriales > Flavobacteriaceae > Flavobacterium > Flavobacterium suncheonense_A. The sequence goes on from JBEBWA010000008.1 coordinate 47,326, forward strand.
CCAAGAGATTATTCAGATTATGGTCGAAAATCCAAAGCTTATCGAACGTCCGATTGTAGTAAACGGCAATGTGGCTGTCATTGGGAGACCCGTACAAAAAATTAAAGAAATTATTTAAGAAAGTGGGCATCTGAGCTTGAGTACCTAAATTGTAGATTACATATTCTGAGTATAAAAATTATAATCTTTTAGTACAGTTCGTATAAACTCGTGGTTGTTTCCAGATTGGTTTTTGATTCCTGCCACGGTTTCAACTTTTTCGACCAGCTTTCGGATAAGAGGTTGGTTGTTATTGGCTCTTGCGGTTTCAAACGTCTCTTTTATAATTCGAACGTCATTGTCAGAGAGTTTTATAACCAACGGATAAGTAGGAATATAATTTTGTTCTATTTCCTGTAAAATAGTATGGTTTATGCTAATGTGGTTTTTAAGTGAGATAACAGCAGTTCCGGCCGAAATATCACCAAGCCTTTGGGTTTTAGAATTGAAAATCATGGTGAGCAGACCAATAAGTCCAGTACTGATAGCCACATCTATAATTCGAAATAACCAGCGGATGAGGTAATCCCCAAAACCAGCTTGGTAACCTTCAATCTTAACGACTTTAATTCTTGCAATCCTCTTTCCGAGGGTTTGACCTTCAAAAATGCTTTCTAATACTAGAGAATAAAAAATATAAGGCGAGAAAATCAGAATTAAAACAGCAAATTGAGACCAGGTGTCAAGCTTGTCCATTACATCTGAAAATTCAAAAACATCAAAAAATAGATAACCACTTCCCAAAACATAAGCCACTTTAATCACCATATCTAAAAAAAAAGCAAGCATTCGTTCGCCAATTGACGCCTGTTGGAAATTTATAGTAACATTTTGTGTGGTTAAAATTGTTAATTCTGACATATTTTATATTTTAGCCATTATAATGAGAGAAGTTGCATTTATAAAACAAAATAAAGAAAAATGGCTGACATTTGAGCAAGCTATTTTTGGTAAAGCTAAAAAAAATCCTGATGAAATGGCAGGTTTGTACATCCAACTTGTCAATGATTTGTCGTATGCACAAACTTTTTATCCGAAAAGTAAGGTTACCAGATACCTAAACTACTTAGCTTCTCAAATTTACCAGAAGATTTACAAAACCAAAAGAGAAGAATCAAATAGAATTGTTCGTTTTTTCAGAACCGAAGCGCCTTTGATTGTATATGAATACCGAAGATATGTATTGTATTCATTTATAATGTTTTTTGTTTTTGTGATGATTGGAGTACTTTCGGCAAGCCACGATGAGAGTTTTGTTCGTCTTATTCTCGGAGATTCTTACGTAAACATGAGTTTAGAAAATATTCAAAAAGGCGATCCGGTAGCGGTATATCAATCTGGTAGCAATTGGGGAGGCTTTATTGCAATTACCTTTAATAATCTTTTTGTGGGGCTTAAATGTTTTTTTTATGGGATATTTGGCGGAGTAGGAACCATTTGGATTTTGTTGCAAAACTGCATTATGTTGGGAGCTTTCCAGTATTACTTTTACGAACACGATGTATTCTGGGAAAGTGTTAGAGGAATTTGGATTCACGGAGCCATGGAGATTTTTGCTATCGTAATCGAAGCCAGTGCAGGGCTTATTCTTGGGGCGAGTGTACTCTTTCCGAAGACCTATTCAAGGGGAGTCTCTTTTAAAAACGGATTTAAAAACGGACTCAAAATCATATTGGCAACCATGCCCTTTACTTTTGCAGCGGGTTTCCTAGAAGGATTTATTACCCGATATTCCAAAGCTATGCCTAATTGGTTAAACGTACTAATCATATTAGCGACCCTCTTTATTATAGCCTATTATTTTTTAGTATATCCATTTATTGTTAATAAAAAAATGAAAAACTATGTTTCAACTTTATAAAAAGCGCTCGTTCGGAGATATGATTTCCGATACATTTTCTTTCTTAAAAAGCACAGGAAAACACTTCTTTAAAAACTATTTTACCGTTACAGGAATATTTTTGTTAATCCTTTTGGTTTTGTCGTATTTCGTATTTAATGTATATTTTCAATTTGCTTTTTCATCAATAGGGACTACCTTCGGAAATGACCCAATGGAGAGTGCTTTTGGAGATAATATAGGGATGATTATACTGGTATTCGCTTTGTTTTTTATCGTACTGATTTTTATAAGTTTATTGAATTACTCATTCCCAGTGAGTTATTTTCGTCTATACGAAAAGCATCGACAAACCACTAATTTTACTTCTAGAGATATCATAGACGAGATGAAAGCTACCTCAGGGAAGTTAATCGTTTTCTTTTTTACAACTGTGGCGGTTTTTGTAGGGATAATATTTGTGCTTGGAATGATAATGGGAATTTTTGCTACCATAAGTACTGTTTTAATGCTTTTGGTAGTGGTGCCTTTAATTTTTATAGGAATTCCATTTTTATATATTTGGCTAACACAAACGCTTTATCACCAACTCAACTCTGATGACGGAATAATAGCCAATTTAGGTAAAGGTTGGAACGGTTTTATGAGTAATTTTTGGTCTATTTTAGGATCAACAGTTATTATCTATGTCATAATAACTATTTTAGGCTATATAGTAACTATGATTCCGTATATCTTTGGAATAGCCCAAATGTTTGGAATGGGTACTTCAGATAACCCTCTGACCGATGAGGCAACTATGCCTTTTTTCGGAGTGATGATGACCATTACTACACTTTTGTCAATACTGACAAGTTTTATTACGTATAATCTGTTATTTATCAATCAAGGAGTGATTTATTACAGCTCTGTCGAGCAAAAAGAAAATCGAGCACCTCAATCCGAAATTGATTTAATAGGAGTGGAGGAGTAAGGAGTTACAAATTTTAAATTATAAATTACGATTAAACAGATTTTCTACATATTATTTATGTTTTTTTCATGCTCTTCTCTTTCGCAAGAAAGCGTAGAGAAAATTGTGGTGACCCAAGATTCGATTGAAAAGTTTTCTTTTTCAAAAGAGGATATTCTTAAAGACAACAGCAATACCATACCTGTTTTGTTTGAAAAAGGATTCCAAGAAAAATATAAAAAAGAAGATGCGTTTATTTATGAATCTTTAGTACAAGACAAAGGGAGCTGGCAAAGGTTTAAAGAGCGTTTAGCTCGCTGGTACGAGCGAACCTTCGGATTTAAAACTTCTGAAGAAGCCAACAAAGCCATAGACTTCACAATTTATACGTTATCTATATTGCTTACTATCTTTGTTATTTACCTAATCGTAAGAGCTATAATGAATAAGGAAGGAAGCTGGACTTTTGGACGCTCCTCAGACAAAAAAGTAATTCAGTTCGACGAAATAGAACAGAATATTCATACTACAGATTTTCAGAGACTCATTCACGAAAGTGAAGAAAATGGAGAACAAAGACTCACGGTTCGATATTATTATTTGTGGCTGCTTAAGCTACTTTCCGAAAGAGAAATCATCGAATGGGATATCGAAAAAACCAATTCTGACTATCAGAATGAAATTAAAGATGGAGAAATAAAAACTGATTTTTCGTATTTGTCCTATTTGTACGATTATATCTGGTACGGAGAATTTGATATCGACCAACCGACTTTTGACAAAGCCAAAGCGACCTTTGATAAAACCATTCAAAAACTAAAACGATGAACAGAACAATCAAATTATACTTGTTTGTTTTGATACTGATTGCCATCGGGACGGTTTTTATGGAAGCAAATCGCCCGAAGCCTATCAACTGGCACAAAACCTATTCGACTAAAGATAAAATTCCGTTCGGATTACACGTTTTTGATAAAGAAACCAATTATCTATTCGGACAGAGAATACAAAAAGTAAATGTAACTCCTTATGAGTTTTTTGATCCGCACTATGACTGGGAAACTCACCAGTATGATTTAGGAGGAATATTTTTTTATCTCAATTCTAATAATACCATTGATCAACAATCCACAGAAGAAGTCCTGACTTTTGTATCTAAAGGAAATACCGCTTTTATTGCTTCTGAAAGTTTCCCGTACAGTTTACTGGATTCTTTGAGTTTAGATATAAACTATAGTTATTCGCTTCAGGACAGTACCTATACTCATTTGGTCAATCCTAGATTCCACCACCAAAAATACAATATTACGGTCGGAGATTCTGAAATGTATTTTGAAAAGATTGATACTTTAAATACGGTGGTTCTAGGCTATCAAGAACAAGGTAAATTAAAAAAACAACACGTCAACTTTGTCAGAGTACCTTACGGAAACGGAGACATTTACTTACATACCCAACCTATTGTTTTTACGAATTATCACTTACTAAAAAATGACAACTACAGATATGTCGAGAATATACTTTCGTACCTTCCTCAAGACAATATTTATTGGTTTACCAAAGGACAACAAGGAGAAGTAATTAATCAATCACCTTTGCGATTTATAGCTTCGCAACCCGCTTTGCGATACGCTTGGTATATTCTGCTGTTTACGGGATTGATTTTTGTTATTTTTAATATCAAGCGAAAGCAACGCATTGTTCCTGTTATTACTCCCCTTCAAAACACTACGGTTGATTTTACAAAGACCATTGCAAACCTGTATTATCAAGAGCAAAATCACCAAACTATAATGGATAAAAAAATCACCTATTTTTTAGATAAAATTAGAACAAAATATATGATGGATACTCATCATTTAGAGGAGAGTTTTATAAAGAAGCTACAATTGAAATCAGGCAAAAATCAAGAAGATATTGAAAGAGTTGTAGATTTGATTAACCAATTCAGAAAGGAAGGTTCTAGTTCTGAACAGAATTTGATAAATTTGAACAGAGCCATAGAAAAATTGTCTTTAACATAAAAATTATGGAAGAAAACACACAAGGTCAAGAAGTTAATTTTGAGTCAAGAATAGATTTGAGCGGTTTGCAAGAAAGTGTGACCCAAATCAAGGAGCAAATAAGTTCGGTTATTGTCGGGCAAACCAAAATGATTGACCAGTTATTGGTCGCTATACTATCAAACGGGCACGTTCTGTTAGAGGGAGTTCCTGGAGTAGCCAAAACTATAACAGCTAAATTATTAGCCAAAACCCTCAATACTGATTTCAGTCGGATTCAGTTTACACCCGATTTGATGCCTTCGGATATTTTAGGAACTTCGGTTTTTGATTTGAAAAAAAACGAATTCGAATTTAAAAAAGGACCTGTTTTTTCGAATTTAGTACTTATTGACGAAATCAACCGCGCCCCTGCTAAAACCCAAGCGGCACTTTTTGAAGTAATGGAAGAACGTCAGATTACTATGGACGGAACCACCTACAGAATGGATGCGCCTTTTTTGGTAATGGCTACACAAAATCCGATTGAGCAGGAAGGAACTTACCGACTTCCCGAAGCACAATTAGATCGTTTTCTGTTCAAAATAACAGTAGATTATCCGAGCTTGGAAGAAGAAATTGCTATCATCCAAAAAGAACATACCCTACAAGATAAAGGAAAACTAGACGCTATTGCATCGATATTAAGCGCTAATAATATTATAGAATACCAATCGGTAGTCAAACAGATTTTGATAGAACCTCATTTGTTAGAATATATTGCTAAAGTAGTGGTAAATACAAGAGAAAATGCCTTTTTGTATTTAGGAGCATCACCTCGTGCTTCTATTGCACTTCTGAATGCTGCCAAAGGATTTGCAGCCATCAGAGGACGTGATTTTGTAACTCCCGAAGATATTAAAGATGCTTCTGTTCCAGTTCTTAGGCATAGAGTTATTGTAGCTCCCGAAAGAGAAATGGAAGGGATCACAGCCGAAGAAATTATCAAACAAATTATCGAATCAGTTGAAATTCCGAGATAAAAAGTATAATAGATAAACGGCAATGAAGAAACTCTATACAAATAACCTACTTTACTATGCTCTTTTTGGAGTAATAGTAATGTTTGTGTTGTCTTTTATCTTTCCTTTTTTGTATGGAGTGAGTTGGATTGCACTCGCGATTGTATTGGCTTTTTCCGTTTTAGATATACTGATTCTTTTCGGAGCGAAAACAGGGATTGAAGCCACTCGAATTACACCCGAAAAGCTATCGAACGGAGACGAAAATCCTATTCATATAACTATCAAGAATTATTATACTTTTCGGATTAAAGCTGTAATAATTGATGAAATTCCGTTTCAGTTTCAAGTTCGGAACTTTAAAATTATAAGAAGTATAAAACCTAATTCGCCTGACGAAATTGTCTATTATTTGCGTCCGACCGAAAGAGGAGAATATTATTTCGGAGCCTTAAATGTATATGTGAATTCGCCCTTGGGGATAGTCTCTAGAAGGTTCACTTTTGATAAAGATAAAATGATTCCGACCTATCCGTCATACATTCAGCTTCGGAAGTATGAACTCATTGCCTTTTCGAATAACTTGTTTCAGTACGGAATCAAGAAAATCCGTAGAATTGGTCATACGATGGAGTTCGAACAGATAAAAGAATACGTACAAGGAGATGATATTCGCACCCTAAATTGGAAAGCTACAGCTAAGAGAAATGCACTTATGGTCAACCAGTTTCAGGACGAAAAATCGCAATCGGTTTATATGGCCCTCGACAAAGGTAGGGTAATGAAAATGCCTTTCAATAAATTGAGTCTCCTTGATTATGCGATTAATGCTACACTTGTTTTATCGAATATTATCCTAAAAAAACAAGACAAAGCAGGGATGTTTACGTTTTCGAAAAAAATTGAAAACAGAGTAGTAGCCGAAAGGCGCTCTTCGCAAATGCAACAGATTTTAGAAAACCTGTATAACATAAAAACGGATTTCTTTGAGAGTGATTACAGCAGATTATATGTCGACATCAAGAAAAATATAACCCACCGCAGTCTGATTATCCTCTATACGAATTTTGAAACACTTGACGGATTATATAGACAATTGCCCTATCTAAAAGGAATTGCAAAAAGCCATTTGTTAGTAGTTGTATTTTTCCAAAATACAGAATTAAATGAGCTTATTGATAAGAAAACCCAGAAAGTACAAGAAATTTACGATAAGGTGATTGCAGAGAAATTTGCTTTTGAAAAACGCCTCATCGTAAGCGAACTCAAAAAATACGGAATTCACGCTGTACTAACCGAACCCGAAAACTTAACGGTGGATACCATAAACAAATACCTCGAGATTAAATCCAGAGGGATATTGTAATTGTTCTCTTTTCTATCTAACAAACTTTAACTTGTTCTGGAGCAGGGTATGATATAAATCATAAAATATCTTTGCAGTTGCGCTTACTTTTGAACTCATTTATAACGAGTTTAAAATATGAAAAAGCCCAAATTAGTAGCCGAAATTAACAGACTGAAGAAAGAGAAAAATGCAGTCATTTTAGCGCATTACTATCAGGAAGCCGATATTCAAGAAATAGCAGATTTTGTAGGAGATAGTTTAGAACTTTCGAAAAAAGCAGCTGCGACCAATGCAAAAATTATTGTTTTTGCAGGTGTTCATTTTATGGCCGAAACAGCCAAGATTCTTAACCCAGACAAAAAAGTAGTTTTGCCTGACACACAAGCAGGTTGCTCGTTAGCAGATGGTTGTCTCCCCGAAGAATTCAAAAAATTCAAAGCAAAATACCCCAATCATAAAGTGGTTACCTATATCAATTGCTCAGCCGAAATAAAAACTTTGAGCGATTTGGTCTGTACTTCATCTAATGCAAAAAAGATTATAAACTCAATACCCAAAGATCAGCCTATTATTTTTGCCCCAGATAAGAATTTAGGCAAATACCTCATCAAAGAAACCGCTAGAGATATGGTTTTGTGGGAAGGTTCGTGTATTGTACACGAAGCTTTTTCGTTTGACAAACTCGTAGAACTGTATAAGAAATATCCTCAGGCTAAGATTGCAGTCCACCCCGAATCAGAAGAACATATACTTAAGATGGCCCACTATATTGGATCTACCTCAGGTATATTAAACTATGTCAAAACGGAGGTTTCAGACACATTTATCATTGCTACCGAAGCAGGTATTTTGTATAAAATGGCACAGGAGGTTCCCGAAAAAACATTGATTCCTGCCCCTGCTTATGAGGATAATACTTGCGCTTGTAGCGAATGTGCTTTTATGAAGATGAATACTTTAGAAAAGCTATATCGCTGCCTTCGAGACGAATATCCAGAAGTGATAATCGAAGAGCGCATCAGAACCGAAGCCTTAAAACCTATCGAAAGAATGTTAGAATTATCGTAATAAAGTTTAGAACAATAAACAATGAACACAAAATTTGCAGACATACTAGTAATAGGCTCCGGAGTTTCAGGATTGTTTTTTGCGGTAAAAACAGCTATCACAAGACCTGATTTGCAGATAGTGATAATGACCAAAGCAGAAGCTGATAACAGCAATACGCGCTATGCACAAGGAGGAATAGCTGTGGTTACCAATAATCTAAAAGATAGTTTTGAAAAACACATCGAAGACACCATAAAAGCAGGTGGAGGAATAGGAGAGGAGGAAGTTGTCAAAATGGTGGTTTATCAAGCCCCAGAAAGGCTAAAAGAGCTTATAGATTTTGAGGTTTCGTTTGACAAAAACCATGACGGAAAATGGGATTTAGGCCTTGAAGGCGGACATTCTGAATATCGAATTTTGCACCACAAAGATATTTCAGGATTAGAAATTCAACAGAAAATGCTTCTTCAGGTTCAGAAATTTCGGAATGTAAAACTGATGGAAAATCAATATGTATTGGATTTAATTTCCGAAGAAATAAACGGAGTAAAACAATGCTCAGGGGCGGTTTTCTATGACAAAAAGAATAAGCAAACTAGTGCTATTTTGGCCAAAGCGGTGGTGATTAGTACTGGGGGCTGTGGACAAGTATTTAAACATACCACTAATCCAGATATTGCAACTGGAGACGGAATTGCAATGTCCTATCGTGCAGGAGCAGAAATCAAGGATATGCAGTATATTCAGTTTCATCCGACGGCTTTATACGAAAAAGACAGAAACCCTTACTTTTTAATTTCAGAGGCAGTTCGCGGTTTTGGAGCTTATATTCTGAACAGTCAAAACAAGCGCTTTGTTTTTGAATACGATAATCGGGGAGAATTAGCCACACGAGATATTGTTTCTAAAGCTATCGGATCAGAATTACTAAGGTCGGGTAAAAGCAATGTTTATTTAGACTGTCGTCATTTGGATTATGACGAATTTTACAAGCATTTTCCGACCATCACAACTTACTGCAAAAACGAAGGAATCGACTTGCGAAAAGATTTGATTCCGATAATCCCCGTTGCTCATTATCAGTGCGGAGGAATCAGAGTAGATGTCAACTCTCAAACTACTATCCGCAATCTGTTTGCTATAGGCGAATGTTCTTGTACGGGTTTGCACGGAAAAAATCGTTTAGCTTCGAATTCACTTCTAGAAGCGCTGGTATTTGCACATCAAAGTTCAACCTATATATGTGAGAATATTGATGTTGTTTCGCATTCTTCGCAAAGAGTCTTTGATTACAAAGAAATCTCAGAAAATGATTCAGAAGGGCTAAAAGTATTAAAAGAGCAACTTAAAGAAATAATGACAACTCTTTATATTGGCACTGTTGAGAGAGATGAAGTGGAGGAGAAAATTATGGCAATCAGACAAGAATATGATTTGTATATAGGTAACGAAATCATAACCCTCGAGTCAAAAGAATTTCAAAATATCTTAGATACTGCTGTTTTGATTGTAAAACACTTTAAAAAACAAATTGTTGAGGTATAAACTTTTATTCAAACACATTTTATAATTTTGGGGCATAAAATTTAGAGCCTTAAATTTGGAACCCTTTAACCTGAAAGAAAGACATATTAGCCCAACTCAAAAAATCGAATCGGATCTGTTTGGGGATAACGTTCAGGTTTTTATCAAACGAGAAGATTTACTTCATGAATTTGTTTCGGGAAATAAAATCCGAAAACTCAAATACAATCTGCTCCAAGCTCAAAAAGAAAATCAGCATGCGATTATAACTTTTGGAGGCGCTTTTTCGAATCATATTTCGGCCGTTTCGTATGCTTGCAAAGTGATGAATATCAATTCTGTCGGAGTGATAAGAGGAGAAGAATTGGCTGATAAAATTAAGAGTAACCCCACCCTTTCTTTTGCCCAACAAAACGGAATGCAATTAGAATTTGTTTCGAGAGAGGTTTATAAACAAAAGGATTCAGAAGAGTTTATTGAAAAACTAAAACAAAAATTCGGGAACTTTTATCTGGTTCCAGAAGGGGGGACGAATGAATTAGCTGTGCAAGGTTGTGAGGAAATTCTGACTGAACAAGATGATATTTTTGATTATCTTTGCTGTGCTGTCGGAACAGGGGGAACTATTTCAGGAGTTATTAACAGTAGTAAGCCGCACCAAAAAGTATTGGGTTTTCCTGCCCTAAAAGGGGATTTTTTGGAAGACGAAATCCAAAAGCGCACTACAAAGGATAATTGGAAACTGATAAAAGAATATCATTTTGGAGGATATGCCAAAATAAACAGAGAACTTATTTCGTTTATAAATGAGTTTAAAAAGCAGACAAATATTCCGTTAGATCCTGTTTATACCGCCAAAATGTGTTATGGGATTTCTGATTTGGTACACAAAAACTATTTTGAGAAAGGAGCGAAAATTCTACTTATCCATACAGGAGGTTTACAGGGAATAGACGGAATGAACCAGAAGTTACAACAACAAAATTTACCAAAAATCAATGTATAAGAAAATTTTTATTTTAGCCTGTGTACTTTTTTTAGCATCGTGTAAAGGGACGAAATACACATCACATACCAAAAAACCAGTTTCGAAATCCAAAACAACTTCGGTTGCTAAAAAAACAACCTCAACTCAACCTAAAACAGCTAAACCAAATCCCACCACTCCCGAAAGGCAAACCGAAACATTAGAGGCAACTTCTACTACAACAGTTTATGCAGATGTGGTTAAATCGTATATTGATCAATACAAAGAAATTGCTAAAGACAATATGCGTACACACGGAATTCCAGCTAGTATTACTCTTGCACAAGGGATTTTAGAATCGGGTTCAGGTAACGGACGATTGGCTAAAGAAGCTAATAATCACTTTGGGATTAAATGCCATACAGGTTGGACAGGAGAGACTATCAGGCATGACGATGACGCTTTGCAGGAATGTTTCAGAAAATACCGTCACGCTTCAGAATCCTTTAGAGACCATTCTCTTTTTCTGACTTCCAGAGCCAGGTATAATGATTTGTTTAAACTCAATAAAGACGATTATCAAGGTTGGGCAAAAGGATTGCGCAAGGCAGGTTATGCGACCGATTTAAAATATCCTGACAAACTTATCAGCCTTATTGAACGCTATGAACTGCATCAATATGACCAAGAAGTACTTGGCACTACAAAAACTAAAACTGTTCAACAAGAAACTTCTAATGAAACGGTTACACAGAAAAATACTAGCGGGTCAACTTCAAACCCGACTCCGATTACGACACATAAAGTAGCTGAAGGCGAAACACTTTATTCTATTTCGAACAAATACAATACTTCTATAGCTGAACTTAAACGTCTAAATAATTTATCGGACAATTCCATCTCTATAGGACAGACGTTGAGGGTGAAATAAAAAGGGAGTTTAGATAATTTCAAATATACATCCGAAGTATTTAATATATAATACAATAAAAAATGAATTACCAAAGAAGCAGTCAATTATTTACAGAAGCACAACAATATATTCCGGGAGGAGTAAATTCTCCTGTTAGAGCGTTCAAAGGAGTTGGAGGAAGCCCAATTTTTATTAAAAAGGCAAACGGAGCTTATTTGTATGACGAAGACGGAAATCGTTTAATTGATTATATCAATTCATGGGGGCCGATGATTCTAGGTCACGCTTTTGAACCCGTTGTAAATGCCGTGATTGAAAAGGCAAAACTAGGAACCTCTTTTGGAGCACCGACCGAAATCGAAACAGAAATAGCTAAACTTGCTGTTGAAATGGTTCCGAATATTGACAAAATACGTTTTGTAAATTCAGGAACCGAAGCCTGTATGAGCGCGGTACGGCTGGCAAGAGGATTTACTAAAAGAGAAAAAATTATTAAGTTTTCTGGGTGTTATCATGGGCATTCCGATGCGTTTTTGATTGCTGCGGGAAGTGGAGCCTCGACTTTTGGAGTGCCAAATAGCGCAGGAGTTACGCAAGGTGCAGCAAAAGACACACTTCTGGCAGATTATAATTCATTAGAAAGTGTTCAGCAATTATTTGATGAGAATAAAGGAGAAATAGCAGCTATTATTATTGAACCTGTAGCTGGAAATATGGGGTGTGTTCCTCCTAAAACCGGATTTTTGGAAGGGATTCGCCAAATATGTGACCAAAACGGAAGTTTATTGATTTTTGATGAAGTAATGACTGGGTTCCGATTGGCAAAAGGTGGAGCGCAAGAATTATTCGGAATCAAAGCAGATATTGTCTGTTTCGGAAAAGTAATCGGAGGAGGTCTCCCAGTAGGAGCTTTTGCCGCTCGAAATGAGATTATGAATCACTTAGCCCCACTAGGTCCAGTTTATCAGGCAGGAACTTTGTCGGGAAATCCATTAGCTATGGCAGCAGGATTAGAAATGCTTAAAGCCCTGAATAATGATAATGATATCTTTATGCGATTAGAGCAAAAAACAACTTATTTAGAAAACGGAATCCGAGAAGTTCTGACCAAAAACAATGTTGATTTTACTATAAACAGAGTAGGTTCGATGATTTCGGTTTTCTTTGATTCTAGAGAAGTATATGATTTTAAAACGGCAGGTTACGGAGATACTCAGCGTTTTAAAGATTTCTTCCACGGATTATTAAAAGAAGGAGTTTATATTGCACCATCGTCGTACGAAACGTGGTTTATAACCGATGCACTCTCGTATGATGATTTGGATTTTACTATTGCAAAAGTGGATAAAGTAACACAAAGTTTTTAGACAATAAATTTTAATGAATTTATCCGAATATGTAAAAAAGAAAAATGGCGTTCCAATAGGACACTCGAGCTCACTTAAAAACAACTTGCAAAGGTCACTAGGAGCTAAAAATTTTTCTTCGTTTTGGAATTTCTGGAATCCCATTTTCGGATATTATTTAGGTAAAAAAATATTTAAACCTATAAAAAAATGGATTCCTGCAGGTATTGCAGTGGTACTGACATTTGTTTTTTGTGGCTTAATTCACGATCTAGTAACAACTATAGTAAAAAGGGAAATATCGTTACTTTTTACTGTATGGTTTCTGATAATGGGAATTGTTGTAGTTGTTTCAAAGCATACAAATTATAATTTATCACATAAAAAATGGATTTTTAGAGCTTTAGTAAATTTGTCAATAATTACTGCTTGCTTGTTATTGACAATATTTTTAAATACAATTTTTAATTTTTATTAGAGATATATTCGATACATAAAGCTCTATTTTAATACAATGAGAATGAAAGATATCAACGACAATTCTACTCAATTTTGTGCTTTTTTACGCGGTGTAAACGTAAAGGGAACAGCTATGAAGATGATTGATGTTTGTGGTGTATTTGAAAGAGAAGCAATGGAGAAGGTGTCTTCTGTTTTAGCATCGGGAAATATTCTTTTTTCGTCTCGACAAAATAGAGAACATTTAAAAACCATATTAGAAAAAGCACTCTCAAAACATTTTAATTACGATGCCTTTCTTTTCCTAAGAGATATAGAAGAAGTGGAAACCATTTATAATAAAAATCCTTTTGAAGCAACTCCTGAATTTCATATTTATAGTTTTGTAGGAATCACGGGAATTCAAGAGTTACTAATGGAAGAATTTAAAAAGGTAAATAAAGTAAAAGACGAAGCCGCTCTAATAGTGGGAGGTAATTTTTATTGGAAAGTTCCAAAAGGAAATACAATTGAATCTGAATTTGGAAAAATATTAGGTCGAAAAAACTTAAAAAATGCCTTTACTTCGCGTAATATCAATACTTTTGAAAAGATTTTAAAGAAGAGTAATAATTGAAGCTTTAATACAAGAGATGGATATTCAAACTTACATCAGAGATATAAAAGATTTTCCTAAAGAAGGGGTAGTTTTCAAAGATATTACACCCTTGCTCAATAATGCTGAGGGGAGAAAAGAAGTCTTAAAAAACATATTGAGAAATCTCCCGGATACTAAAACCGATAAAGTAATAGGAATAGAGAGCAGAGGTTTTTTCTTTGGAATTTTACTAGCTCAAGAACTCGGAGCAGGCTTTGTCCCAGTCAGAAAAAAAGGAAAACTCCCATTTGATACAATTTCGGCTTCGTATGAATTAGAGTATGGAACCGATAGTTTGGAAATTCATACAGACGCTATTCAAAAAGGAGAAAATGTTTTGATTCATGATGATGTGTTGGCTACAGGAGGAACCATAAAAGCAGTATCCAAATTAGTCGAAAAATTAGGAGGAAATATTATTCAAATAAATTTTTTGATGGAACTGGAATTCCTAAACGGAAGAGAAAAAATCAATAACTACAATACCTATTCAGTTATAAAATATTAAGTAGCCGAGAGGCAAGAAGCAAGAGGAAAGAGGAAAGAGGCAAGAAGATTTAATTTATAATTCGTAATTAAGATGAAATTTCATACTAGAAAGTGGGTTAAACCCGAAGATTTGAATGCCAACGGAACACTTTTCGGAGGTAGGTTATTGGCTTGGATAGACGAAGAAGCCGCGCTATATACAATTGTACAATTAGAAAATCCAAAAGTGGTGACTAAGTATATGTCCGAAATTAATTTTATGGCCTCTGCCAAACAAGGGGATATTATTGAAATCGGAATTGAAGTAACTAAATTCGGAAACTCTTCGGTAACCATGCGCAGTGAAGTGCGAAACAAAATGACACACGAAACCATCATTACTGTAGATAAAATTATCATGGTAAATCTCGATGCAGAAGGCAAGCCACTGCCTCACGGAAAAACCAAAGTAGAATACGTTAGAGACAGGCTAGAAAAGCTCTAAACTTAAGTTTTGTAAGTTTGTAGTTAACGGATTTTGAGTTTTCATTACATTTGCATCTTTATATTATTTTTGAATGAAACATTATACAATATCAATAATTTTTATGCTTTTGTGCTTCGCTACTTTTTGGGGGTGCGAGAAGGATGATATCTGTTCTGAAAGCACACCTACCACTCCAAAGATGGTAATTGATTTTTACGAGTTTCTCAATCCATCCGTAAAAAAGAGTTTTAAGAAAATAGAAATTATTGATGTCGATAATCCTACTAGTATACTAGAATTTTCAAATACCAATAAAATATTACTTCCGCTACGGACAGATTCGCCTCAGAGTACTTATGTTTTTAGGCTTACCTATACCAATATAAATACAGATGTTATCAACGAAGATTTAGTAGAAATCCGATATACTAAAGATGATGTTTATATATCCAGAGCTTGCGGATATAAAACAAATTTTACTCTTGAAAATTCAGACCCTTTAAACCCAAATCCAAATGTTACCGATTATGGTAATGATGAATTGTGGATAAAAGAATATATCGTAAGACAATCTGTAATAACCAACGAAAATGAAACACATCTGGATATACTTTTTTAGTCTGGCTTTTACTCTTGTTGGGTTTTCTCAAGAGGTTAAAACCGATTCGATTGTTCCTAAAAAACATCGTTACGGACTTCGTGTAGGAGCAGATTTATTTAAACTAACTAAATCTTTTGTGGTAGATGATTATAAAGGATTTGAAATAGTGGGAGATTATCGCCTTAACAAAAAAATATATATAGCGGCAGAACTCGGGAACGAAGATAAAACAACTGACGAACCCCAATTGAACTTTACTACTAAAGGAAATTATCTGAAAATTGGAGTGGATTTTAATGCCTACGAAAACTGGCTTAATATGGAAAATCAAATCTATGTAGGAGGGAGATACGCAACAAGCTCTTTTTCACAAAGACTGAATCATTATTCTATTTATTACAATACAGGTGGGTTTCTCGGACCTCATACAGTAATAAACGCCAATCAAGAATTTTCCGGACTCAACGCACATTGGTTAGAATTTGTAGGCGGAATAAAAGCAGAGTTATTTAATAATCTTTTTGTAGGATTCAGTGTTCGCTTAAACTATTTAATAACACAAAGTAAACCTGATAACTTCGATAATTTATATATTCCTGGGTTCCACAGAACTTATGATGGAAATTGGGGCGTAGGGTTTAATTATACGATTTCGTATTTTATACCCTTATATAAGAATTAAAAGAGATTAATCTTCTCGAGATAGATAAACCCAGCCCGTTTTTATATTTCCATTTCCAAAG
Organism: Flavobacterium suncheonense; assembly: GCA_040392465.1. Taxonomy (GTDB): domain Bacteria; phylum Bacteroidota; class Bacteroidia; order Flavobacteriales; family Flavobacteriaceae; genus Flavobacterium; species Flavobacterium suncheonense_A. The sequence continues at coordinate 63,704 of JBEBWA010000008.1, forward strand.
GTTACCACATAATAATACGTAGCTGTTGGCAATAGCTTATTGTTGTTTACAGAAGATTGTCCGTACCACTCATTGATATACCCATTTTTTGCTTCATAAACCATTCTTCCGTACCGGTTAAAGATTTTTAGTTTCTCTACATTAAAATCCGAAAGGTCAAAAAAATCATTCAGTCCATCGCCATTCGGAGATAATCCTTTTGGGAGCTCACAATAATTACTATGTATGTTTATACTAGCATTGGCAATACAGTTGTTGGGGTGATTCGGAGCTACTGAAGCCGTAACCATATATAAACCAGAGTCTTCTGCATCAATTTCAGGAATCGAAATACTTTCTCCTATATGAACAGTGCCATTGGGATGGGTCCAAGTATAAATATAATGCGGATTAGGATTTTCTATATCTAGCTGTATAGTAAAGCCTATGCACACAGAATCTGCGCCTACAATAATAGGAGTAGAGGGGGGGGCTACCAAAACAAGAGTAAGTACAGATTGATCTGCTCCTTCGCAGGTATTGACATTATAACCAAATTCATACGTTCCAGGTAGAAGATTAGTGATAGTTAAAATACTATCTTGAAGGGCTCCTGTTTGAGAGAGATCTTCCCAAACTCCAAAATCGTCATACTCTGAAGTAAAGAAAGAAAATAAATCAACATTTTCTTCTGAAGAAGAGCAATAAACAATTGTCTGGTCATCTCCTGCATGAGGAGGAGTTATATTTATTTGGTAACTCAAGGTTTGGTTTACACAAGAATTAGGATTTCCAAGATAACTTATATTCAAATAATAAGTGCCAGAATCTTGGGCAGCATTAAAAGGGTCAAAAAATAATTGGTTATTTGTACTCAATATATCATTTGGATTAGTTGAGTGCCACCATTGATAATTCAAAAACGAAAAGTAGTGGGTATATAACGAACCTTGTAGGCCATTACAAAGCGGAGTAGCGATGATATCAAAATCAAAAGGTTGATTTACGTGATAGGTACCGTTTACTGTATTTCCGCAACTATCTGTGACTCTAAAATTATAAATCCCTTGTTCAAGATTTGTAAAGAAATTACTTTCTCCGTTATTTATATAAAAAGGCTGATTGTTTTTTTCTGTTATTTCATACACTAGTGGTGGTACTCCATTTGCATCTACAAATATCTCATTTTCTCCATTCGGACACGGGAAGTAAGCTACCCCATTGATGTGTGGATGACCTGTAAATTCAAATTCATCAATAGATTCTATACAATAAGCAGTAGTAAATTCAGGAGGTATAGCAGTTCCATTATTCCATATTGAATATTGTTTTACTATTCTAAAGTTTCCAAAATAAGGTATGTTATAATTCATTTCATTAGGCCTTACTTCATTCATATACTCCCATTCTTCAGTTACTTCGTTGTATCTTTCTAACCAAAAAGTTTCTTTTGGAACAAAGTAGTCACTGTTATTTGCGGTATGGTTGAATAAAAAATTAAAAGCTCCACACATTTCTTCTAATTCGAGTGTAGTTGTTTGCTGATAGGCTTCAACGAAATAGGTAAACGGAATAAACTCACACGCAAATTGGATGTTAAACTTATATTCACCTTCAGGCAATCCATTTATTCCTATATACCAGGTAGGTGGTCCATCATTTATTCCAGATATAGAATAAGCATAATCAGTAATATCGTATATCTCGGAAGGAGTAGCATTAAAAAGCTGGTAAAATTCATCAGGAGCACTTAGTATATGGGCAGCCTCTATTTTACCTATAATGTCTTCGGTCATCGAAGACATTATTCGCAAAGAGCCAAAACCATCACATCCCGGAGCCTGTATAGCGGATAAAGAATCTTCGGTGGAAATATTCCATGGCTCCATTTCTTTAGTAAGTATAAATTCATTTCCACAGACATCTGTTACCATAACAGTATATTCGCCACAACCATACGTTGGAGCACTCATCAGAAAGTTTAAAGGAGGATTACGGATGAAATCAGAAACATCATGAGGCAAAGACAAATTGTTGTCTTCCAAAAAATCTAAATATTCATCAGGAGCATCCAGTATAGTTGCCGAGGCTAACCCAAATGTATGCGCAACGAAAAGTCTTCCTGTACAGTTGCAATCGGGAGGAGCTGGAGGGTCTACAAAAAAATCAAGTATAGGATCTACGTCGGGGAGTTGAATAGTAAAAGGAATGGTAGTTGTTCTTCCACAAGCATCCGTAACTATGACTTGGTAGTTTCCTACAATAAACTCTCCTGTTGCGTCAACACCATACAATATAAAGTAATCAGTAAAAGGGCCAGGATGGTTGGTGTTGAAAATTTCAGGATCAAACCCCTCAGGATGAGAAATGAATTCAAGAGTATAACTTTCAATAAAATTACTCACAGTCAGAATCATAGAATAACAAGTATTTCGGTCATAATCAGCCTCTAAATTTAAACTGAAATTTACAGGCAAGTCTGCAAGAGAATAACTATTACCGCACCCATCAATTATTGTAATATCATAAAAATATTCTCCTTCATAGAAAGGAATATTTTCGTTAAAAATATTGCCAGAGATAACTTGAGTTTGTACTACAGGAGTTGAACCGTCAGGAGGGTAAGTAGTGAATGTTATAGTAAGAGGATAGATATAGATATTATCAACGAGTGCATGTTGTGCAGTAACCGTATTTTCTCCGTCACAAGAGTTGAGATTGGCTGTTAGCATCCTACCCGAAAATAGTATAGGTGTAGGTGGGGTATAAACGATTTGATTATTTTGAGTAAAAAAATCTCCACATGGTCCTGCATCTTGTACTCCGATAAGGTAGAGTCCAGGTTGTAGACCTGTAAAAACATTGGAAGTTTGTGGAGGAGTCGAAAAATCATTAGGCCCAGATATAATCTGGTAGGTGACAGCAGTTCCAGTGAGTACATTTACCGTAATAATTCCTTCGTCTGGACACACAATACTGCTTTCTACCAAAAAGGTCAAAGGGTCAGTCAGGTCAGCTATTACAACTTCAGCTGTTTGAGAGCCAATATTTCCTCCTAGAGATTGTATGGCAACCACTTGATAAACCCCTGAATTTAATCCTATTACAGGGTTTCCAGTTGAGGTAGTTATAGGAGTTGTGGTATCAGGGAGTTTATAAACTTCATAAATTATAGTAGCTCCAGGCTCAGTATCAGAAACCGAAAAAGCTAGACTGCCATTTCCAAAACAGGTTTCGTCTGTAACAGTTACTGTAAGAGTGAAATCCGAAAGTTGAGAGTGGCCGTATAAACCAACTAACAATAAAATGTATAAAGTAAAGTATCTAACCATAGCCCTGAAGTTTTAAAAAACACAATTGGATATAAATACCCAATTATAAGGTTAATAGACTGCAAGATACTATTTTATAATTTATGTTAAAGTTTTAATGTTTTGTTTTGTGAAAACTAAATATAGGTGCCTAATATTGATAGTTGGGTATTTTTATTCTTTTACTTTAATATCTATATTAATAGGAAAGCTATAATTTACTCTTACTGGTTTTCCGTTTTGAATACCAGGAATCCATTTGTCGGCAAGTTTTAAGATTCTTACGGCTTCGAATCCTGTTCCAAAACCTAAATCGCGAACTACCTTAATATTGGACATACTTCCGTCAGGTTCTATTACAAAATTGATTATCAAGGTGCCTTTTATATCTCTGTTTGCTTTAGGTAAATTATAATTTGTCGCAATAAATTGTCTAAAACCATTTATTCCCCCATTAGGGTATTCGGGCATTATCTCAACTGCATTATAAATGTGATTTTCATCATTTTTTTCTTCATCAAATTGACTATCAGAATGAGTTTGATTAAGGATAATTTCTCCATCATTGTTTTTCTGCTCAATAATTTCTTCTTGCGAATATCCCCATAAAGAAATGAACAGTAAACAGAGTAAAATTATTTTTTTCATAAACTTATAACGTATCATTAAAAATCAAAGATAAATATTCTTTTGACAAATTTCGTACCTTTGCTTGATTTATAAAGTTATCTTAATGACTAAAATAAGAATTACCAAGCAATTTTCGTTTGAAACAGGACATGCTTTATATGGCTATGACGGAAAATGTAAAAACGTTCACGGACACAGTTATAAGCTCTTTGTAACAGTAATCGGAAGCCCTAACGAAGATCAAAACAACGTAAAATACGGAATGGTTATCGATTTTACGGATTTAAAGAAAATTGTTAAAGAAGAGGTTGTTGACGTTTTTGATCATGCTACTGTTTTTAACAAAAATACTCCGCATATTGAGCTTGCTCAAGAACTTAAAGACCGAGGACATCACGTGATTTTAGTTGATTATCAGCCTACAAGCGAGAAAATGGTGATAGATTTTGTTCAGAAAATCAAATCCAGATTACCACAAAATATAGAACTCTTTTCACTTCGCTTACAAGAAACTGATTCTTCGTTTGCCGAATGGTATGCTTCTGACAATTAATTTCGAATTTTAAACTACGAATTGCTATTAAACAAGTCCACGATTAAACGATTAAACCACTTTGAAGCCAGAAACTATCATAACATTACCTGAAAACAAAAAAGCATATTTTGCTTCAGATAACCATTTGGGAGCTCCCACGAGAGAGGAAAGCCTCCCGAGAGAAAAACGATTCGTGAAATGGTTAGACGAAATCAAACAAGATGCAGGAGTTATTTTCCTTTTGGGAGATTTGTTTGATTTTTGGTTCGAATACAAAACGGTGGTACCTAAAGGATTTGTGAGAGTCCTCGGGAAATTAGCCGAATTAAGAGACAGCGGAATTCTGATTTATTTCTTTGTCGGAAATCATGATTTATGGATGAATGATTATTTCGAGAAAGAACTCGACATTCCGGTTTTTCATTCTCCACAAGTGTTTATCATCAACGGAAAATCTATTTTTATAGGCCACGGAGACGGATTAGGACCAGAGGATAAAGGTTATAAACGAATGAAAAAAGTGTTTACCAATCCGTTTTCAAAATGGCTTTTTAGATGGTTACATCCGGATTTGGGAGTCAGATTAGGACAATATTTATCGGTAAAGAACAAAATAATTTCAGGAGATGACGATGTGAAGTTTTTGGGCGAAGAAAACGAATGGCTCGTACAATATGCCAAACGAAAATTAGAACTCAAACACTATGATTACTTTGTTTTTGGACACCGACATTTGCCCATGACCATTAAACTGAACGAAAACTCAACGTATATCAATTTGGGAGACTGGATACACTATTATACTTTTGGAGTTTTTGACCAACAAACTTTACATTTAGAAAAACAAGAAAACATATAACTTCAATACTTTTGAACTAAAATATATCAAAATATGAAAAAAATACAAATGGTTGACCTTGCGGGTCAGTACCAACACATAAAAGACCAGATTCAAACAGGATTCAACGAGGTTTTAGATAACACTGTCTATATTAACGGACCACAAGTACACTCTTTTCAAAAAAGCTTGGAAGATTATTTGGAAGCAAAACACGTGATTCCGTGTGCTAACGGAACCGATGCCCTACAAATCGCTATGATGGGATTGGGTCTAAAACAAGGTGATGAAGTTATCACAGCTGATTTCACTTTTGCTGCAACAGTTGAAGTAATTGCTCTTTTAGGGCTTACACCTGTTTTGGTAGATGTTGATGAGGATACTTTCAATATTTCGATTGAAGCAATCAAAAAAGCGATTACTCCAAAAACCAAAGCGATTGTTCCTGTACACTTGTTTGGACAAGCTGCTAATATGGACGAAATTATGGCAATTGCCAAAGAACATAACTTGTTTGTAATCGAAGACAATGCTCAAGCTATTGGAGCTAATTACAAACATACAAACGGGCAAAAACAAAAAGTAGGGACTATTGGACACGTAGCGGCGACCTCGTTTTTCCCTTCTAAAAACTTAGGTTGTTACGGGGATGGTGGAGCGATTTTCACCAATGATGACGATTTGGCTCACACACTTCGAGGCATCGTAAACCACGGAATGTACGTTCGTTATCATCATGATGTAGTGGGAGTAAATTCAAGGTTAGACAGCCTTCAAGCTGTGGTTTTGAATGCTAAACTTCCGAAACTAGATCAATATAATACAGCTCGTCGTGAAGCGGCTAAAAAATACAGCTCCGTTTTAGCGAATCACAAAAATATCGTGACTCCAATTATCAAAGGAGATGACGATTCTCACGTTTTCCATCAATATACGTTGAGAATTGTTGGAGCAGATAGAAATGCACTTATGCAACATTTGTTGGATAAAGGAATTCCTTGTGCTATCTATTATCCGATTCCGTTACATAGTCAAAAAGCTTATGCAGATACTCGTTATAAAGAAGAAGATTTTCCAGTTACAAACCGTTTGGTAAACGAAGTATTATCACTCCCAATGCATACCGAATTGGATGATGAACAGATTAAGTTTATCACGGATAGTATTTTGGAGTTTTTGGGATAGTTTAATAAAAACAACTCCAACAAAGCTTTAAACTCTGTTGGAGTTCAAGATGTAGAATATGACAAAATTTAGAAATATAGAACGAACAAGAGCGCAAGAATCATCAGGTGCTATAGAGAGAATGTATATTACGATGAGGCATTTGTTCAATCGTGGATTTTATAAACCAATGGGAGTTTCCGGAGAAACGCTTCGTGAGGCTCTTTTATTACTACGTCCGGAAATTTACGGTTCGATAAACAGCGAAAAAGTAGAACTAAACGGACTTTTATACGTTATTGAACGCCTCCCTATCGGGATTGAAGAATGTCGTTACATCAACTTGATTTCAGACGAAGGTTATTCAAAATCACATTTCAAAGCAATTGTTCCTCCAAAAAGAAGAAGAAACTGTTATCGTATTGACGATGAACAAATGAATATCGAAATCACTCGAGGACGTTCAGACATCTATGATATCTTGACTCACTTGACTTTTATTTTCATCGAGTCACACAAAATCAAAAACCATGTTCTGATTGATGAATTCAAAGGAACCGTTACTCGTGATTGGAAAACCCTACAAGGATTAGTAGATAAAAATGAACCGCTTTCTCAAGAAGAAAAAGAAACATCCATTGCTCATGTTTCTAGCATGTTAGGACGTACTTTTGTTGAGGTTTTAAACATCTATGATGCTTTTGCAACACCTGAAAATCCGGATAGATTCCTTCATGTAATCTATTGGTTAGGGAAATTAGCTATCGAAGAAGTAGTGAACAACAACAAAAGAGCGATTACCTTCAGCCCGATTCTAAGAGAGCGTTTAGGACATCACATTCATGGAGAAATTTGGGCAGACAACATCAAGCAAGTTCTGAAAGAGAATGATTTATTAGAACGTCCTATTCATATCATTAGTGCTAATATGCACTCAGTTATGAATTCGATTTTTGCTATTCCTACTCTAAAATCAAAGTTTAAAGATATCGACGACATTGATGTGTATGAAGCTTTGAGCAATCCGGGTAACGGAGATCTTCGCAAAAAAGTAGAAGATGTAGCTCTAAAAAACGGAATGTATCAGGTTTGGGACACTTCAGGAACCAACATTGATGTACAGATTTTTGATACAGCTAAAATTGATTTCAAAAAATCAAACTTTCCTACTGCAAATGTCAAGGATAAACCAGTTATTATTGTTATGGATTATGCTTTCGGAGAACAAGCCTATGAGACTATTGACGAGCTATTAAAACCATACAAAGAAGCTGAAAACAGAACCTATCTTAATGTAGAATCAGTTTCAATTATGGGTAAAGCCGGAATTCTAGAAGGTGGAAAAGGCGATATCATGATTCCGTCTGCTCACATCAACGAAGGAACCGGAGACAACTACCCGTTTGAAAATGAATTGACAAAAGATATGTTTGAAGGTTATGGAATTCCTGTTTTTGCTGGAAATATGGTTACCGTATTAGGAACTTCACTACAAAACAAAGATTTGTTATACTTCTTCCATAAATCAACTTGGGAAGTGATTGGTCTTGAAATGGAAGGTGCTTACTATCAAAAAGCGATTCAATCTGCTTCAAGAATCAGAAAAAGCATACCAAAAGACGTACAAGTTCGTTATGCCTATTATGCTTCTGATAACCCGCTCGAAACAGGAAGTACACTAGCTTCAGGAGGTTTAGGAACAACGGGGGTCAAACCGACATACCTTATTACAATCAAAATATTAGAGCAAATCTTTAATATAAAATAATATTATCTACATTATTGAGTTTCCTAAAAACTCAATGGTGTTTACTATATATAAACTTTTTTGGTAATGAATATAATCCAAACCCACTTAAAAGACTGTTTTATCATCGAACCTCGTGTTTTTGAAGATGAAAGAGGATATTTTTTCGAAAGTTTTAATGAAAAGACCTTTTCAGACAGAACAGGTTTGAATGTACATTTTGTGCAGGACAATCAATCTTTTTCGTCAAAAGGGGTTATAAGAGGATTACACTACCAAACAGGAGAATTTGCCCAAGCCAAATTGGTACAGGTCCTACAAGGCGAAGTATTAGATGTTGCAGTGGATATCAGACCAGATTCAGAAACTTACGGAAAATATGTTTCGGTACTCTTGACGGGCGAAAACAAAAAACAAATGTTTGTACCTAAAGGATTTGCTCATGGTTTTTTAGTGTTGAGTCCAACAGCCTTATTCAGTTATAAATGTGATAATTTTTATAATAAAGAATCTGAAGGGGGGATAGCCTTTGACGATCCAACAATCGGAATTGATTGGAATTTTGATAAAGAACAACTCATTATTTCTGATAAAGATCAAAGCAACCCGTTACTTCAAAACGCTCGTAAAATATGGTGATTTTAGTAACAGGCGGAAACGGACAACTTGCCAATGCGATTAAGAAAGCTTCTGAGAACCATAAAGGAGTGACTTTTGTATTTGCAGATTCGGATGTTTTAGATATTACAGATTCACAAAAATGTCAGGGTGTTTTTAATGAATTAAAACCAAATTTTTGTATCAATACAGCTGCTTATACAGCCGTTGATAAGGCAGAAACGGAAAGAGATTTAGCCCACAGAGTCAATGTTGTAGGAGTTAAAAACTTGGCTGAAAGTTGTAAAAAACACAATACTACCCTTATTCATATTTCTACAGATTTTGTCTTTGACGGTGAAAGAAATTTTCCTTATTCCGAAGAAGATCAACCCAATCCGAAAAGTGTTTACGGAAAAACAAAATTAGAAGGGGAGGAGGAACTTCGGGCTGTTTTAGAAAAATATTATATCATCCGTACTTCATGGGTGTATTCTGAGTTTGGAAATAATTTTTACAAAACCATGCTTCGATTAGCTGAAGAAAGAGAGAGTTTAAATGTAGTGAATGACCAAATCGGAACTCCCACTAATGCAAATTGCTTGGCTAAAGCTATTATTAAACTGATATTATCTGAAACAAAACTTCTGAATTCTAAATACGGAACTTATCATTTTTCAAACCAGGGTTATTGCTCTTGGTTTGATTTTGCCAATAAGATTTTTGAATTGAATGCTATCAAAATTGAATTAAATCCGATTCCGACAAGTGCTTATCCCACTCCCGCTATTCGCCCAAAATATAGTGTGTTGGATAAAACTAAGATTAAAACCACTTTTGGAATTAAAATAAAATCATGGGAAAATGCTTTAAAAGATTTGGTTTTACACTCTTGATTTCGATTCTCTAATTAGAGAGTTACTGAGGTATTTCTTTATTCTAATTTAATAAGCTCTGGCTGTTCAATTGTAAAATTCTGAAGATTAAAATCATCATTATTGAACGAATTGAATTTAAAAATATTATTCCCTTCAAACGGAATTGTTGGATAGTAAGCAACTGAAAGCTGGAATTGGTTAAAAACTAAAAAGTCATTAGAAATCAATACTCCTAAGCCTATTTTGGAATAAAGGCGGCTATTAAAAAACGAATCATCTTTTCCTCCTATCATTCCGAACGTAAAATTTAAAAAAGGACTAAAACGAAATCCATACCAAATTCCTGGAGCATAAGATTGAGTTTGTAGTGATAAAAGAGCTTTTCGAGTGCCGAGTAATCTATTGTTAAAGCCTTCAATTCCGCTAAGACCCGATAAGTTAAATTGGTCTTTGACAATAGGCTCTCTGTCAAATCCGAAAGCAATCTCAGGCTTTATAAATTGCCTGAAGTGCCAATCACCCGTTTGATATAATTTCGTAAAGTATACAGCTCTAACACGAATCATCCCTTGTTCTGTCTCTCCATTATTAAAAAAGGTTCCCGCTTCGAAATCACTTCCAAAAAAACCAAAATTGTAATAATTTCCAAAAGAGTATTTCATCCCCAAATAGAGTCTTTTAGTCTTGTTTTTCTCTTGAAAGCCACCTGTTATAGAATATACTTTACCGATCGCAACATCCTCAGTTCGGTCATATTCGAATAAATAACGATCCTGAATAAATTGTCTTGATGTAAGTCCAATGCTCATTAAATAGGTCTGACTATTTGAAAAAAAGCTAATACTGTCATACATTACATTTGGTTTTTCTGAAAAAGCAGTATTATAATATCCTAAGGCAGTAACTAAATTAAGAGTTCGCTCTGCTTCAGTCTTGCTATCAGAAAGGTTAAAAGCTCTTCCAGCCCAATATTCTTGATTTCTTGATTTGAAATTTTGTAAGGCAAATACTCCTGAATTATCCGGGAGAGAATCTCTTAAAAACCGTTCATCAACATAAACTCCTCCTGCCCATTTAGTAAGAGGAGAAAAGAAATTACGTTGTATCTCAGCACTTTTTATTGAATTGTCATCTACATCAATATCGTAAATAAACGTTGAGGTGATAAAAGTATTTCGAATATTTGGGATAATATATCTTCCTCCATATGCACTTCGTGAATCATCAAATCGCTGTTGAAAATCATTCCGGAAGGTATGTCCTAAACCTAAAAAATTCCGTTCTGAAATTTCGAGATTCATTTTGGAGGTTGAGATACTCCCTTGTGGTATCAAACTCCATGAATCCAAAACACGAATATTTATATCCACCGAATCTGAGTCCTCTGAAATCATAACGGGTTCCATTTGAACTCGTCTGATATATCTTTGACTTCGGATAAGACGCTCAGATTCTTTGATTTCTAAAGAATCAAGAGTTTCATTTTTTTTGTAGAGTAAAAGATTTCGGATAGTTCTACTTCTGGTTTTGACATGAAGATTATTACCTGCTCTTTCGCTCCATCTTTTGGGTTTCTTTACAGTGTCAGATTCAGAAAAACCAAAAGGATCGAGAGTTGTGATATGAATGTTTCGAATTATTTTTCCTTCAAAATTTTTGAATGAGATCTTGTTTTGAGCAGGAAGATTTTGAGTGTTTTTTTTTCTGATAGGCCGAAAAGTCAGCCTGTGGATAAACCTGGCAAATCCGCCTTTTTCTCGAGCTTTTTGTTCTAATTTTTCGAGTTTCTCTTTCTGTTTTGGGTCTAAAGTGTCTTTACTGATTTGATTTTTAGAATCCTGTGCGAATCCCAAAAACGAAAAAAGTAATACGATTAAACAAAAGAATATTTGAGTTCGTTTAGACATTAAACCAAATGTATAAATAACAGGTTTTAAATATAAAAATTATCTGTTAATTTATTCATCAGAAACGATGAGCTCTTCTAGCGATTTTATTCGCTCATCTCCCCGCCAAATAAACCCTCGTAGTTTTCGGGCATTTTCGGGAAGCTCACTTTCGGGGTAGGTACTTCCTTTTATATCTGTATGAAACGAAACTGTTTCAATTTGGTTTTCGGCAAAAGTAAGGTTGATTTTACTACTTTCGTTTTTATCTATTCCGTAGAGTTCTCCATCAGTATACGAATAATAAATCATTTCGGTATTTTTGATTATATCAACTTCTGCTAATTTTCCGTCCTGAAATCTTCCGAAAAGATTTTGACCTTTTACCTGATTAAAACCTGTACCCAAAGTATCTCTTTCGACAATGAAAACATTATTCAAAACTTTGAGAGAATCAAGTTGTTGGGTTTGTTTATTGGATAACAAAAGCATTAGGTTTCCTGTCATCTGACTTTCTCCATTCCATAAAACAGGTCTCCCGATAAGTTGAGTGATTCCGTCCGTTTCGGTCGAATGGATAGAATCTGCTTTTCCGCTCATTTGATTTTTATAAAAACGGGCGTCTCTAAATGCACGGATTACTCGCTCTCCTTGTTTACCAGTAATAATAATGCGCTGGGCACTGGTATAAAGTGTGTCTTTATCTTCGGTTTCAGTAGCTACTAAAGCTCGTTTGGTAAGAATTAATGAATCTTGTAAACGATAAACTTCACCATAATTACCCGTTGCGAGAGTTTTGTTTATGGTATCAGTTATTCTTATATTATTGGTAGCAGATGCAAATTCGGTATTGCGGTCATAATAGATACTATCCCCTTGAATTTGTCTGTTGTCATAAATAATATGCGAATTTTTGGTGAGATTAGAAATGTTAGTCTTAGTATTATATTTTCCTTTTTCGGTATAAATAGTATTTGCCTCACTTTCTATTGTAGAAGGCCCCAGCATATCTGCTTCTCCTGTAAAGGTACTATAATCAAGATGATTAGTTTTAATCAGATATTCTGGATTAGTTACAACTACTTCTTCTCTAAACTTTAATACTTTTTCAGAGGCGTGATAAGTACCTGCTCTACTCTTTAGAATATTTTCTCCATTAACTATAGTTCCTCCCGAATTGTAGTAGGATTGTTGAGTGTTTCTATCAAAGTGAATCTTGTCTGTAGTAAGAGTCATTTCAGCATCACGCATAACGACATCTCCGCTAGCCAAAGCTATTTTAGTGTTTCCATCATACTGAGCATACTTACTATTTAGAAAAAGAGTATCGCCTTGTATGATATGAACGTTTCCGAAAATTTCGATTTTGTTAGTTTTAGTAAATAAATAGGCCTTGTTACAGAACATTGTAGCTCCTGCGTGTTTGACCTGAACATTTCCTGAATACAATACCGCATCGGGGACTTCTGTCTGATTGATATCAAAATAGTCAGAATTAATAATTTCGATTTGAGTTTTTTCTTGCGAAAAGACCGAAATCGAAATTAAAGAAAGTAATATAAATATATATTTTTTCATTAAAGATGAATTATAAACTATGAACGGTGATTAAACAAATTCGTAGCTCATTGTTAAAAATTATCCCCCTTTAGTGATTATTGCATTTTCGATGTGATAAATCCAATCTTCAATATCGGTTTCGTTATATCGAAAAGTTCCTTCTAAAGTCACATATTGATCTGTTTTTAGACGCTTTTTAAGGTCTTTAAACTTTATTCCCATAATAGTTTCAGGACCTGCCTGTCCACAAAAGAAACATTGTGCAAAGACATTTTTGCTCAAAGCATAATTATCATTATCAATCGGAATAATGAATCCGCTAATAGTAATTTTTTTCCCTTTTTTAGCTTTTAATTCAGCACTGACCTGAGGATACATTACTCCATCAGGATAATCTTGATGTGGCTTATGGTTGTATTTTATTTTACCCAGAAGGCTCCAGGTAATAGCTTCTGCATCGCCACTTTGCTTGGAATCTACATTCACCAGACTATCCAAGTCCAAAAAAGAAGCTTGCTGAATATCTTGTGTGGGATGCTCGGAAGTTGTTTTTGCAAACGGAAAGTTTTCTATGTTTTGGCTTGGTTTAAAATTCAATTCTAACCCAATAAAAATTGCAAAAATCAGAATGAAAACAAGATATATCTTACGCATTGTTTAGAGTTTTAGAAATGTTTAATTTATATGCTTTAATGGCCGGAATAAGCGCAGCTATAATTCCTACAAAAATAGTAATCAAAAATAAAATACCCTCTTTTTGCCAGATAAATACAAATGGATTGAATTCCATCTTATATTCTTGAGCTGTAGAGTTAGAAATAAGCACCAAGGCTAATCTGCCTAAAACAGTACCAAAGATAAAACCGAGGACGCACAATAATAGACTTTCAAACATGACAAGCCCTAGGAGCTGACTTCTTTTAGCGCCTCCGATTCGCATGAGGGCAAATTCGTATTTGCGTTCTTTTAACCGGTTGTATAGTGCTATAAAAATACTAATTCCAGATATTAACATAATTCCATAGGCAAGATATTGCAAGGCGTCTAACCCAAACCCAAAAAGTGTGAACAAGCGGTTTATTTCAATTGCAGGAGAGGCAACTTGCATTTTGGTGTTTTGCGGAACAAGTCGAGGCCATATTACAAAAGCCATTTTATTTTTTACTTTTAGCAGAACTGCAGTTATTTCTTTGTCAGAATAATCTTGTTCATCTGTATGCTGATGGTCGTTCTTCTGTTCACTATGCTCAGCAGAATGGTCATGTTCGTCATGAATTGCCCAAACACTTTCAACATTACAGAGTATGAGGTTGTCAATTACTTTGTCGGTGGGTTCTAGAATCCCAACCACTGTATAGGCATAATTATCATGAACGTGCTCTTCTTCTTGACTTTCTCCGTGAGAACCAAAAAAATTATCTCTTAATTTTAATTCTAAATTTTGAGCAATTTTTCCTCCAACAACTACTTCAAAATTCTTTTCAAAGGTTGTTCCGTGAGTAAATTTTCCGTCAAATTTAGTGATGTAGTCGTGTGTGGTTCCTACAATTTTGTATCCCAGATAATTATCTCCAAAAGCTAGAGGGATAGCTGTATCAACAAAGGGATGATTCATCCAGCTTTCAGCCTCTTTATAGTTGATGTTTCCAGTTGGAGCATCTAATTGATAAACAGCAGAAAGTATAAGTTGTAAAGGACTTCCTTGAGCTCCCATTACTAAATCCACACCTTCAATATTTTTCGAAAATTTATTTTCGAATTGTTGTTGTAATAGTATTAAAAGCGAGATAATAGCTACACTTGCTGTGAGTAGAATAATACTTAAAAAAGTATTTAAAGGCCTAAACCAAAGATTTTTCCACGCTAGTTTTGTAATCATAACAAAAGAAATTATTCTATCTCTTCATAATCGATATATTCTCCAATTTTCTTTGTAGAACGCGGATTATGACTTTTTGAAGAATTTGTATGCGAAGATTCTTTGTTCTGGTACTGATTTTGAGTGTTTCCGAATTGTTGCTCGTAGTTTTGTCTAAAGTTAGATTCTGCCTTTTGAACCATTTTTTTCATCAGGTAAGGGGCCAAGAGGCGCATTAAAAACTTAAAAGCATACCAAACCAAAACAATTATTAAAATTGTCCTAATCAATCCGTTTAAAGAAGCCTGTTGTAATATAGTTTCATTCATAATGTCCAAAGATACAAAAGGACAAAACACTTTATCTTAAAAAAGTGTAAAAAAGCAATAAGATTTAAACAGAAAGTTTACAGTTCAAAAAGACAAACTCCATCCAAAGTTCTTGTCTATAACATTGAATATAGTGCAAACGTACCTAACCAATGACCGCCCTCATAAGAGTCACCTACTAAATTCGGGAGCGAATGTTCAATGTGTTGATTTGCTAAAAGAATAAGTTGTGGTTGGTTTTCTAATTTCTTAGCAATTCCTTTTAAACACCACGCTCTAGAAAAGTTTAAACCGTCTAAATGAACAAGTTTTCCGTCTTCTCTGTCGGATACTTGGGCTACTTCGATAGAAAAATCAGAATTTAAGATAGTAGGAATAAACAACTTTATCCATTTTTCGAATTCATCTCGGTCTAAAACCTTACTCATTAAATAAGCTTCTTCTAAACAAGGAGACAAAAAATCATATCCGCTTGGTTCCCAAGAAAGGGGACAGCTGATATCATTTTTATAATAATCCAAAGCCCTGTTTTTGATGATATTTTGAAGTTTGGGATGGTTTGTAGTAATTGCATAATCCCATGCTAAAGATAGTCCAAAAGCAGTATTAGAATGCTCTCCAACTCGAATCGGATAGATGAGTTTTGGCAAAAACTCCATATACTTTTCTACCATTAAATCTGTCAAAGGTTGTAGGTTCTGTTTCAATGCTTTTAATCTTGGATTCTCAGATTGATGCAGTGCTTCAGCCAATTTTAAAAGCCAAGCCCAACCGTAGGTGCGTTCAAACGAACTATTGTGTTGATCTTTAAAAAAAGAAATTTCAATTGCAATATTCTCAGAAGTTAGATGCTTTTCTAAAGCAGAAATTATATTTTCTTGATTCTCTAATTCTGGAAATTTATTCAAAAGGACAACAAGTGACCAATGTCCATGAACAGATGAGTGCCAATCAAAACAACCATAGAAGGCAGGACGGAGTTCCAAAGGAGATTTTAAATCTTCAGAACTAGCTAATACTTGTCCTAATTTATTCGGATATTCTTGAGTGATACACTCCATCGGAAGCGTAGCTAAGCTGTTTGCTTGATTTAAATCCAAAGTTAAAGAGGAAACAGATTCTGTTTGATTTGTTTGTTCATGACACGAAAAGAACAAAAAAGCAAAAGATAGAAGCACTATTTTTTTCATAAAAAAGTAAATAAGGTATAAAGATAACGAAAAGAGTTAAAACAGGTTCTGTTAAAGCATCTATAAAATCCAAAAATACTGATTTCTAAATCCTAAATAAAACTTACCTTTGCACATCTTTTTAAACGAAATATTATGGAAAACGGAATTTATGCTAAATTCAACACTGATAAAGGAACTATTTTAGTACGCCTTACTTATGATAAAACTCCAGGTACAGTTGGAAATTTTGTAGGTTTGGCAGAAGGAAATCTTGAAAACTCGGCTCGTCCACAAGGCAAACCATATTATGATGGATTGACATTTCACCGAGTAATCTCGGATTTTATGATTCAGGGAGGTTGCCCTCTAGGAACAGGAACAGGTGATCCAGGATATAAATTTGATGACGAATTTCGTTCGGATTTAAGACATGACAAACCAGGAGTTTTGTCAATGGCAAATGCGGGAAAAGGGACAAATGGTTCGCAGTTTTTTATTACTCATGTAGCAACACCTTGGTTAGATGATAACCATACAGTTTTTGGATATGTAGTAGAAGGGCAAGATGTAGTGGACGAAATTGCTCAAGGAGATACAATCAAAAGTATTGAGGTTGTTAGAGTAGGAGAAGAAGCTCAAAAATGGAATGCTATCGAGGCTTTCAGAACTTTTGAAGGTTCGCGCGAAAAACGATTGGCAGAAGAGAAACGTCAGGCAGAAGAACGTATGCAAAAATTAACCGAAGGTTTTGATAAAACCCAAAGCGGATTATATTATAAAATCCTTGAAAAAGGAAGTGGGGCTAAAGCTCAAAAAGGCAAAACCGTTTCTGTACATTATACAGGAGCCTTGGAGAATGGACAGGTTTTTGACTCTTCTTACAAGAGAAACCAGCCGATTGAATTTTCGTTAGGAGTAGGACAGGTGATCTCGGGATGGGACGAAGGAATTTCTTTGTTGAACGTAGGAGATAGAGCTCGTTTTATAATTCCTCCACATCTAGGATATGGAACCCGAGGTGCAGGAGGGGTGATTCCTCCGAATGCAGTTTTGGTTTTTGATGTAGAACTAAAAAATGTAAAATAACTAACCTTAAGAATCGATTGAAAAAACTTTAAAAAAATAGTGACTTTCAATCGATTTTTTTGTGGTATTTTTGCAGAGAATTATTTTTGCAGAGAATAATTCAAATTTTAACGCATAAAAAATATTTTGAAATGAGTGCAGAAGTAATTAATGGGATTGATTTTATTAAGGCTTCAACTTCAAAAATTAACGAAGTTGATTTTGAAAACCTTTCGTTCGGAAGTGTATTTACAGACCATATGTTGGTATGTGATTACATAAATGGAGAATGGCAAAAACCAGTAATCAAACCTTACGAGCCTTTTGTAATGAATCCAGCTGCAAAAGTCTTTCATTATGGACAAGCTATCTTTGAAGGAATGAAAGCTTATAAAACGGATTCTGACGAAATTTGGTTATACCGTCCTGACGAAAATTTCAAGCGAATTAATAAATCAGCTGTCCGTTTAGCCATGCCCGAAATCTCTGAATTTGTTTTTATAGAAGGGTTGAGAGAACTTATAAAAGTGGATAAGGATTGGGTGAAAAAAGGAAAAGGAAACGCACTTTATATTCGGCCTTTTATGATTGCAACAGGAGTAGGAGTCACTGCTTCTCCTTCTTCAGAATACAAGTTTTGTATACTTCTTTCTCCAGCTAAATCCTATTATTCAGGAGAAGTAAAAGTAGTAATTGCTGACCATTATAGTAGAGCTGCAAATGGAGGAATTGGTGCGGCAAAAGCAGCAGGAAATTATGCGGGACAGTTTTATCCTACCAAACTGGCTAATCAAAAGGGTTTTCAACAAATAATCTGGACCGATGATGCTACCCATACCAAACTCGAAGAAGCGGGAACAATGAATGTTTGGGTAAGAATTGGGGATACTCTGTATACAGCACCAACAAGCGAGAGAATACTTGATGGGGTGACAAGAAAGAGCTTGATCGATTTAGCTAAACATTTAGGTCTAAAGGTGGAAGTGCGTTCAGTTATGGTAAACGAATTGGTAGAAGCTGCTAAAAACAAAACTTTAAAAGAAATTTTCGGTTCTGGAACCGCAGCAGTTGTCAATCCGATTGTCGGATTTTCGTACGAGGAAACTTATTACGAATTGCCTAAAATAGAAGATTCGTATGCTCTACTTCTAAAAGAAAAACTGACTAATATCCAATACAAAATAGACGAAGACGTTTTTGGTTGGACCGTAAGAGTATAATATGGTTTATATAAAAACAAAAAACCTCACAAGTCTATGGCTTGTGAGGTTTTTTTATGAATAGAGAAATTAATTCTTGGACCAATCAATTTTTCTAGACACAAACATTACTAGGGCTAGAATTAAAAATAATCCGATACTTCCTGCCAGAAGAGCATAATTTTCTAATTGGATAATTACAAAAATAAATCCGTAGAGAGCAGTAAGTGAAAGTCCTATAAACAAAGGGAATTTTTTATTTTTAAGAACAGAAACGGAATACAAACTAATCAATAAAATAACCGAAATTCCAGCAATCAAATAGGCTTTTAAAAAACTACTGTGTTCGGTAATCGAAATAAGTAGTGTATAAAACATAATTAAAGCCAAACCAATCATGGTATACTGAAATATATGGATTTTAATCTTACTAATAGTTTGAATCAAAAAGAATATTAAAAAAGTAAGTCCTATAGTCAAAAAACCATACTTTGATGCCCTTTCGTTTTGTTGGTATTGATCAACAGGAATAATAAAATCCACATTAAAAGCATATTCGCTTATATTCGGAAGAACCTCAAAAGACTGTTGCGAGAAGGGTCTATTGATATGAAGAATTTTCCATTCTGCCGAAAAACCATTGTCAGTAATCTGATGTGTTGGGAGGAATGGACCACCAAATTTTGGATCTTTCCAATCAGATTTCATAATTACCTGAGTTGTTTTTCCGATGGGAACAATACTAATTTTTGAGCTTCCGTCGTATTGGAACGAAAAATTAAAATCAGAGTTCTCAAAATAATTTTTGAAATCGATAAACGGAGTTTCTAAGATTGAAACACTTATTATTCTAGGAAAATTTCTTCTGTTATTCGAGGTTACATCAAAATTGGTCTTTGAGGCATTATACACAGGTTCAAAAATAAATTTATCAGTTCCGATAGTTATAAAAGCTCCATCTTTGATGCTTGATTGATTGGAGGTTTTAACAAGAATGGTTGCTTTGTCCCACTGAATATCTTGGTCAGGGATGTTTTTAGACGAAAAGTCAGGTTTTATATATTTTCCGGTAAAATCCATTTGAGACTGAAATACAACGGATTCATAATTAGCTCTTTTTTTAGTTTGCGTTTTTACTTCGGAGGTACTTTTTAATTCTTCTGGGAAAAAGTAGGCGTAATGCTGTTCTGCTGTTTTTTGTGTGAGAGTTGTACTGGTTGCCTTGTCATAAACTTCAGTTTTGGAATAAGTAGTATAAGGAACTTTTAGGATAGGTCCGTAAAAAAATACTTCTTCTCCCCATTTGGAGTTTATTTCGTCAATAACTTCTGACTGTCGTTGGGCCCGTTCGGTAATTAGACTTTTTACTAATTCCAAAGGTATCAATAAAATAAGAGTTAATAACCCTATCATAATCAATCGGGCTGTGTTCGATTGAAAGAAGGAAGTGAAGGAGGGCGGGTTTGGGTTTGTTTCCATAGCTTTAAATATTTAAGGTTAAACAATGTTATTATAATTTGGGTTCTATCAAATAAAGTCCGTAATGGCAGCACAAAATAGTAATCGGGATATTGAGCAGTAAAATACCAATTCGGATTAAAATGTATTTCCAATCAGATTTATAGAGATAAAGAGAAAGCACTAGTGTGATAAGCAGTATCAACAAGAAAATGGCTCCTATAAAAAAGAATAGTCCACTTAAAATGGCTATACTAAATTGATTTCTGGAAAGTAAGTAAATACACATCAATACTGTTGAAACAGCAATTAGCGTGAAGGAAACAAAATCAGAGATTCTCCCGAGTTGTTGAATGTTTTGGTTTTTGGGAATTAAAATAATTGTTTTCATGGTTAAAAGTACTTTGTTTTTCAAAGTAAATAAATAAAAAAATAGGATTAAGATTTTTTAATAATTTTTTCTAAAGCTTCTAAATGTTCCTGGAAGGCTTGTTTTCCTTTTGAGGTAGCTTTGTAACTGGTATTAGTTTTTCGACCGATAAATTTTTTTTCAACCGTGATGTATTCTTCATTTTCTAATGCTTTGGTATGGCTGGCCAAGTTTCCATCTGTAACATCAAGCAATTCTTTGAGCGTGTTAAAATCCAGACTTTCATTTACCATTAGAACAGACATAATTCCCAAACGAATGCGATTGTCAAAAGCTTTGTTAATATGTTGAAGAATTTCTTTCACGCGTTAAATTTCAAAAAATGTATTACTTGTCATATTTAAAATACATCACTGTTCCGTAGACTATATGAAGTATTCCAAAACCAATAGTCCAGAACAAAAGTCCGTAACCTGGAAATTCCATTGATATAAGTCCTAATATGATCTCAGTTATTCCTAAATAACGAACATCTCTAAAAGTATATTTGCTGACATTTACACATGCAAGTCCATAAAAAATAAGTGTCATTGGAGCTATGAGTCCGTAATAGCTGTGTTTTAGTAAAAGAATGACTAAAATTCCGCCTGTTATCATCGGAATTACAAAGTTTAGAAAGGCTCTTTTTGAAGTAGCATTAATCAGTATTTCGCCTTTGCGTTTAGCTTTTCGCAACGATAAAATATAAGCCGTAGCAAGAGATAATATCAATACTAAAAGAGCAATTCCTACAATACCCTTAAAAGTCAAAGTATCTAAAGCAATGCATTGATAGGGATGATTCTGAATGAGTTGATTTACAAAAAAAGCTCCTATGAGTGCGTAAATTCCTGCTAATATCCCAGCCAAGCCACTTAGGGATAAGAATTGAGTTGATTTGCTCATCATTTGTTTGATGTCCTGCAAGTCACGAAGATAATTTTTTGTTTCCATAAAAAGCACTTTGAGATGCAAAGTAAAATTATTTATTTTAAACCAACAAAATTTTTTACAAGAAATCATAGTAAGAAGATGGAAATCTTTCAATTTACAAAAAAATAAGCCAATATCAAAAAGTATTTATCATTCATTTAATTTTAAAATCGTCTGAAATTTGTCATAAATAAATTACAAAACATATTATTATGAAACAGAGAGTTCCTATATCACAAATCATGTCAACTACGTTGATAACTATAACTCCCGAACAATCGCTATATGATTTTGAAGAGTTGTTTAAAAAACATTCTATTCGACATATTCCAGTTGTAGAAGGCAAAAAACTGGTGGGGGTGCTGAGTTATTCTGATTTACTTCGAATTAGTTACGCCGATTTAACTAATAATGGCGAAAGGGTAGAAGCGATTGTTTATGATATGTTTACGGTTCCGCAAGTGATGGTAAAGGTTCCTGTAACGGTTAATTCTGAAACTACTATTAAAGAAGTAATTGAAATTTTAGCAAAACAGACCTTCCATTCGCTTCCTGTTGTAGATAATAACGAGCTGGTCGGGATTGTTACAACGACTGATTTGTTGAATTATTTTTTGGAGCAGTATTAAAGGATATTATATTTGAGTTAGAAGTAAAAAAGTGTCTATGATTTTAATCCAGACACTTTTTTGTAGATGTTAATCGTGTCTTCCGTCAAATTGAGTATTCCATTTTTCTTGAACTTTCATCACTTGTTCAATTACATCGCGTGCGGCTCCTTTTCCTCCGTTTACGTGGGAGATGTATTTAGAAAGAGATTTGATCTCTGGAGCAGCATCTTGCGGACAAGTCGGAAGCCCGACTAATTGCATCACGTGATAATCTGGAATATCATCTCCCATATACAATACTTGTTCTGGTTGGATTCCGTAAATATTGAGGTATTCTCTAAAAGTGGCAACCTTGTCAGGAGATCCCAAGTAAATGTCGGTTACGCCTAAATTTTTTAGACGAATTCGAACCCCTTCATTTTTCCCTCCCGAAATAATACAAACATTATAGCCGCTTTCTAACGCTGCTTTGATAGCAAATCCGTCGCGGATATTCATTATCCGAAGAATCTCTCCTTCGGGAGTTACATGAACCATTCCATCAGTAAGCACTCCGTCTACATCAAAGACAAAAGTGGTAATGTCATTCATGATTTCTTTATAACTTTTCATTTTTATTGAGTATAGCTTGGGTTAATAGTTGATATATTTCTTGTTGTTTTGGATTCTCTTTTAAAAATTCCAGATGGGCATTTATAGTTTGCCTATCGCCTCTTTGAGCAGGCCCTGTTTGAGCGTCTTTTGGATTGAGGTAATTGATTTTGTCAGCTACTTCTATGATTAACGGTTTTAAAACCTCAAACGGAATAGCATTTTCTTGACAGATTTCTTCTCCAATATGATACAGATAATTAACAAAGTTGCTTACAAAAACAGCTGCCACGTGAAGGGCTTTTCGCTTTTCTGAATCAATCTCAAATACTTTGTGCGAAATTATATGAGCGACTTTATGAAGCAACTCCAAATCTTTGGGGTTTTCGGCTTCCAAACAAATGGGAATTTCTTTAAAATTCACCGTTTTGTTTTTTGAAAAAGTTTGTAACGGATAAAAAACGCCCTTTCGGTTGCTTTTGGATAAAACCACCAGAGATTGTGTACCTGATGTATGCACTACCAATCGGTCTGAAAAAGGGAACTGCTCAGAAACTTCAAAAATAGCATCATCCGAAACCGAAATAATATACAAATCAGCTAGCTTTAATTGCTTGTAATCCGAAATGATTTTTTCTTCTGAAATATCAATCTGAACTGATTTTTTGCGTCTGGCAAAAACCTGAACCAATTCAATTTCACTACTTGATTCAAAAGCCTGAATCAGATGATGAGCTACATTCCCTGAACCAATAAGTGAGATTTTTATCATTTTGTTGTAATAACATACAAAGCTAACTTGTTTCGCTCAAAAACCAAAAACTTTTTATCTTTGCTTTATGAATATCAAACTTCTTGCAATCGGAAAAACCGATGATAAAAACCTACAAACCCTAATTGAACACTATCAAAAGCGCCTTTCGTTTTATGTAAAGTTTGATTTAGAGGTAATTCTAGATATCAAAAACGCAAAGAATCTTTCGGAAGCGCAACAAAAAGAAAAAGAAGGCGAATTGATTTTATCAAAAATAACTCACACGGACCAGCTTATTTTGCTGGACGAAAACGGAAAGAGTTTTTCTAGCGTGGGCTTTTCGGATTATTTACAGAAAAAGATGAATTCAGGGGTTAAAACATTGGTGTTTGTCATCGGAGGTCCTTACGGATTTTCGGATGCGGTTTATCAAAAAGCCAGCGGAAAAGTTTCGCTCTCCGAAATGACTTTTTCGCATCAGATGGTTCGTCTTTTTGTGGTAGAACAAATTTATCGGGCTTTTACCATCCTACGAAACGAACCCTATCATCATCAATGAGGTAGACCTTCAAACAATCTTATCGCTTGTTTAGCTTCTTTTACATCGTGTACCCGAAGAATATTAGCTCCTTTTTGCAATGCAATGGTGTTGAGAACCGTTGTTCCGTTGAGGGCATCTTCAGGCTCGATGTTTAAGGTTTTGTAAATCATTGCTTTTCGCGAAATTCCAACCAAATTCGGAAACCCTAACACTTTAAATAACTCTAATTTACTCATCAATTCAAAATTCTGTTCAATCGTTTTAGCAAAACCAAAGCCAACGTCAATTATTAAATCATTTATGCCTTTGCTTCGGGCTTGCGCAATTTTTTCGGAAAAATAAAATAGGATTTCTTTAACCAGATTATCATAATGCGTAAGAGTTGGCATGGTTTGAGGCGTTCCTCTCATATGCATCATGATATACGGAACTTGATATTGTGCTACCACATTCATTATTTTCTCATCTAAATTTCCAGCTGAAATATCATTGATGATAGCTCCTCCGTTATCTAAAGCTACTTTTGCGGCTTCCGCCCTAAATGTATCGATAGAATATATCGCATCCGGAAATTCTTTGGATAAAATCTCCATGACCCATTTCATCCGATTTACCTCTTCCTGTTCGGATACAAAAACCGCATTTGGTCGTGAAGAATAGGTGCCGACATCAATAAAATCAGCTCCTTCCGAAAGCATCTTTTCTACTTGAGAAAGTATTTCAGCATCACTTTTGTATTTTCCTCCGTCAAAAAAAGAATCAGGCGTAAAGTTGAGAATTCCCATTACTTTGGGAGAAGAAAGATCGATAAGTTTTCCGTTGCAGTTGATGGTCATGGTTAAAGTGTTAAGTGGTCAATTTACGGAATGAGTTAAAGAATTCAACAAAAATTATTACTTTTGAGCAAATTTACGTCAATGAAAAATACTTCGGAAGAATTCGACCAAATAATATCAGTTTGTAGAACGCTTTTTATAAACAAAACCAAAGATTACGGAACTGCTTGGAGGATTTTACGTCTTCCTTCTTTAACCGATCAAATATTTATAAAGGCCCAAAGAATTCGCACCTTACAAGAAAATTCAGAACGTAAAGTGGACGAAGGAGAAGCTTCTGAATTTATTGGAATCATCAATTATTCGATAATGGCTTTGATTCAACTAGACAAAGGAGTTGGTAAATATCCCGATTTATCTCTTGATGAAGCTGTTGCTTTATATGATGAAAAGGTAGCTCTTACCAAATCACTTATGGAATCCAAAAATCACGATTACGGAGAAGCGTGGAGGGATATGCGAGTGAGTTCACTTACGGATTTAATTCTTCAAAAATTACTTCGCGTCAAGCAAATCGAAGACAACAAAGGAAAAACTATTGTATCGGAAGGTTTAGATGCTAACTATCAAGATATGCTGAATTATTCAGTTTTTGCCCTTATTTTGATGGAATTTCATAAATAGTTTAATAAAGAAGGATAAATAAAAAAGCAGAACATAATTGTTCTGCTTTTTTGTATACTAAAAAATGATTTTTTAAAGAACTCCAAGCTCTTTCATACATTCTTTCATCATTTGGTACGTTCTTTCGATATCGTTGTCAAGACCTATAGAAAAACGAATGAGTCCGTCTGTAAGTCCCATATCTTTTTGTTCTTCTAACGGAATTTCAGACGAAGTTGAAGTTCCTGGAGCAGAGAAAAGAGTTTTGTAAAAGCCTAAACTTACAGCAAGATATCCAAGATTTTTGTGTTGCATCATTTCCATAAGCGCATTAGCTTTTTCGAGTGAACCTGCATCTATAGTAAGCATTCCTCCAAAACCGTATTCTTCGTTAATCATCGAAGCATATAACTTGTGTGAAGGATGTGATTCTAATCCTGGATAAACCACTTTCAGCCCGTCATTTTCGAACTTATGAGCCAAATACATAGCATTATGACTGTGTTGTTTCATGCGGATATGAAGCGTTCGTAAGTTTTTCAGAATACTTGCGGCTCTCAAACTGTCCATAGTAGAACCCAAAAGCATACAAGCACCTGTATTTACATCCTTTAATTCGTTTATAAAATCTTGAGAAGCACAAATTACTCCACCTACTGTATCGCTACTTCCGTTGATAAATTTTGTAAGCGAATGGATAACAACATCTGCACCTAATAGGGCAGGAGCGACTGAAAGCGGAGAAAAAGTATTGTCTACAACTAATTTAAGGTTGTGTTTTTTTGCAATTTGAGCAAGTGCTTTGATATCGGCTACTTCCAATAGCGGGTTGCTTACCGTTTCACAGTACAACACTTTGGTTTTTGAGGTAATTGCTTTTTCAACTTCGTCAAGTTTTGTAATATCCACAAATGAGGTTGAAATGTTGAGTTTTGGAAGAAACTTTTTCATAAAAGCATAGGTTCCTCCATAAATAGTTCTACTGGATACGATATGTTCTCCACTTCCACATAATTGTAATAAAACAGGAGTAATAGCTCCCATTCCTGAAGCAGTAACGTTAGCGCTTTCTGTGCTTTCCATAGCTGCCAAAGCTTGACTCAAGTAAAGTCCAGTTGGGTGTGAATGTCTTGAGTAAAGGTAACATCCGTCTGTGTTGCCTTCAAAAGTATCAAACATTGTCTTTGCTGACAAAAAGGTATAGGTTGATGAATCAGAAATTGAAGGGTTAACGCCTCCGAATTCACCGAAATACTGTAAATCCTGAATTTTATCTGCTGGATTAAACATAGTTATGTTTTTTTTAAATTATAAATTAATTTATTCTAACACTACAAAAAGAGTCATTTGTAAAATAAAAAACAATAGATATATATATTATTAGTAAATAATTCTATATTTGGTTTTAATTTTAGATGTTTTTTCTTTTATAAAAATTAAACTTATAATTTTCCGAAAATGAAACTAGACGCTATTGATAAAAAGATTCTCAAATTCTTACAGCAAGATGCCAAGCAAACCACGAAAGAGCTTTCTTTAAAGACAAATCTTTCGATTACAGCGGTTTACGAAAGAATTAAAAAACTTGAAAAAAACAAGGTTATCAAGAGATATACGGTATTGTTAGACAAAACACTAATAGGAAAAGACTTTACGGTTTTTTGTCATATCAAACTCACAAAACCCGAAAAGGAAATCATCCAACAATTTGAGAAAGAAATTTCACAACTTGATGAAGTAATGGAATGCTTTCACGTAAGTGGCGATTATGATTATATTCTAAAAGTTCACGTAGCTGATATGAATGCCTTTAGAGAGTTTATGGTAACTAAACTGACTGCAATCAAAAGTATTGGAAGCACTCAAAGTAGTATTTCGATAGGAGAAGTTAAAAATACTACTGAATTTGTTCTTTCTTAAACCAAGAAATATATTGTAATTTTGCATTTCAATTTTTTATAATGGAAGAAATTTTAAGGCAATTTCCTGATTTAAGTCCAATTCAAGTTCAGCAGTTCTCAATGCTTGAAGAACTATATAAAGACTGGAACTCCAAAATCAATGTCATTTCTAGAAAGGATATTGACGAATTATATACTCGACATATTTTGCATAGTTTAGCTATTGCAAAAGTACAGCAATTTGCAAAAGGGGCTTACATTTTGGATGTGGGTACAGGAGGTGGATTTCCAGGTATTCCTTTAGCTATTTTGTTTCCAGAAACTAATTTTTACTTAATTGATGTTATTGCCAAAAAGATAAAAGTAGTCAATGAAGTAGCTCAAGCTATTGGTTTGCAAAATCTAAAAGCGGAACAAAAAAGAGCGGAATTTGTTTCGGAGAAATTTGATTTTATTGTGAGTCGTGCAGTGACTAATATGCCTGATTTTGTGAGTTGGATAAAAGGTAAGGTTAAAAAGGAAAATAAACATACGCTTAAAAACGGAATTCTTTATCTGAAAGGGGGAGATTTAACCCAAGAGTTACAAGCCTTTCCGAAAGCTATCGAATATAATATTTCAGATTTTTTTGAAGGTGATTTTTTTGAAACTAAAAAAGTAGTTTATTTGCCCTTATAAGAATTACAAATTATAATATATATACCAAAATGATGAATAAAAACACAGTATTAGGTTGGGGAACCCTTATTATGATTATAATCGGTTTGGTTTTAATCGGATTAGGGATTTTCAGGTATCAAGAGTCTGCAGGCTGGGGATTCGGGGCCGTTGGAGTAGGTTTTTTGGCCAATGCCTGGGTCTTTAATGCGCTAAAGGGAAGAGTATAAAAAAAGCGGGTATTTTAAAATACCCGCTTTTTTGTTAGGCTGAAGCCGTCTGCATGTCTTTGTTGATTTTTTTAACCAATCCTTGAAGTACATTTTCTGGACCTACTTCTATAAATTCTGTAGCTCCGTCTTCGATCATCTTCTGAACAGATTGTGTCCATTTAACAGGAGCCGTAAGTTGAATAATAAGATTTTTCTTGATTTGTTCGGGGTCAGATACAGCATCTGCCGTTACGTTCTGATATACAGGACAAGTGGGGTTTGAAAAATGAGTGCTTTCGATAGCTTGAGCTAGTTCTTCTCGAGCTGGTTCCATCATCGGAGAGTGAAAAGCACCTCCTACAGGAAGTAATAAAGCTCTTTTGGCACCTCTTTCTTTAAGGATTTCACAAGCCTTTTCAACAGCAGTAGTCTCACCCGAAATTACGAGTTGACCTGGACAGTTATAGTTAGCAGCTACGACAATTCCGTTTACTGAAGCACAAACTTCTTCTACAATATTATCTTCTAGACCCAAAACAGCAGCCATAGTCGAAGGAGTAATTTCACAAGCTTTTTGCATTGCCATAGCTCTTTGAGAAACTAATTTGAGACCATCTTCAAAAGAAAGCGTTTTGTTAGCAACTAAAGCAGAGAATTCTCCTAATGAATGTCCCGCAACCATATCAGGCTTAAAAGAATTTCCTAAAGTAGCAGCTAAAATTACGGAATGTAAAAATATAGCAGGTTGAGTAACTTTGGTTTGCTTAAGTTCGTCTGCAGTTCCTTCGAACATTATATCCGTAATTCGGAACCCTAGAATTTCGTTTGCCTTTTCAAACATTTGCTTAGCAAGAGGAGAATTATCATATAAATCTTTTCCCATTCCTGTAAATTGAGCTCCCTGACCAGGGAAAACATATGCTTTCATTATTTTTCTTAATTTTGAAATTTGTAAAAACAAATATAAAACATTTCTATGAATACCGAAGCTGTAAAAATAAAACAGATTAAGTTTGAGGAAACTTATCCTATAAGACAAATTGTTTTACGTCCGAACAGGCCTTTAGAGACTTGTTTTTTTCAAGGTGATGAATTAGAAACTACAGTTCATTTTGGCTTATTTTATCAGGGGGAGTTAGCTGGGATTATCTCATTATTTAAAAATAATAACTCTCTTTTCTCGGCTGAAGATCAATATCAAATAAGAGGAATGGCCGTTTTGCCCATCTATCAAAAATTTGGCTTCGGAAAGAGACTAGTCGAGTATTCTGAACTGTTCTTATCGGAACAAAAAGTTAGTACTGTTTGGTTTAATGCTAGAGAAGTAGCTGTTGGTTTTTATAAAAAGCAAGGCTATAATCTGATAGGAGATGCTTTTGATATTCCAGATGTAGGAATTCATTACATAATGTACAAATACTTATAAGAATGAATAAACCTCACTGATTTTTATCGGTGAGGTTTTATTTTCAAAGTCTTTTATAGATGTTATTTTTTATAGAATTTTTTGTACTTCAGATAAGACAAAAATCCTAAAATAGCCACAATAGCAATTGAATAATATACAAAATTTGGAGTTACTACTTTATCTCCACTTGCATAAGAGTGTAATCCAGATAAGTAGAAATTAACCCCGAAATAGGTCATTATAATAGAAGCAATAGCACATACGCTTAACAAATTATAAATCCACAGATTTCGCATTCCAGGAACTAATCTAGCGTGAATTACAAAGGCATAAACCATAATCGAAATCAAAGCCCAAGTCTCTTTAGGATCCCATCCCCAATAACGTCCCCAACTCTCATTTGCCCATTGTCCTCCCAAGAAGTTTCCGATAGTAAGCATGACAAGACCTACGGTTAAAGCCATCTCGTTGATATAGGTGAGTTCCTTGATATTGAGTTCCATTTTTTGTTTGTTCTTTGTATTGGTAAAAATCATCAAAAACAAAACAACAATTCCGAGAATCATTCCGATAGCAAAAGGACCATAACTTCCTACGATAATCGAAACGTGAATCATCAGCCAGTATGAGTTTAGTACAGGTTGAAGATTAGCAATAGCTGGATCCATCCAGTTCCAATGTGCAATCATTAAAATCATTGAAGCCACAAAAGCCGTTGAAGCCACTGTTAAACTTGACTTTCTTCCGAAAATAAGTCCAAAAAACATTGTAGCCCAAGCCACATAAATCATTGATTCATAAGCATCACTCCAAGGCGCATGTCCTGAAATATACCAACGAAGCGCTAATCCTGCTGTGTGTAAAATAAATAAGAAAGCAATAATATAATAGCTTATTTGGATCGCCCTATTAATTCCTTTATTATTATAAAAAATCTGAAGAATACCTAAGAAAAACAAAAGTAAACTCGCATACATATACCAAGAGAATAACTTCTTAAAGATATCGTATTTATTGTAAGTGATTTCAGAGTGTATCTTTTTGTCTGAAGGCATTATTTGACTTCCGAATTTATGTTGGTAAGCATTGATACTTTCTAATAATTCATCTGCCTGATTATAACCTCCTGTACGTTTAGCTTCTTGTAAGGTATGAAAGTACAAAGGAATAATATTTCGGACATACATAGAATCAGCTCCTTTGATGTTTGAATTACCCAATTCCAAAAACGAAATCCATTTGTTATTTTCGTCATTAGGAATAGGAAAAACCCTTAAAATTCCACCGCCTAACGCAGAACTTAGCAAAACAGCTTTTTTGTGAGCCTCAATTATATCTTTTTGAAAGGCATTCGGAACTTTAGCTTTTTGAGCATCTTCTAAAAAAGGAGATAGCTTATAGTTGTCATTTTCGTCAAAAAAGTTTAAGAGAGAGGCATATTTTGCTTTTTCGTCCACTCCAAGCAAGTGTCTGATACTGTCATTCCCTCTTTTAAGATGAATAATCGGAACTTCATTCCATAAATTAGGGTATTGAACCATTGATAAAAAGACTTGATCAGAATTTAAATCTTTATAATGGTCATTTTTGCTGACTTTGCGAACTAATTCGGAAGAGAAAGTATTAACGGGCTTCATTCTCCCTCCCGCATCCTGAATAACCAAATGCCCGAATTTTTCGGCATGTGCTTTATCAACAGTAAGCACATGGATAAGTGAGTCGACTTGCTCTTCAGAAACCCCTAGAGTAATTCTTTTATGTTGGTGTTTCTGTGAATGGTTAGTATCTTGAATGTGTTGATGATCTTGAGAAAATCCTGTTAATCCTAGCAGAAGAGTTATAACAGAAAGGATTTTAGTTTTTTTGTTTTTTACTTTTTTAAGCATTTTTCTTAAATCTCCAAATCTTGAATTTCTATCAAAAATAATCCAAATCATTGAAATGTATAGTAAGGTGTATCCAATATAGGTAATCCAAGTTCCCCAAAAATCATGATTTACAGAAAGCACCGTAATGTCAGGATTAAATTGTGAACGGTTTTGAGCATTGGAGTATTCATAGGATGCCTGGAAAAAACGATACCCTCTATGGTCAAGAACATGATTCATATAAATTTCGTAATCAAACGGATTTTCGTCTTCTATTGTAATTTGGCTTTTAAAAGCAGAAAAACCACTTTCAGTACCTGGGTATTTATCGGCAATAAAATCGTTTAAGTGGATAGCAAAGGGAAGTTGATATAATTTACTTCCGAACATTACGGTATATTCTAAATCTCCTTGTTTAAAATTAAACGGTACTCCCATTTTTCCTTTAGCTCCCAAAAGAGTTACGTCTCTTTCTATTCCTTCAGATTGTATGGTAATAGTAAGCGCATCCTCACTTACTTGATCTTTCCAGTTGCCATTCGAAGTATATTCAATTTTACCGTTCATAGCTGTTTCTGGAAATACAAAACTTGTTCCAGCCATACTATAAAGAGAGCGGAGATGTAAAGGCTGTAGGGAATCCGCATATACCAAACCTTGCTCTTGTGTGGCCATTACCATAAAGTTTCCCCCAAATGGCGATTTGATAAGATACTCATTATTTTGGTCTCTAAATATATTGATAGCCCCTTCAGTTTCTTTGTTAAAAGCATACAAAATATTGTGAAAGCTCTGAACTTCTCCTTCTTTAAGAAAATGTTCATGTCTTTCTCCATCCCCTGATTCGACCATTTTGAGGTATAGTTCTCCATTTGGGTCTTCTACAATATTCTCTGTAGCTCCCATAACGAAATTTTTATATTTAATTTCGTAAGGTATCCCACTAAATTCATCTTTTATTTTAAAATTGTTATTAGTAGCTTGAGAAAGAATAAGAGGTTTTTCGTGGGATTTTCTTTTCATTTCTCCTTCATGCTTTCCATCTACAAAAACAGTTAAATAATATTTATCCGAAAACATTTGAGTTTCACTTTTTCCTTCCTGAATAACTACAATTCCTTCATAGCTAATATATCTAGTAATGAAGGCTCCTACAAGAATCAAAATAAAGGATAAGTGGAGTAACAGTGTACTCAATTTTTCTTTTCGAAAAAGATTATATCGCTTTATGTTTCCGATAAAGTTAAAGAGGAAGAATACCATAATTACTTCAAACCACCAAGCATTATATACCATAATTCGGGCGGTATCCGTGTTGTATTTGTCTTCGATAAAAGTTCCGATAGCCATTGCAGATGCAAATGCAATAAATAAAACAGCCATTAATCGGGTAGAGAATAAAAAGGAGAAAATTTTCTTATCCATTAGAAAAGGAATTTATGAATCGGACAAAGGTAATCAATTATAGCGGAGTAATATTTCTTGTCGGGTTCAATATTTTATAAAGATTTGTTAAAAACACAAAGTCGCAAAACCTTTAAAAATTGTTTTGCGACTTTGTGTTTTTGTATGAGATAATAGACTTTAGATTAAGGTTCTAAAATAGGGCCTATGCATTCTGGTTCCGGATTTAGATGTACCTTAATGCCATTACACAGAGGAATCTCATCAAAAGAATATAAGTCTCCCTCAAGGTTTCTTTCTATTTCTTTATGAGTAATAATTCCGTCATTATCATCATCAGTATCTAAATAATTAGGGATGCCATCGCCGTCAGAATCATATTTACGAGGGTCATCGCCTAGATTTTCTACTTCAAATCTGGATTGAATACCATCTCTGTCTTGGTCTCGGTATCTTAAAGTATTTAGGTTGAAAGTAAAAATTAGAGGAGAATACTGAGGAATTAAAGAGAATGAAGGGGGTAGGTTGTAATACCCCAATCCTGAAGGTATAAACATAACCCCAGATCCATATCCTTCAAAATTATTTGAAATCTCGTTATAAAATCCTGTTTTAAATTCGGGGAAAATTTGCGACCATCCTTCAATTACCTCATCTAGCTTCAGCCACATAGGGTTTGGTCGATAATCAAATTGAGTTCCGTCTGTAAGCCACCCTTTGTATGAAACAAAAATAGAATCTACATGTGATGGTCGTTGATTTGTACCTTCATTAAGCTTAAGGTAGTATAATTTATACTCTATATCGTGTTTATTTACAATTTTATAAGTGAGGTCTGCATGTTCCCAAATTGGTGTTTGTGTTCCGTTTTCTGGAATTTCTTCAAGAGTAAGTTCTATACCTGTTCCGTTGAGGTAATGTGTTTTTAGATATTCTTCAATTTCTAAAGATTCTGTAGCATATTGCTCTGTATAATCTCTAGGAGGGGCTGACTGTTTTCCGTTATCATCATTCTTGCAAGAAAACAAAACTGAAGCTCCGAAGATTGTTAATGCATATAATTTTAAATTTCTCATCATTTAAATTTAATGTTTTTTTTAAGGCTGCAAGATACAATTTTGCTTTATTTTTGTGTGGATATTAACGTAGTTTTTAGAAAATTATGCGGATTGATAAATATTTATGGTGTGTCAGGTATTACAAAACCCGAAATATGGCAACTGAGGCCTGTAAGAAAAACCATATTACAGTAAATGGACAAATTGTTAAATCATCAAAAGAGGTTTTTCCTACTGATAAAATTATGGTCAGAAAGGATCAGATAAATTATGAACTTATAGTTTTAGATATTCCTCAAAGTAGAGTAGGAGCGAAGTTAGTGGATGTATATCGAAAAGATATGACTCCTGCTGAAGCTTTTGCCCATCTGGAGATGCTTAAACTCTCAAAAGAACATTACAGAACTAAGGGGCAAGGTCGTCCTACTAAAAAAGATCGTAGAGATATTGACGATTTCTATGATGACGATGATTTTTTTGACGAAGAAATTTAAAACTAAAACTTATCTTTGACTAAAAATTACTACACAATGAGTCAGAATTTAATTCTAAATCCAGTTCAGATAAATCATAAAATTAAACGGATTGCTTATCAGATTTACGAAACTTTTTCGAATGAAACCGAAATTGTAATAGCGGGAATAAACGGAAACGGGTATATTTTTGCGCAAGAAATAGCAAAAGTTTTTGAAAAAATTTCTCCTATCAAGGTATTGCTTTGTGAGGTGAAAATAGACAAAAAGAATCCAATGAATAAAGTGGATACCTCATTGCAACCCGACCAGTATAAAAACAAATCAATTGTTTTGGTAGATGATGTTCTTCACTCTGGGACCACGTTGGTTTACGGGGTAAAGTACTTTTTAGAAGTTCCGCTTAAAAAACTTAAAACAGCAGTTTTGGTAGATAGAAATCACAAAAAATACCCTATAAAAGTAGATTTTAAAGGATTGTCTTTATCAACTTCTTTGCAAGAACATGTAAATGTGAGTTTTGATAAAAACGATTATGGAGTTTATTTAAGTTAATTTTAACCCACATAAATCACTAATTAAAAAGTTTGTGATTTATGTGGGTTAATAAGGTGTTATACCAATTGTTTTAAAGCAATTTCGAACGCTCTTGCCGAAATATTTTTCTTGTCAGTACTTATCTCATAAGTAGCTTGAATTGCTTTTCGGATAATTTCAGAAGTATCAGAAAAGACAGCTTCATCTGAAATTTGAACTTTATTTTCCATGAAATAGGCAAATACACGCGCCATCCCACAGTTAGAAATAAAATCAGGGATTAGGCTTATTTTGCTATCTACGTCTTCCATAATTGGACCAAAGAAAATTTCTTTGTCTGCAAAAGGAACATTTGCTCCACACGAAATCACTTCCAGTCCCGAAGCAATCATTTGGTTGGCTTGTTCTTGAGTTACCAATCTTGAAGCAGCACAAGGGGCAAAGATTTGAGCACCTAAAGACCATACTTTTTGCTCCATTTCTGCAGGAGAAAGCATTTCTTCAGCCACTAATTTATTGCCATCTCTGTTTCTGAAAAGTTCAGAAACCTCGTCTAAACTATATCCGTTTTCGTTGATAAGCCCACCTTCACGGTCTATAATCCCTATGACTTTAGCTCCCATTTGCGTTAAGAAAAAAGCAGCTGCTCCTCCAACATTTCCGAATCCTTGAACAATAGCTTTTTTACCCTTTAGGGTTCCTCCATAAATATCGTAATAATGGCTTACCGCTTGTGCTACTCCGAATCCAGTAATCATATCGGCAATTGTATATTTTTTTTCTAAATCTGGAGAGTATTTAGAACTTTCGATAACTTTTATAACACCGTTTCTAAGTTGCCCAATACGGTTGATTTTTTCTCCTTCTGTGGCTTTGAAATGACCATTGAAAACTCCTTCTTGTGGGTGCCAGATTCCGCAATCTTCGGTAAACGGAATTACTTGGTGGATTTCGTCTACGTTCAAATCACCTCCTGTTCCATAATAGTTCTTTAAAAGAGGAGATACCGCCTTGAACCATCTTTTAAGTACTTCTTCTTTTCTAGGGTCGCTTGGATCAAAATTGATTCCTGATTTTGCTCCCCCAATTGCAGGACCTGCAACCGAAAATTTTACTTCCATAGTTTTAGCAAGCGAAAGTACTTCGTTCATGTCTAATCCTTTTCGCATACGGGTTCCTCCACCTGCAGCACCTCCTCGAAGTGAGTTGATGACGGTCCATCCTTCGGCTCCAGTTTCGTGGTCTTTCCAGTTGAAAACAATTTCTGGTTCTTTATTTTCGAATTTTTTAAGTAAATCTTTCATTATAGGTTGCGTTTTATTGAATTTGCAAGCAAAGATAATTTTAAGTTTGATTCTTTCAAAAAAACAATAGATATATTCTATACTAAAATAGTTAGAAATATGTTACAGCATTATGAATTCATAGATTATTGTAATACCTTTGCGCGTAGCAAATTAGAATAAATAAAAATAATAAATTATGATAAAAGTTTCAGAATCAGCAAGTAAGAGGGTGGCGATGCTTATGGAAGATGAAGGATTCAATCCAAAATCAGACTACGTTCGAGTAGGAGTTAAGAGTGGAGGTTGTTCTGGATTGGAATATGTTCTGAATTTTGACAAAAATATTACTGATACAGATAAAGTTTTTGAAGACAACGGAATTAAGATTGCCGTTGAAAAAAAGAGCTTTTTGTATTTAGCAGGAACAACATTGGAATACGAAGGAGGTTTAAACGGAAAGGGATTTGTTTTTAATAATCCCAATGCCCAACGAACTTGTGGGTGTGGAGAGAGTTTCTCATTATAGTCAAATGTTTAAAGTCATAAAATAGAAAGAGTAAAACACGATTTCAACAGAAAGACATTCGACTTTCAAACTAAAAAGAACAATGGCAAAATACACTGAAGACGACTTAAAGGTCGAATTAGAAAATAAAGAATACGAATACGGATTTTATACTGATATTGAGTCGGAAACTTTTCCTATTGGTTTAAATGAGGAAATTGTTAGGGCTATTTCGCAGAAAAAAGAAGAGCCTGAGTGGATGACCCAGTGGAGGTTAGAGTCGTTCCGTATTTGGAAAGAAATGACAGAACCTGATTGGCCTAATGTGAAATATGAAAAGCCAGATTTTCAGGCAATATCTTATTATTCTGCTCCTATGGCAAAACCAAAATATGAGAGTTTAGACGAGGTTGATCCTGAACTGTTGGATACTTTCAAAAGATTAGGAATCTCTTTAGATGAACAAAAGAAACTAGCAGGAGTTGCGGTGGATATCGTAATGGATTCGGTTTCTGTCGCTACTACTTTCAAAAAAACATTAAGCGAAAAGGGAATTATTTTTTGTTCAATTTCTGAGGCCATAAGAGAGTATCCTGAATTGGTCAGAAAATATATCGGGACAGTTGTTCCTCAAAAAGACAACTTTTATGCAGCTTTGAATTCAGCTGTATTTTCTGACGGGAGTTTCTGTTATATTCCTAAAGGAGTAAAATGCCCTATGGAACTTTCGACTTATTTCCGAATCAATCAGGCAGGAACAGGTCAGTTTGAACGAACACTTGTTATTGCTGATCAAGGGAGTTATGTCTCGTACCTAGAAGGATGTACAGCTCCCTCTCGTGACGAAAACCAATTACACGCAGCTGTGGTAGAGCTTATCGCATTAGATGATGCAGAAATAAAATACTCTACAGTACAAAACTGGTTCCCTGGTAATAAGGAAGGTAAAGGTGGGGTTTATAACTTTGTTACCAAAAGAGGATTGTGTGAGAAAAATGCAAAAATCTCCTGGACACAAGTAGAAACAGGTTCTGCTGTTACCTGGAAATATCCTTCCTGTGTGCTTAAAGGAGATAACTCGGTCGGAGAATTCTACTCTATTGCTGTAACCAATAATTTTCAACAAGCGGATACGGGAACCAAGATGATTCACTTAGGGAAAAATACCAGATCAACTATTATTTCTAAAGGAATTTCGGCTGGAAAATCACAAAATAGTTATAGAGGATTGGTTCATATTGCTCCTCGTGCCGAAAATGCGAGAAACTTTTCGCAATGTGATTCGCTACTTATGGGTAATGAATGTGGGGCACACACCTTTCCGTATATTGAATCAAAAAATCCTACAGCACAGATAGAGCATGAAGCAACTACTAGTAAAATTGGAGAAGACCAAGTGTTTTATTGCAACCAAAGAGGAATCGATACTGAAAAGGCAATTGCCCTTATTGTAAACGGATTTTCAAAAGAAGTCTTAAATAAATTACCAATGGAATTTGCTGTCGAGGCACAAAAATTATTAGAAATTTCACTAGAGGGTTCAGTAGGATAATTAAAAATAACGTAAATAAGAGACTGACAGGTTTTATAATTTGTGAGGGTTAAAATCAAAAATAAAATGATTAAAATAAATAACCTCCACGCAAGTGTGGAAGACAAAGAAATCCTAAAAGGATTGAATTTAGAGATAAAAGCGGGAGAAGTTCATGCTATTATGGGACCTAATGGTTCAGGGAAAAGTACATTAGCTTCTGTAATTGCTGGAAAAGAAGATTATGAAGTTACTGATGGAGAAATCATTCTGGAAGGCGAAGATATCCGAGAATTGGCTCCAGAAGAAAGAGCTCACAAAGGGGTGTTTTTGTCCTTTCAATATCCAGTAGAAATCCCAGGAGTTACGGTTACGAATTTTATCAAAACTGCAATCAACGAAACTCGTAAAGCTAAAGGTTTAGAAGAAATGCCCGCTAACGAAATGTTGAAACTCATCAGAGAAAAATCAGAGATGTTGGAGATTGATCGCAAATTTTTGTCTCGTTCGCTCAACGAAGGTTTTTCGGGAGGAGAGAAGAAACGCAACGAAATCTTCCAGATGGCGATGTTAGAACCGAAGTTGGCAATTCTGGACGAAACCGATTCAGGTCTAGATATTGATGCACTTCGAATTGTAGCTAATGGAGTAAATAGACTAAAAAGTAAAGATAATGCGGTAGTAGTAATCACACACTACCAACGACTTTTAGATTATATTGTTCCAGACTATGTTCATGTACTTATGGATGGTAAAATCGTAAAATCAGGTACTAAAGAATTAGCGTTTGAACTAGAAGAAAAAGGATACGACTGGATTAAGGAAGAGTTAGTTTAAATTGTTTTAGGTATGATTTTTAGCGGTAACCCCTGAAATATAAATAACCTGAAACCTGAAACAAATAAAAATGGCATTACAAGAAAAATTATTATCATCTTTTATGGTATTCGAAGACAGAGCAAGAGTAGACGAAAAGCTACACGATGTTCGTATTTCGGCCATAAAAAACTTTGAAAACAAAGGGTTTCCTACAAAAAAGGAGGAAGCTTGGAAATATACCTCGCTGAATTCATTACTTAAAAATAACTTTTCGGTTTTTCCGAAATCAGAAGTATCTATCGGAATAGCAGATGTAAAACGCTTCTTTATTGATGAGACAGATACTTATAAAGTAGTTTTTGTAAACGGAGTTTTTAATTCTTTTTTATCGAGTACTACACACGAAGGTATTGACGTATGTTTGTTTTCGTCAGCCATTTCAAAACCAAAATATAGAGAAATTGTAGATAAGTACTTCAATCAGATTGCTATAAAAGACGAAACACTTACTTCGCTTAATACAGCTTTTGCCAGTGAAGGAGCATTTATCAATATCCCTAAAAATAAGGTAGCAGATAAGCCCATCGAGATTGTTTATTTCTCTACTAAAAACGAGGATAAACTATGGTTAAACCCTAGAAACTTAATTATCGTTGGCGAAAATGCACAAGTTCAGATTGTAGAGAGACATCAGAGTTTGGATAACGATTTGGTACTGACTAATTCGGTAACTGAAATTTTTGCAGATAAAAATTCATTTGTAGATTATTACAAAATACAAAATGATGAATTAGAAGCAAATCTAATTGACAATACTTATATTTCGCAACAAGCATCGAGTAATGTTTCGGTACATACTTTTTCTTTCGGTGGGAACCTGACTAGAAATAATCTGAATTTTTATCATTTTGGTGAGCGAATTAATTCTGCTCTTAAAGGTGTGACTATAATCGAAGGGAAACAACATGTTGACCACTATACATTAGTACATCATGCAGAGCCAAATTGCGAAAGCCACCAAGATTATAAAGGTATTTTTGGAGGGAATTCAACAGGGGTTTTCAACGGTAAAATCTATGTAGATAAGATTGCACAAAAAACGAATGCTTTTCAGCAGAATAACAATGTATTAATGAGTGAGAAAGCAACTATCAATGCTAAGCCTCAATTAGAAATTTTTGCGGATGACGTAAAATGTTCGCACGGTTGTACTATTGGACAGTTAGATGAGAGTGCTTTGTTTTATATGCAGCAAAGAGGTATTCCTAAAAAAGAAGCCAAAGCGTTATTGATGTATGCCTTTACTAACGACGTTATTTCTAGTATTAAAATTCCTTCGCTACAGCAGCGAATCACCAAGCTAATCGCTCGAAAATTAGGAGTAGATTTAGGTTTTAATTTATAGAGTAAATAAGAAATAGAACTAAGCCTGCAGAAAGTATTTTCTGCAGGCTTTTTTATTTAAAACTTTATTTAGATTTATTAAAAATAAACTTGTTTATCTCCTTTTCTTACTATACATTTGCAATCTAAAATCAATCTAAATAAGAGTT
Source organism: Flavobacterium suncheonense (assembly GCA_040392465.1). Taxonomy (GTDB): domain Bacteria; phylum Bacteroidota; class Bacteroidia; order Flavobacteriales; family Flavobacteriaceae; genus Flavobacterium; species Flavobacterium suncheonense_A. The sequence goes on from JBEBWA010000008.1 coordinate 104,400, forward strand.
TTAATGAATATCAATAAGTTGACTATACTTATGTCAGGGTTTACTTGTTTTATTGCATTTTCACAAGAAATCCAAAACGATTCCATTTTTAAACAACAAGAAATAGAAAATGTTGTCATTACAGGGCAGTTTGAACCTCAATCCATTAAAAAATCCGTTCATAATGTGAGGGTGATTTCAAAAGAAGATATTCAAAATTTAGGTGCTGTCAATTTAGGAGATGTTCTTAATCAGTATTTAAACATTACGGTTACTCCAAATGCACAAACGGGTAGGTCTTCGGTTTCGCTCTTTGGTTTAGATTCTCAATATTTTAAAGTTTTAGTAGATAACATTCCGCTCGTGACTGATACAGGAATAGGAGAATCAACAGACTTATCTCAAATCAATTTAGACAATGTTGAAAGAATAGAAATCATTGAAGGAGCGATGGGAGTTACTCATGGAGCCAACGCTGTTTCAGGAATTTTAAATATTATAACAAAGAAGAAATCAAAATATAAATGGGAGATTAATGCTAGTATTCAAGAAGAAACTGTAGGGGAAGAGTTTTCATTGTTTGATAAAGGAAGACATATCCAACAGCTCAATCTCTCGCATAGTATTTCTGAAAATTGGTATGTTTCTGTAGGTGCTAATAGAAATGATTTTAAAGGTCTCTTTGGAGATAAGGAAGGAAAATCGACAGCTACTGTTGGAAAAAGAGGAACGATATGGCTCCCGAAAGAGCAATATACAGGAAATGGAGTATTGGGTTATCACAAAGGAAATACCAGAATCTTTTATAAGTTTGATTATTTTGACGAAGCAGTTTCTTATTACAATCCTGTTGTGGTTCCTGTTAATAACTATCCATTCCCTACTACTTATTATTCAAATGACAAGCGTTTTCTGACCAACCGATATTTTCATCATCTTAATTATTACGGACCATTATTTAATGATTTAATATTTAATATTTCGGCTTCATATCAAAAACAAGATAGACAAGAAGAAAAATATAATTATTATATTTTAGAAGAAGAAGAAAGGAATAACGAGAAAGCAACTGCTTTTTCTAATGAGGTTTTATATTCTACAGGTACCATTACCAACTTCTTTAAAAACAAGAAATTTGATCTTCAGCTAGGATACGAATTGTCAAATGAAAAAAGTTTTGCAGGAGCTTCAACGGGTCTTTTTAGAGATGATTTGCAACAGGCAATAGATGTTCGCAAGCGTATTGAGAACTACGATGCTTTTGTAGCTTCTGAAATTAATTTTACTGATAAGTTTTCTATTCGCCCTGGATTCAGGTATTCATTTCAATCTCTATTTGATAATCAGTATTCCTATTCTATGGGACTTCGTTATTTGTTTGAAAAAGGAGTGGAGGCACGTCTATCTTCAGGTGTGGGTTATAGAACTCCAAACTTTGATGAGTTGTTTACGTATTTTGTCGACTCCAATCATAACGTACAAGGAAATCCTGATTTAGCTCCTGAACAAAGTGTTTATACGGAAGCTAACCTCAAAAAATACACTTATTTTAATTCGGGATTGAACCTCTATAATAGTATCACTTCTGGATATATGGTCGTTGATGACAAAATTGATATGATTTTGACTAGTATTGATCCGATTCAACAATTTCAATACATGAATATTGATGAGTATAAGATGTGGAATGTTTCGACAAATAACCAATTAGGATACAAAAACTGGAATGTTTCAGCAGGTTTCTCACTTATAGGGATTTCTCAAATTATCGATACAGGAGCTTTAAATATAGTTTCGGAAGGGGATTTTCTTTATACATTTAATCTTAATACATCCGTAAATTATAATGTTGAAAAATGGAATACACAATTCTCATTATATTTTAAACACAACGGTAAAACCAGACAATATCAAGTACTCACCGAAAATGGAAATGCACAATTTGTTTTATCTGAAGTAGAAGCGTATAACTGGCTTGATGCTTCTATTAGAAAAACGTTTTATAACGGAAGATTTGAGCTGATGGCAGGAGCTCGCAACTTATTAGATATCACGAATATTGTAGCTTCTACTGCTCCAGGAGCAGGAGGAGTTGCTCACGGAGGTTCAACAAGTAATATAATGTTGGGCTATGGACGTTCTTATTTTTTAAAACTCACGTATAACCTTAATTTTTAATTATTTATATATTATGAAAAAAAGATTTCTATTTTTATCGTTTATGCTATTGGCCTTTGTGGCTTGTAGTGATGATGACAACAATACAGGAGGAGCAACTTCGATAAGTTTTGCAACTCCTTCGGTTAATCTTACTAACGAAGTGACTCCTGTAGTAATTTCATTTTCTAAACCCACTACTTCTGCAGGGACTATTACACTTAATATTGTAGAAACCGAAGCTGATTATGGAGTGGATTATACCACCAATCCTGCTGGTTCTTCGTCTATTTTAAATGTAGAGTTTGATTCAGGAGTTTCACAAGTAACTTTTGATTTCAATAAATTAATTCCTGCTGTTGAAGGGCAAATAAAAAATGTAGAGTTTACTATTGCTAATGTTACTACAGGATATGAGATAATAGGTAATACCACTACAGTTTTAAATTTTAACGAAAGCGCACTAGTAGGAAATTCGTTGTCACCTGAAGTTGGAGGACCAAGTCAAGCCAATCAAGTTTATATTGATTTGAGTAGTGGCGCTATGACTACTGTTCCAAGAATTTCTTGGGATTTAGGATTTTATTCTGGAAGTGATTTTAGAGTAATTTTGAACAATTCGGTTAAAATGTCAGCTAAATCAATGGAAAATACAGATATGTCTTTAGTATTATCCGAAGATAGCTCAATGCTTATTTCACAAGGTGCAGGAAATGCAAATCAAGTAGATGATCCTTCAGGATTAATTACAGGAACTACAATTGCTGAAATTTCTGATAATGAGAACGATAACTATGTTTACTTAATCAATTTAGGAAATAGTCCATCTGATTCTTCTCCAGCTTTAGGATCCGTTGCAGTTGATAATGGTCCGCATAGAGGTTGGAAAAAAGTAAGAATATTAAAGGATGGGACAGGATATAAATTGCAATATGCTGATTTGAGCGCAACAACTTATAACGAAGTTTCTATTGCTAAAAATGGAGCTTATAACTTTTCGTTCTTTAGTTTTAATTCAAATTCTGTAGTAAATGTGGAACCTGAAAAAGATAAATGGGATATCAATTTTACTACATTTACGAATGTGGTAAACTTTGGTACACCACTGCCTTATTTTTATCCTGATTTTGTCACTAATAACAGTAGAGGTGGAGCTTTGGTTTATAGTGTTTCTACAAATGATATCTCTTACGAAAATTTCTCTTTAAGTAATGTAGATAATTCTAAATTCATAGAAGATCAAAGAGGAATTGGTTCATCTTGGAGAGGAACTAGCGCTCAAGGACCAGATGGATTCCCTATATCTCAGTTTGTATTGAAATTGGATATTTTTTATGTGTTGAAAGATACTGCCGGAAATCTATATAAAATTAAAATGACAGGAGGTGCTCTAGAAAATGAAGAAAGAGGACATCCAACTTTCCAATACGAATTATTATAATAGTTTTTTATTAGTTTTAGTTATAAAGCCGAGTTTTTAAAGCTCGGCTTTATTGTTTAGGTTTTATATATATTAGGCGAGAGTTCAAAGATAAAAATCCTTATATTTGTCTTTTATATAAGGTCATAAACGAATGCAGAAACAAAAAAATATTGCAATTGTAGGTTCGGGATTAGTCGGTACACTACTTGCAATTTACCTTAAAAAAGCAGGACACAAAGTATCGGTTTATGACCGAAGTCCTGATATTAGAACTATTGAGTTTTCAGGTCGCTCTATCAATTTAGCTATGTCAAATCGAGGTTGGAGAGCTTTAGAATATATCGGAATAGCAGACGAAATTAAGGAGATTGCAATTCCAATGGAAAAAAGAGCCATTCATATAGGAGAAAACCCTGTCAATTTTCAATATTACGGAAAAGAAGGGGAGGCTATTTATTCGATTTCTAGAGGAGTACTCAATCGAAAAATGATAGATATTGCAGAAGGGTTTGGAGTAGATTTTTTCTTTGAACAAAAAATATGGGATGTATCACTTCCTACAGCTACACTTCATATAGGGGAGACCGAAAGAGGAGAGTGGCAGGATGTAAGTTTTGATATAGTCTTTGGAGCAGATGGAGCTTTTTCAAGAGTTCGTCACCGAATGCAACGTCAGAGTATGTTCAATTATTCGCAAGAATTTCTGTCTATAGGTTACAAAGAGTTAAATATTCCGGCTGATGCTAACGGAGATTTTATCATAGATAAAAACTCACTTCATATCTGGCCACGTGGAGAATATATGTTGTCTGCTTTGCCGAATCTAGATGGAAGTTTTAACGCCATTTTATTTATGCCTTTTGAAGGGGAAAATTCATTCGAAAAGCTACAAACTAAAGAGGACGTTAAACGTTTTTTTCAAGAAAAGTTTCCTGACACTCTTGATGTGATGCCAAAACTAGTAGAGGATTTCTTCAAAAACCCAACGAGTTATTTGGTCACTATGAGGTGTTTCCCTTGGACATATAAAGACAAAGTGGCGCTCATTGGAGATGCCTCGCATGCTATTGTTCCGTTTTATGGTCACGGAATGAATGCAGGGATGGAAGATATTACGGTTTTAAATCAAATGATGCAGAAGTATGGAGATGACTGGGAAACAATTTTCAAAGAATATGAAAAAGAACGCAAGCCTAATGCTGATGCTATTGCAGAACTTTCGTATCGTAATTTTATGGAAATGAGTTCTGATACGGCAGATAAAAGTTTCTTGCTTCGTAAAAAAATCGAAAAATCATTCTCGGATAAACACCCAGAAATGTGGCAACCTTTGTATAGTATGGTGACTTTTTCGAGCGATAAGACCTATAGTGAGGCATTGCAAATAGGAGATGAGCAAAAAGAGATTATGGACCAAGTGATGCAAATTGAGGATATTGCAGAAAAATGGGATAGTTTAGAAGTTGAAAACAAAATTTTAGAACTCTTGAAAACTCGAAAAATTAAATGAGAAAGTCGATTGTAGTAACGCTGTTTTTGTATTTGATAGTAACTTCTTGTGCGGGAACGAAATATAAAAATCAGGCTAATAATAGAAATAATCCTCCTCAAAACACCACTAAAACTAAAGATAATAAAATAAGTGCTAGTGATTTGGATAATGTTTATCAGGAAGAAGTTGATTTTCCTATAGCAATCACAAATGACATAAATTTAGATAGTGATACTAGTTTAGAGTTAGCAGATGAGATTATAGAAGTTGCCATGGCTAATTTAGGAAGCAAATATAGAGCAGGAGGAACTACCAAAGCAGGTTTTGATTGTTCTGGACTAGTTTTTACGTCATTTAAAAAATTTGACATCACTTTGCCTCGCTCTTCATATGATATGGCACAATATGGCTATAAAATAAAAGATTCAGAAGCACAAAGGGGTGATTTGATTTTTTTTATTACCAATGGAGGTAAACGCATCAATCATGTTGGAATTATAACAGAAGTAGATAAAGACGAAATCAAGTTCGTTCATTCGTCAGTTAAATTAGGAGTGATAGTATCTTCTACTAAAGAAAGTTATTATAAAAAGAATTTTGTAAAGATTCACAGGGTGCTATAAATTAGTGCTTTACTCGATTAAAGGACGGGACATTATGTAAATAAAAAAACGCTTATCTCATCTGAGTAAGCGTTTTTTTTCTAATCGGTAATTTCATCTCCTTTTTCATCAAAGAAATGGTATTCTAAATACGTGTAAGCATCACGGGGTATAATTTTTATCCATTTTTTATGTTCGAAAAACCATTTCGTACGCAAGGATGGAAAACCTTTGGTTAAGTATGCAGCCACAAAAGGATGTACGTTGAGAATTATCTTTTTGTGATTCTGCACAATGCTTTCTAAATCTGTCCTGATTTTGTCGATAATCAGAATCGGAGCTTCAATTTCTCCATTTGCGTTATTCGGATCTGTCTCTTCAGTTTTGATATTTACTTCAGGACGAACTCTTTGTCTGGTTATCTGAATAAGTCCGAATTTACTCGGAGGCAAAATTTTGTGTTTCGCCTTGTCGTCACTCATTTCTTCTCTCAAAAAATCGTATAATTTTTTACGGTTCTCTGTATTTTGCATATCAATGAAATCGACAACAATAATTCCACCCATATCTCTTAAGCGAAGTTGCCTTGCAATCTCGGAGGCTGCAATCATGTTTACTTCTAAGGCAGTCTCTTCTTGATTTTGAGATTTATTTGAGCGATTTCCGCTGTTTACATCAATCACGTGAAGTGCTTCAGTATGATCAATCACCAAATAAGCCCCTTTGTTCATAGAAACTGTGCGCCCAAAAGAAGTTTTAATTTGTCTTTCGATATGATATTTCTCAAATAAAGGGAGTTCTTTAGACTGATAATGCTTTACAATAGAAGCTTTCTCAGGTGCAATTTCTTGTAGATATTCTTTAGTTTGATAGTACAATTCTTCGTCATCTACATAGATTCCTGTAAATGAATCGTTGAAAACATCTCTCAAAATAGAAGAAGCTCTGTTTACTTCTCCCAGAACTTTTGATGGTTGGTGTGCAACGGGGATTAGTTTACTCATAGCAATCCATTTATTTAATAGATTCTGTAAGTCTTTGTCTAGTTCCGCTACTTTTTTACCTTCTGCTACCGTTCTGATAATAACTCCAAAACCTTTTGGCTTTATTGATTGTACAAGTCGCTTTAGCCGCTCTTTTTCTTCTTTAGATTCTATTTTTTGAGAAATAGAAACCCTGTCTGAAAAAGGGATTAACACTACATATCTTCCGGCAAGCGAAATTTCAGAACTAATACGAGGTCCTTTGGTCGAAATAGGTTCTTTTACTACTTGTACCAAAATAGACTGATTAGCACTTAATACGTCTGTGACAACTCCATCTTTATTGATTTCTTTTTCGAAAGAAAAGTTTTTGAGTGAGAAATCTTTTGTTTTACCTGTGCTTACAAGTTTAATGAATTTCATCAAAGAAGGAAGGTTGGGTCCTAAATCGTGATAATGAAGGAAGGCATCTTTTTCGTATCCGATATTTACGAATGCTGCATTGAGCCCCGCCACTGGTTTACGAATTTTTGCAAGAAAAATATCTCCAACATTAAAGGAGTTGCCAGTTTCTTGTTTTTCCTCTTCTTTGTGTAATTCTATTAGTTTTCCATCTTTTAATAAGGCAAAATCTACCGCATCAGAATCGGTTCTTACAATCAATTCTTTATTCATTGCTGCAAATTTTTATCCATGCTGATTTAAATTTAAACAGTTTTAATTTAAAAAATCAAAACAAGAGCATAGATGGATTAATAATTTTTACAGGTTTAAACCCGAAGGTACAAGCGAAAATCGTCTTGAACCTTTTTTCAAAGAACTTAAAATAAAATTGAAAAAGTAGTACTAGACTACTTTTTCTTTTTATGACGATTAGCTCTAGATCTCTTTTTACGTTTGTGAGTCGCTATCTTATGTCTTTTTCTTTTTTTACCGTTTGGCATAATATGTAAGTATTTCGGTTAATAATCTAATTAGTTTACAGGAACTTCTGTGTTTTTTTTCACGCTTTCTACAAACACTTTCGCAGGCTTGAAAGCAGGGATGTTGTGCGCAGGAATTTTAATAGTAGTGTTTTTAGAGATGTTTCTTCCTGTTTTTTCAGCTCTAGTCTTGATGATAAAACTTCCGAAACCTCTTAAATAAACATTGTCTCCCGTCTCTAATGAAGTTTTAACTTCTTCCATAAAAGATTCTACTGTAGCCTGTACTTCATTTTTCTCTAACCCTAGTTTCTCAGAGATTTTCGCTACGATATCTGCTTTTGTCATTTTGATATATAATTAAAAGTGTTATTTGTTTTTTTGGCCTGCAAATATACAAATTAAAAAAACATATTTTCAAACTTAATTCCCGAAAATTTAACTTGTTAGCTCAAAATGTTTTTTGAAAAACCTCTTACCTCCAAATTTAGAATTATTTAATGAGATAAAAAAGAAAAAAAAATTGTGGATTAACTACTAAAATTGTAATTTTGTAAATCATAATGTGAAATGTTTTTATGAGTGATATCGTAAAGATTGTTGATGGGCTTGAGGGCATGATTAAAAAAATGATTGCCAAGACAGAGGAATTGAAGAGAGTAAATCAATCACTTCGTTCGGAGTTGTCTTTTTATCAAGACAGATTTCAACAAACAGAAGATGAGATGAATCATCTGAAAAGTCAGATTGAAACTCTAAAAACAGCCAATGCATTGTTGGGCAGTGAAGATTTTAAAAGAGAAACAAAAATTAAAATAAATTCGATTATTCGTGAGATAGATTATTGTATAGCACAACTTTCTGATTAGTAATGAGCGAAAAACTAAAAATTAAAATATCAATTGCAGACCGAGTTTATCCCTTAACAGTGGATTATTCTCAAGAAGAGGCCCTTCGGACAGCTTCTAAAAAAATTGATGCTATGATTAAGCAGTTTGAACAAAACTATGCAGTAAGAGATAAACAAGATGTACTTGCTATGTGTGCTTTGCAATTTGCTTCTCAAATCGAACAAAAAACAATAGATACCGTATCGGTAAGCGAAGACACTCAGAATAAAATTATAGAAATGAGTGACTTGCTTTCAGCGTATCTAGAACGTTCTTAAACAGAAAAAAACACTGCCTGCATTAGGATTATTTATTGATAAACTCAACACTTACAAATTAAAATAGGTGAATCGTTGTAGCAAAAATAGGCTGTTCTTGAAACAGAAATTTGACCTGCAAGTTAGCCTAAAACTTGTCCTTACGAGTTTATTCAGTCATTCCTTGTGCAGGCTTTTTTATATAAACACTTTACAGAAAATTATCAAAAATGGACAGTACACTATTAATAATTGGTTGCTCAGTAGTAGGATTGATTTTGGGTTTTGCGGCTGCAAAATACCTAGAAAAAAACAATGCTTCTAGTTATATTAAAAATGCCAAAAAAGAAGCTGGAGCAATACTAAAAGACGCTAAAATTGAATCGGAAGCCATTAAGAAAGACAAAATTCTCCAAGCAAAAGAAAAATTTATTGAATTAAAAGCAGAGCACGAACAGGTAATTCTAAACCGTGAAAAGAAAATAGCAGAAGCCGAAAAACGAACTCGTGATAAAGAGTCTCAAGTATCAAATGAACTTGCTAGAAGTAAAAAACTAAACGAAGATATAGAGAAAAAAATTGAAGACTATGACCACAAGGTAGTAGCTCTGGAAAGAAAGCAAGAAGAAGTTGACAAACTCCATAAAAGTCAAATAGAACAATTAGAGGTTATTGCCGGACTTTCTGCAGAAGACGCAAAAGAACAATTGTTAGAAAGTCTTAAAAATGAAGCTAAGACCGAAGCAATGTCTTTTGTTCAAAATACTCTAGAAGAGGCAAAATTAACAGCTCAACAAGAAGCTAAAAAGGTAATTATCAACACTATTCAAAGAGTTGGTACAGAAGAGGCTATCGAAAACTGTGTTTCTGTATTCAATATTGAATCAGATGATGTAAAAGGTAGAATTATTGGACGCGAAGGAAGAAACATCAGAGCTTTAGAAGCAGCTACTGGAGTAGAAATAATCGTAGATGATACCCCAGAGGCAATTATTCTTTCGTGTTTTGATCCAGTTCGTAGAGAAATAGCGAGATTGGCACTTCATAAATTAGTGACAGATGGTCGTATTCACCCTGCTAGAATCGAAGAAGTAGTAGCTAAAACAGCTAAGCAAATTGATGACGAAATCATAGAGGTAGGAAAACGTACCGTAATTGATTTGGGAATTCACGGACTACACCCAGAACTCATCAAAACTGTAGGTAGAATGAAATATCGTTCGTCTTACGGGCAAAATTTATTGCACCACTCTCGCGAAGTGGCCAAATTATGCGGAATTATGGCTGCTGAATTAGGTTTGAATGCAAAAATGGCTAAAAGAGCAGGATTGTTACACGATATAGGAAAAGTTCCAGAAACAGAAAGTGAACTTCCACACGCAATTCTAGGAATGCAATGGGCTGAAAAATATGGTGAAAAACCAGAAGTTTGCAATGCTATCGGAGCTCACCACGATGAGATTGAGATGACAAGTATGCTTTCTCCTATCGTTCAGGTATGCGATGCAATTTCAGGAGCTAGACCAGGAGCTAGACGTCAAGTTTTGGATTCATATATTCAGCGTTTGAAAGATCTTGAGAATATTGCGTACGGTTTTCAAGGAGTAAAAAATGCCTATGCTATTCAGGCGGGTCGTGAACTACGCGTATTGGTAGAGAGCGAAAAAGTTTCTGACGAAAAAGCAGCCAACTTATCATTTGAGATTTCTCAAAAAATTCAAACAGAAATGACCTATCCAGGACAAGTAAAAGTAACTGTAATCAGAGAAACCAGAGCGGTAAACGTAGCGAAGTAATTTATCAAATAAAAATAAACTCTCTTAGAAGTCTTATAAAAGCCTAGAATTTCTGGGCTTTTTTTGTTTTTAATAGGACTGTAAAATTATTTGTAGGTTGAAAGATATAAATTATTAAGTAAGAGAATATTAATTCTGATTCTTTATGTAATAAGAATTGAATTTATTCTTTTCTGCTTAAACGGATGTGTTTAATAGGTTGGAAAACAACTGGAAATTGTTCGGGTAATACATCGCTTTTTTGTCTAATCCGAAGGCATCTTGGTCTTTGTGGGCAAATTGTTTTAGGAAGAAATACGCATCTAAGATTATTCGGTCTTTTAGAGTGAAGTAATTTTAATACAAAGATATTTTTCTAGAACAATAAATTTAAAGTCTATTGAATTGCTAAAAAATCCTCTCAAAACTTAATTATTCTGAGATTTCTTTACTACTAAGTATAGCTTTAAAAGGATATAGAAGACCCGTTCTGATATCCCCGTAGATAATTCCTAAAGCGACAAGAAGTGTGGCAGCAGTTATTTTAGAACTATGTCCAGCATTAACGTTCCTTAGAAGTACGTTATTAAGCTACAAAGTTCTGACAATCGGGGGTAATATCTTCTTGATTTAGTTTATTTTGATTATGAATGATTTAGTTAAGTTGATATGAGGTTCTTATTGGGTACTAAATAATAGCATTTTAGAATATTGAATAAATGATTTGTAAGGATTACGATTGAAATAGTATTTTATTAGTAAT